>NZ_JBQTJC010000141.1:0-24514 GCF_052387495.1 Sphingosinicella sp. | reverse complement strand
AAACGAAGAAGCTGATGCGATCGCTCAACCTCGCCACGGTGTGCGAGGAGGCGGCCTGCCCCAATATCGGCGAGTGCTGGACCAAGAAGCACGCCACGGTGATGATCCTGGGCGACACCTGCACCCGCGCCTGCGCCTTCTGCAACGTCAAGACCGGCATGCCGCGCGCGGTCGATCCGCTCGAGCCCGAGCATGTCGCCACCGCCGCGGCGGAGCTCGGCCTCACCCATATCGTCGTCACCTCGGTCGACCGCGACGATTTGCCGGACGGCGGGGCGATGCAGTTCGTCAGGGTGATCGAGGCGCTGCGGCGCAACACGCCGGCGACGACGATCGAGATCCTTACCCCCGATTTCCGCAACAAGTCCGAGGCTGCGGTCGAGAAGATCATCGAGGCGCGCCCGGACGTCTACAACCACAATCTCGAGACGGTGCCGCGGCTCTATCCGACGATCCGGCCCGGCGCGCGCTACTATGCCTCGCTCCGCCTGCTGGAAAGCGTCAAGCGGCACGATCCGTCGATCTTCACCAAGTCCGGCATCATGGTCGGGCTCGGCGAGGAGCGGCTGGAGGTCCATCAGGTGATGGACGATATGCGCTCGGCCGACGTCGATTTCCTGACCATGGGCCAATATCTCCAGCCGACCCAGCGCCACGCGAAGGTGGAGGAATTCGTGAAGCCCCAGGCGTTCAACGCTTATGCCGCGATCGCCCGCGCTAAAGGCTTCCTCCTCGTCGCCGCCTCGCCGCTGACCCGCTCCAGCTATCATGCCGGCGACGATTTCGCGAAAATGAAGGCCGCGCGCGAGGCGAAGCTGGCGGCGCGCTGAGCCGGCCATGCCCCGCCACAGCGAGACCCGGAATCTGCCCTACAGCCCGGAGCAGCTCTTCGATCACGTCGCCGATGTCGGGCGCTATCAGGAATTCCTGCCCTGGGTCGCGGCGACCCGGGTGCGCGCGAACAGCGAGACCGAGATGCTCGCCGACCTCGTCGTCGGCTTCAAGGCGCTGAAGGAGACCTTCACGTCCAAGGTGCGCAAGGCCCGGCCGCGCGAGATCGAGATCGACTATGTCGAGGGCCCGCTCAAATATCTCCACAACAGCTGGAAATTCCACCCCGACGGACGAGGTGGGACCGATGTCGAATTCTGCGTCGATTTCGCGTTCCGGAGTCGGATCTTCGAGGCGCTCGCCGGGCAGATGTTCGATCGGGCGCTGCGGCGGATGATCGGCGCCTTCGAGGAACGAGCGCAAGCGCTCTACGGCAATTTGGGAAGCAGCAGCTCGAGCGCGCAAAGCGCCGCCTGAAGGCGGACGCCGCCGCGGCCGAGATCGCCGAAATCCTTGCGGTCCGCCGTCATCTCGCCGCTCGTGTCCTCGCGCTCGGCGCGCGAGAACACGACTGTCCCGACCGGCTTCTTCTCTGAGCCGCCGCCGGGGCCGGCAATGCCCGTGATCGCCACCGCCACGTCGGCGCGGGTACGCTGCAGCGTGCCTTGCGCCATCGCCCAGGCGCAGGCGATCGAGACGCTGCCGAAGGTCTCAATGACGTCGGAGCTGACTCCGAGTAGCTCCATCTTGGCCTCGTTCGAATAGGTCACGAAGCCGCTTTCGAACACGTCGGAGCTGCCCGCTATCTCGGTCAACGCCGCCGCGACTAGGCCGCCGGTGCAGCTCTCCGCCACCGCGATCCGCCGGCCCGCTGCGCGGTTCGCCTCGATCACGCGCCGGGCGAGGTCGACCAGCTCATCGGGCAGGATGGTGTCGAGGTTCTCGCTCATGCGCTTTCCGGCAACAGGACGGTAGCGATCGCCTGAGCGGCGATGCCTTCGCCGCGGCCGGTGAAGCCCAGCCGCTCCGTGGTCGTCGCCTTCACGCTAACCCTCGACACCGTCAGCCGCAACAGAGCGGCGATGCGGGCGCGCATGGCGTCCCGATGCGGGCCGATTCGGGGCATCTCGCAGATGATCGTGACGTCGCAATGCGCGATCCGGCCGCCGGCACGCGCGACAAGGTCGCGGGCATGTTCGAGGAACAGCGCGGAGGGCGCGCCGCGCCACTTCGGGTCGCTCGGCGGGAAATGGTCGCCGATATCACCCGCCCCGAGCGCGCCGAGCAGGGCGTCGGTAAGGGCGTGGAGAACCACGTCGGCGTCGCTGTGGCCGATCAGAGCGCGGTCGTGCGCGATCTCGACGCCGCCAAGCCAGACGGATTCGCCCGGGCCGAAAGCGTGGACGTCGAAGCCGAGGCCGGTGCGCGGCGCGAGGCGCTCCGTCAGCATCGCCTCGGCGCGCGCGAAATCCTCGTCATAGGTCAACTTCTCGAGCGCCGGGTCGCCCGTCACCATGGCCACGTTCAGCCCCGCCGCCCGCGCGACCTGGGCGTCGTCGGTCGCGTCGCCGCCGTTCCAGCCCCGGTGCGCGGCGAGGATGGCGTCGAAGCGGAAGGCCTGCGGCGTCTGGACGCGGATGAGGTCGGCGCGCGGCACGGCCTCACCGAGGGCGCCGTTCCGGCGCGCGAGCGTGTCCACGACCGGAAGCACTGGTACCGCGCCGGGGGCATCGTCGAGCGCGTCGAGCAGTCGGTCGATCACCCCAGCGGGCAGGAAAGGGCGGGCGGCATCGTGAATGAGGATACGCTCAGGTGCCGACCCCGCCAGCGCTTCCAGCCCGTTGCGCACCGAATCCTGCCGCGTCACGCCGCCGATGATTGGCGAGGGGAGGGTGCGGCCCTCCTCTATGGTGGCAAAGGCCTCTTCCTGACCCGCGCCGATCACGACCCGGACCTCGTCGATCCGCGGATGATCGAGCCGGTCGAGCGCATGCGCCAGGAGTGGACGGCCGGCGAGCTTGCGATACTGCTTGGGCGTCTCGCCCCCGGTGCGGCTGCCGCTGCCCGCGGCGACCACCAATGCCACTGTCCTTGCCATCGCCCGGGTGCCTAAACTTGCCGGGCGGCGCGTTCCACCCTATTTCGCCCGGCCATGTCGCGCCTGAAGCCCATCCAGATCGGTCCCGTCAGGATCGAGACGCCGGTGATCCTGGCGCCGATGACGGGCGTCACCGACATGCCGTTCCGGCGGATCGTCAAGAGCTACGGGGCCGGGCTCACCGTGACCGAGATGATCGCCAGTCAGGCGGCGATCCGCGAGACCCGCCAGTCGCTGCAGAAGATGGTCTGGGACCCGAGCGAGGAGCCGGTCTCGATGCAGCTCGCCGGCTGCTCGCCCGATGAGATGGCAGAGGCGGCGAAGCTCAACCAGGACCGGGGCGCGGCGATCATCGACATCAACATGGGCTGCCCGGTGAAGAAGGTGGTCAACGGGGAGGCGGGCTCGGCGCTGATGCGCGATTTGAAGCTCGCCGCCGCGATTGTCGCGGCGACGGTGAAGGCGGTCGAGGTGCCGGTCACGCTGAAGATGCGGATGGGCTGGGATCATGCCAGCCTCAACGCGCCCGAATTGGCCCGGATCGCCGAGGATCTCGGGGTCAGGATGATCACCGTCCACGGCCGGACCCGCTGCCAGATGTACAAGGGCGAGGCCGACTGGGCCTTCATCCGCCGGGTAAAGGACGCGGTCTCCGTGCCCGTGATCGCCAATGGCGACATCAATTCGATCGAGGATGCCGATATGGCGCTCGCGCAATCGGGCGCGGGCGGCGTGATGGGCGGCCGCGGCGCCTATGGGCGGCCGTGGCTCCTGCGGCAGATCATGCACTGGCTGGCGACCGGGGTGCGGCTGCCCGATCCGAGCCTTGACGAGCAATATGCGGTCATCGTCGAGCAGTATCGCGCGATGCTCGACCTTTATGGGCTCCAGATCGGGGTCAATTGCGCGCGCAAGCATATCGGCTGGTACACGAAGGGGTTGCACGGCTCGGCCGAGTTCCGCAACGCCTTCAACCAGGAGCCGGACGCGGAGCGCGCGCTGGCGATGCTGCACGATTTCTATGCGCCCTGGCTGAGCCGCGCCGCGGCCTGAGCGACCGTCCGCGCCGTTGGTGCGGTACATGGGTCAATCACTGTGTTCTTTGAGCCACATTGTTGTGCTAGAGCCGCAATGTGAACGCCGAAGTCGCGATCCCTGTCGAGTCCCGGCCGCGCTGGCGCCGCCGCCTCTCCATCCTGCTCCGCCGCAGCAGCTTCGTGCCGCTGCTCGAGGCGCTGACCGTGATCGCGCTCGTTGCAACCGTGGTGATCAGCTATTTCGTGCTGACCGGCGGGGCGCTGCTCACCCCGGCGAGCGCCGCGATGCTGCTCGTCGCAAATCTGGTGCCGGCGATGGCGCTGATGGTGCTGCTCGCGCGGCGGCTGGCGCGGCGGCGCGCGGCGCGAACCTCGCTCGGGCTCAAGAGTCGGCTTCCCGTCCGGCTGGTGGCGATCTTCTCGGCGATCGCGGCCGTGCCGACCCTGCTCGTCGTGATCTTCGCCTCTTTGCTGTTCCAATATGGCGTCGAATTCTGGTTCTCGGACCGCGCCCGCGGCATGCTCGAAAATGCCGCCACGCTCGCCCAGGAGAATTACGACCGCGAGGTCGAGCGGGTGAATCTGGAAACGGTCACGATGGGCGGCGACCTCGCCGCCTATCTGCAGCAGGGACCGATCGACAGCCCCGAATTTGTCGAGGGATTCGCCCGCCAGGTCTTCCTGCGCAACCTGTCCGAAGCGGTGATCCTCACCGTCGGCCGGGACGGCGAAATCCGCTCCCAGGCGCTGGTCAATCCCTATGATCGCGACCTGGAGCGCGTGGTCACGCCGCAAATGATCGCGGCCGTGCGCGACCGGCGGTCCAGCCTTGCGGTGCCGAGCAACGACCGGATCGGCGCGCTCACCGCCTTGCCGTTCGGACAGGAAACCTATCTCTACGCCGCCCGCGTGTTCGAGCCGGAGCTGGCCGCCCAGTTGCGGCGCGGCGCGGCGGTGCTCGACGATTATCGTACGTTGGTGAATCGGTCGCGCGACCTGCAATTGCGCTTCAACGCCGCCTTGCTCGGCCTGTCGCTGCTGATTGTCGCGCTCGCGATCTGGATCGCGCTCCAGCTCGCCGACCGCCTCGTCCAGCCTGTGGGGCGGCTGGTCGACGCCGCGCGCCGGGTGACCGCCGGCGACCTATCCGCGCGGGTGCCGGTGTCGCAGGAGCGCGACGAGGTTGGCACGCTCGGCAATGCCTTCAACCGCATGACCGAGCAGATCGAGGAGCAGACGCGCGAGCTGGTCGCCGCCAACACCCAGCTCGACAGCCGCCGGGCGTTCACTGAGGCGGTTCTCGCCGGGGTCACTGCTGGCGTCATCTCGGTCGACGACGACCATGTCGTGCGGCTGATCAACAGCTCGGCCGAGGCTTTGCTCAAAACCGGCGGCAAGAGCCCGGTCGGCCAGAAGCTCGCGGATCTCGCGCCCGAGCTGGATCGCCAGCTCGCTGCCGAGGAGCGCGAGGACGTTATCCAGCTCGCCTCCTCGGGCGAGCCGCGCACGCTCGCGCTCAAGACGGTGAAGGTGAAGGGCGGCCATGTTCTCACCTTCGACGACATCACCGAGCAATTGCTCGACCAGCGCCGCGCCGCCTGGTCCGATGTCGCCCGCCGCATCGCGCACGAGATCAAGAACCCGCTGACCCCGATCCAGCTCGCCGCCGAGCGGCTGCAGCGCCGCTACGCCGGCGAGGTGACGTCCGACCCGGCGACCTTCGAACGGCTGACCGGGACGATCGTCCGCCAGGTCGGCGACTTGCGCCGCATGGTTGACGAATTCTCCTCCTTCGCGCGCATGCCCAAGCCCAGCTTCCGCGAGGAGCCGGTGGTCGAGATCGTCCGCCAGGCGGTGTTCCTCCATGAGGTCGCCCATCCCGAGATCGAGTTCGTCGTCGAGGTGCCCGATCCTTCCCCATTGCTGGTCTGCGACCGGCGGCTGCTCGGCCAGGCGCTGACCAACGTCGTCAAGAACGGAGTCGAGGCGATCCAGCAGAAGCAGGAGGAGGGGTGGGCCACCGGCAAGGAGCGCGTCACGGTCAATGTGCGCGAGGAAGACGGCAAGGTCCGGATTGAGATCGCCGACAGCGGCGTCGGCCTTCCCGCCGACCGCGGCCGGTTGACCGAGCCCTATATGACGACGCGGACCAAGGGCACCGGCCTCGGCCTCGCCATCGTCAAGAAGATCGTCGAGGAGCATTTCGGTCAGATCGAGTTCGACGATCTGCCCGGCGGGGGCTCGTTGGTCCGCTTCGTCTTCGATGCAGAGGTGCTGCGGCGACTCCGCGCCGACGCCGTGAAATATTCCGAAGATACTCATGTGAGTGGTTGATATATAATGGCTTTAGATATCCTAATTGTCGACGACGAGCAGGACATTCGCGATCTCGTCTCGGGCGTGCTCGAAGACGAGGGCTTCTCCACCCGCACCGCCGCGAACAGCAGCGAGGCGCTGCAGGCACTCGCCGACCGGCGGCCGTCGCTGGCTTTGCTCGACGTCTGGCTGCAGGGCTCGAAGCTGGACGGGCTGCAATTGCTCGAGGAGATCAAGCGGCTCGATCCCACGCTGCCGGTGTTGATGATTTCCGGCCACGGCAATCTCGACACGGCGGTGATGGCGATCCGGCAGGGCGCGGTCGACTTCATCGAGAAGCCGTTCGAGGCCAGCCACCTCGTTCACTTGGTCGGGCGCGCCACCGAGACCGAGCGGCTGAAGCGCGAGAACGAGGCGCTCAAGCAGCAAGTCGGCAACGAGATGGAGCTGACCGGCTCCAGCGCCGCGATCAACAATGTCCGCGCCACGCTGAAGCGGGTCGCCGCGACTGGGAGCCGCGTGCTGATCTCGGGCCCGGCCGGGGTGGGGAAGGAGGTGGCCGCGCGCCTCCTCCACAATTGGAGCCCGCGCGCCAATGGCCCGTTCATTGTCGTCACCGCGGCGCGGATGACGCCCGAGCGGGTCGAGGAGGAATTGTTCGGAGTGGAGGAGGGCGCCGATCTCGCTCGCCCAGGCCTGCTCGAACAGGCGCATGGGGGCACCCTGTTCCTCGACGAAATCGCCGACATGCCGCTCTCGACCCAGGGCAAGATCCTGCGCGTTCTCACCGACCAGAGCTTCACCCGGGTCGGCGGCCAGCGCACGGTCAAGGTTGACATGCGCGTCGTTTCCTCCACCTCAAGGACCCTGCCCGAGGAGATCGCCGCCGCCCGCTTTCGCGAGGATCTCTATTACCGGTTGAACGTCGTCCCGGTGCATCTGCCGGCGCTGGCGGAGCGGCGCGAGGACATTCCCGAGCTGGTCCGCCACTTCGCCGCGCGCTACGCCGCCGACCAGAGGGTGCCGACGCCGGACGTGTCGGATGACGCCATGGCGGCGCTCCAGGCCTATGACTGGCCCGGCAACGTCCGCCAGCTGCGGAACGTGATCGAGCGCACGGTCATCCTCGCCCCGGGCGAGCGGATCGGCAGCATCGACATCGACATGCTGCCGCCCGAAATCCTGAACGAGCAGACGCAGCTCAACCCGGGCGAGGCGGTGAAGGCGATCATGGGCACGCCCTTGCGGGAAGCGCGCGAGACGTTCGAGCGGGAATATCTCAAGGTCCAGATCCGCCGGTTCTCGGGCAACATCTCGCGCACCGCCAATTTCATCGGCATGGAGCGATCGGCGCTCCACCGAAAACTGAAAGCGCTCGGGCTTGGCGACACGCGCGGCGGCGGCGACGGAACCGAATAGCGCGGATTGGCGCGGTCTCGCGCCGCGTGATATGAGCGCGCGTTACGGCACGCCGCAGGGCGATGCCGAGGAGACCAGAATATGGCCGACAAGGTCAACAACCTCCAGGACATGTTCCTGAACAGCCTCAGGCGCAGCAAGACCCCGGTGACCATGTTCCTGGTCAAGGGCGTCAAGCTGCAGGGCATCATCACCTGGTTCGACAATTTCTCGGTGCTGCTCCGCCGCGATGGGCAGGCGCAGCTCGTCTACAAGCACGCCATCTCGACGATCATGCCGTCGCAGCCGCTCGATCTCGCCGAGCTGCAGGCGGCCTTCGCCGAGCAGGCCGAAAAGAAGAAGCCGACCCTGCTCCAGGAAGTGTTCCTGACCGCGGTCCTCAAGTCCGGCGAGCCGGTGACGATGTTCCTCGTGAACGGCGTCATGCTGCAAGGGGAGATCGCCGCCTTCGACCTGTTCTGCATGCTGCTCGAGCGCGACCGGCTCTGCCAGCTCGTCTACAAGCACGCCATCTCGACCGTGCAGCCGGAAAATCCGGTCAGCCTCAACGAGGCGCAAGGCGAGGAGCCGGCCGCCTGAGCGTCTTCAACCGCGACGACAATGCGGACTTCGCGCGCGGCGCCAGAGCGGTGCTCGCGGTTCCGGACCTCGGCCGCGAGAGCCGGCGGGGCGCGGAGGCGCGGTTGGAGGAAGCGGCGGGCCTCGCCGAAGCGATCGGCATCAGGGTGGAGGAGGGGCTCCACTTCCGCATTCGCCAGGCCAAGCCGGCCACCCTGTTCGGCCAGGGCCAAGTCGAGCAGATCGCCGATGCGGTGCGCCAGGCGGAGGCCGAGCTGGTCATCATCGACAGCGCGATCACCCCGGTCCAGCAGAAGAATTTGGAGGAGAGGACCAAGGCCAAGGTGATCGACCGCACCGGGCTGATCCTCGAAATCTTCGGCGAGCGCGCGGCGACAGCGGAGGGGCGGCTTCAGGTCGAGCTCGCCCATCTCGATTATCAGGCGGGGCGGCTGGTCCGCTCCTGGACACACCTCGAGCGGCAGCGCGGCGGCTTCGGCTTCCTGGGCGGTCCGGGCGAGACCCAGATCGAGGCCGACCGCCGGCTGATCCGCGACCGGATGGCGAAATTGCGCCGCGAGCTCGACCAGGTGGCGCGCACCCGCGGCCTCCATCGCGCCCGCCGCCGGCGCGCGCCCTGGCCGGTGATCGCCCTGGTCGGCTACACCAATGCCGGCAAATCGACCCTGTTCAATCGGCTGACCCGCGCGGAAGTACTCGCCGAGGACCTGCTGTTCGCGACGCTCGACCCGACGATGCGCGAGATCCAGCTGCCCGGGCTCGACAAGGCGATCCTCTCCGACACAGTCGGCTTCATCTCGGATCTTCCCACCCAGCTCGTCGCCGCCTTCCGCGCGACCTTGGAGGAAGTGGTCTCGGCCGACCTCGTCATCCATGTCCGCGACATCTCGCATCCCGACAGCGCCGCGCAGGCCGAGGATGTCGAGCAGGTGCTGAAGGAGATCGGCGCGGAGGAAACGCCGCGTTTCGAGGCCTGGAACAAGATCGACACGCTCGATGGAGACGCGGCGGCGCGGGTCCAGGCGGAGGCGGCGCGGCGCGAGGACGTGGTGCCGATTTCGGCGCTCGGCGGGGATGGGGTGGACGAGTTGCGCGCCGCCCTCTCCGCGCGCCTGCGCAAGGAGGCGAAGGAGCGAACGGTGACGCTGCCCGCGTCGGACGGCGAGCTGATTGCCTGGCTACACGCCAATGGCGAGGTGCTGAGCCACGACCATGAGGGGCTCGATACCCGCTTCGTCGTGCGGCTGTCGGACAAGGATTGGGCGCGTTTCGAGGCCTGGCGGCGCCAGCGGGCCTAGACCATCTGCTTGACCCGCTGCCAAAGCGCTTCCAGCTCGTCGATATTCATTTCATTCAACGGCTTGTCGGCGATTTCTTCCACCTTGCGGAAACGCGATTCAAAGCGCGCGGTGGCCTCACGCAACGCCGTTTCCGGGTTCACCTCAAGGTGCCGGGCATAATTGACGACGGCGAAGAGCAGGTCGCCGACCTCGGCGGCGCGCTCGGTCTTGGTCTCCGCGCCGGCGATCTCCTCCAGCTCTTCGTCGATTTTGCCGCGCGGGCCGTCCGCGTCGGGCCAGTCGAAGCCGACGCGGGCCGCGCGGCGCTGGATTTTCTCGGCGCGCTTGAGAGCGGGGAGGGCGAGGGCGACCCCCTCCAGCGCGCTCTCATGCCCTTTCGCGCCCCGCTCCTCGGCCTTGATTTGTTCCCAGAGACGGTGGCCGCCCTGATCGGCCATGCCGAAGAGATGCGGATGACGGCGCTCCATCTTGTCCGCGATCGTGGTCGCGACCGCGTCGAAATCGAAGATGCCGGCTTCCTCGGCGATGCGCGCGTGAAAGACCACCTGGAGCAGCAGATCGCCGAGCTCGTCCTTGAGCTCGCCCAAGTCGCCGCGGCGGATCGCGTCGGCGACCTCATAGGCTTCCTCGATCGTGTAGGGCGCAATCGTCTCGAAGGTCTGGACGCTGTCCCATTCGCAACCGGTCTTCGGATCGCGCAGCCGCGCCATGATCGTGAGCAGCCGATCGACGGGGGAGCCCTTTTCCTCGCTCATTCTAAAGTCCGATAATATACATTATGTAAAATATAGGCCGATTCCCCAGAGAGAGGGGGCCTTCCATCCCCGTTAAAAGTTCACGCGGCCGCCCGCGGAATCGAGCGGCGGCGCGCTTTCGTCAACTGGGGTCGCGGCGCCCGGGGGTCCGGAACGCAGCACGAGCGTGCGTCCCTCAACGCCCCAGCCGGACAGGCTCGACAGATAGTTCATCCCGATCACGTTGAGATTGCCGAACGCGTCGGAGATGTGGACCGCGACGTCGCGGCGCTCGATCGGACCGACGCTGAGCCGCTCGGCGCGGCCGCGCTCGACGCGGACCATCCCGTTGGCGGTCTGCACGATCGCGCCCGGCCCGCGCGCCGATTCGATGCCGGCGCGCCGCGCGGTCTCGCGCGAGAGGCTGGTCGTGGTCGCGCCGCTGTCGACCAGGAAGCGCGCCGTCTCGCCGTTGATCTCGGCATCGACCCAGAAATGACCGTCCGACGCCTGCCGGACGCGGACCTCGCCGGGCCGGCTCTCGACCGTGTCGACGCCACCGCGCGCGGCGAGCAGCACCCGGTCGCCGAGCGCGAGGAACTCGTCCTTCATCGCGAAGATGACGAAGGCGGCGCCGAAGATCAGCACCCAGCCGACGAACATCTTGAGCCCCGATGCGAGCGGGATCCGGCGCACGGCAAGCGCGCTGCCGACCAGCACGAGCACGCCGAAGAGATAAAGCATATGAATGGCTTGATCGCCGTCGTTCATAGCAAAACCTCCATCCCGTCATAACCGGGCTCGACGCCCTCGGGCAACTCGGCGGCGAGCGTGGCATAATCCATCGTATTGTCCATATGGGTCAGGATAGCGCGGCCAGGCGCCAATTCACGAATCCATTTCAGCGTGTCGGCGAGATGCGAGTGGGTCGGATGCGGCCGATGCCTCAGCGCGTCGACCACCCACAGGTCCAGACCCGTGAACAGCAACGCCATTTCATCGGTGAGCTCATTGAAATCGGTGGAATAACCGATCGCCCGTCCGCCCGCGTCGAAGCGAAGTCCCGCGCTGGTGATGTCGCCATGCGGCTGATCCACCGCCCGCATCGAGATGCCGGCCAGATTGACATGATCCGGCAGCAGCTTGCCGGTGACGACGGCCGGATAGCCTCCCTTCCCCTCGAACGCATAGGCGAACCGGCGCTTGAGCGATTCCAGCGCTTCCCACCGCGCATAGCCGGTCACCGGGCGCCCCCGCGCATGATAGAGCTGCCGCAGATCGTCGATGCCGTGGCAGTGATCGGCATGATCGTGGGTCCAGACCACCGCTTCGATGTCCCTGATCCCGGCGTCGAGCAATTGCTCGCGCAGGTCCGGACTGGTGTCGACGAGGATGCGCGCGTCGTCATAAGCGACGAGAATCGAGACGCGCCGCCGCCGATTCTTGGGTTCGTTGCGGTCGCATTGCCCCCAATCGTCTCCCACTCGCGGGACGCCGGAGGAGGTGCCGCAGCCGAGGATGCGGAGCTTCATGCGGTCGCTTTGGCGAACAAGGCGCAGAAATTGGCGGTGGTAGCCTCGGCGAGCGTCTCGAGTGCTTCGCCGCGCAATTCAGCGAGGAAGCGCGCGGTATCGGCGACGAAAGCCGGCTCGCACGGGCGACCGCGGTGCGGGACAGGGGCGAGGAAGGGGGAATCGGTCTCGATCAGGAGGCGGTCGAGCGGCACCGTCCGCGTCACCTCCTGCAGCGCCTTCGCATTCTTGAAGGTCACGATGCCCGAAATCGAGATGTAAAGGCCGAGCGCGAGCACCTTGTCGGCGAAATCCTGGCTGGCGGTGAAGCAGTGGATCAGCGCCGGATAGCGGCCCTTCCCCATCTCCCCGGCGAGGATCTCGTACGTATCCTCTTCCGCGTCCCGGGTGTGGACGATCAGCGGCAGCTGGGTCTCGCGCGCGGCGGCGACGTGGGCGCGAAAGCTCTGCCGCTGCCGCGCCCGGTCGGAGCGGTCGTAATAATAATCGAGCCCGCTCTCGCCGATCCCGACCACTCTGGGATGCGCCGCACGCGCGACCAGGGTTTCGGTCTCGACGTCGGCATGCACGTCGGCCTCGTGCGGGTGGATGCCGACCGACGCCATGACGTCATCCTCGCGCTCGGCGAGCCCGATCACCTCGTCCCATTCGGAAGCGCGGGTCGAGATGTTGAGCATTTTCGACACGCCCGCCGCCCGGGCACGGCCAAGCACCGCCTGCTGGTCTTCGACCAGGCCCTTATAATTGAGGTGGCAATGGCTGTCGACGAACATGATGGGCCATGTAGTGGCTCCACGCCGGGCCGTCACCCTCGGCTAGCGTCCGCCGGCTTCCTTCGCTTCCTCGGCCGCCATGCAGCCGATCCGGTAGGATTCGCCCTGCCGCTCGCGATCGTAATTGCCGGTCATGCAGTCGCGCCAGCCGCGCTGATATTCGCGCCGGCGATAGGGGCTCATCGCCGCGAGACCGGGATCGTCCGGCGGCTCGAGGTTGGGCTCGACGTGATTGAGGCCATTTTTTGGTGCCGGCACAGCCTCAGCCACATTCGCCGGCACCGCCTGATCGACAGGCTCGGCGAGGTTATTTGCCTCCCCTCCTCCACCCGCGCAGGCCGCCAGCATGAGACAAAACGCCGCGGATCCGCGCATCAGGCCTCCGCAGGCGCCTCGAGGCGCGGGAAGATCGGCGTGGGCAAAGCGAGGCGGAAGCCCGAAGCGGCGAGCGCCGCGTGACGCCCTCCCCGCTCCAGGGCCGCAAAATCCCGCTCGTTGGCTGGAATTCCCATAGCGTCGAGCAGCTTGGCGGCCAAAGCCGGGATGATGGGCTGGATCGCGATGGCGAGATCGCGGATCGCCTCGTAAAGCGTGGCGAGGACAGCGGTCATGCGCGCGGGGTCGGTCTTCCGCAGCGCCCAGGGAGCCTGGGTGTCGATATACTGGTTGCAGGCGAAGACGGCGCGCAGCCAAGCCTCGATGCCGTGGCTGAGCGCAAGCGCCTCGAAATGGCCCGGCATCTCCTCGCGGACCGCCTTGCCGACCAGATCCAGCAAGGCGGCATCGGCGGGATCGCTCTTACCGCCGACCGGTAGAATACCGTCGCAATTCCTTGCGATAAAAGACAAAGTACGCTGGGCGAGATTGCCGAAGCTATTCGCGAGATCGGCGTTGACCTTGGTCACGATCGCCTCGCTCGAATAGGAGCCGTCCTGGCCGAAGGTGACCTCGCGGAGCAGGAAATAGCGGAGCTGGTCGACGCCGAAGGCCCGGGCGAGATCGCCCGGATCGACGACGTTGCCGACCGACTTGGACATCTTCTCGCCGCGCGAGAGCAGCCAGCCGTGGCCGAAAACCTGCTTCGGGAGCGGTAGGCCAGCTGACATCAGGAAAGCGGGCCAGTAGACCGCGTGGAAGCGGACGACGTCCTTGCCGATGACGTGGAGGTCCGCGGGCCAATATTTGTCCCACGCCGCGCCGCCGTCCGGATAGCCGACGCCGGTGATGTAGTTGGTCAGCGCGTCGAGCCAGACATACATGACGTGATCGTCGCTGTCCGGCACCTTGACGCCCCAGTCGAAGCTGGTGCGCGAGATGGAGAGGCCGGCGAGGCCGCCTTCGACGAAGCGCAGCACCTCGTTGCGGCGGGAGTCGGGGCGGATGAAGTCGGGGTGCGCCGCGTAATGCGCGAGCAGCCGCTCCTGATAGGCGGAGAGGCGGAAGAACCAACTCTCCTCGACCGTCCATTCGACCTCGGTGCCCTGCGGCGAGAGCTTCTCGCCGCTGTCGGCGACGACCAGCTCCTCCTCGCCATAATAGGCCTCATCGCGGACCGAGTACCAGCCTTCGTAGCGGCCGAGATAGATGTCGCCCTTCGCCGCCATCGCCCGCCAGATCGCCTGGCTGGCGCGGTGATGCTCCGGCTCGGTGGTGCGGATGAAGCGATCGAACGAGATGTTCAACAGCTCGTCCATCTCGCGGAAATAGCCCGACATTTCCTCGGCGAACTCGGCGGGCGGCACGCCCCGCTCGCGCGCCGCCTGGGCCATTTTCAGGCCATGCTCGTCGGTCCCGGTCAGGAAGAACACGTCGCGGCCGCGCAGGCGCTGAAAGCGCGCGATCGCGTCGGTCGCGACCGCCTCATAGGCATGGCCGATATGCGGCCGGCCATTGGGGTAGCTGATCGCGGTGGTGATGTAGAAAGGCTCGGACATTGCCCACGCGCCTAGCGGGCTTGGCGGCGGCGATAAAGCCCCCGCCTCAGGCGGCGCGCCGCCCCCTCGCGGGCGCGAGCGCGGCGAGCAGGCCGGCGAGCTCGAAGACCGTGCTCGCAGGATCGAGCGAAAGGCGGCGCGCGGTGCCGGCGAGGGCGGCGGCGCGCTCCCACAGCCCCAGTGCCTCGGCGAGCGCCAGGCCGCTGCGATTCCGCGCTTCGGCCGCGATCCGCGCCGGGACGCGGGCGAGGAAGGCTTCGTAGCGCGGCTGGGCGGCCTTGAGCGCGAGGCTCTGCGCCAGCGCCACACGGCGGGCGTTGAACGGGTCGCCCTCGCGGACCAAGGCGTCCAGCTCCCGGTCGAGCGCGTCGATATCGAGCCCGCGCCAGGCGATCGCACGGCCCGGGGCCCCTTGCCCGGCCGCGACCAGTCGGGCGATCTCGCCCTCCTCCGCGTCGGGAAGCGCCTCGCGCAATGCCGACGCCATGGCGTCACTTTTCAAGGGTGCGAAGCGCAGCAGCCGGCAGCGCGAGCGCACCGTCGGCATCAGCCGCTCGGGCATATGGCTGACCAGCAGAAAGGCCGTGTCGGCCGGCGGCTCCTCCAGCAATTTGAGCAGGGCATTTCCCGCGCCGGGCCGCTCGAGATCGTCGGCGGCGTCGATCACGACCACCCGCCAGCTCGAGAGCGACGGCTTGGTGTCGAACAGCCGATGCAGACCCCGCACCTGGTCGACCTTGATGCTGCGCGCGAGGTCCGTGCCGCTCTCATTGGTCAGCCGCTCCAGCCGCACGAAATCGGGATGGCTCCCCGCGTTCATGAGACTTGTCACGAAGTGATCGTCCGGGACGTCGAGGCCCGGCGCACTCAACGGCCCAGTCGCCTGAGCCAGTACCCGCAGCGCTGCCTTGGCGGCAAAGGTAGCCTTGCCGACCCCCTGCGGCCCGGCGAGCAGCCAGGCGTGGTGGAGGCGGCCGCCGTCGAGCGCGGCGCGGAAGGCGGCGACCGCTTCTTCATGGCCGTAGAGCGGAGTCACGGCAGGAGGTCCTCAAGCGCAGTGACAAGGAGGTCGGTCACCTCGACCGGCGCACCGGAGGCATCGACGGTGCGGTAGCGATCTGGCTCCTCGGCGGCGAGGCGATCGAAGGCCGCGACGACGGCGGCGTGATAGTCCGTGCCGCGCCCGCCGATCAGATCCTTGCCGGCGGTGTCGCGATCGTCGGCGCGGCGCGCGGCTTCGGACTCGGGCAGCTTGAGCAGCAGCGTGCGGTCGGGCTTCAAGCCGTGGCTTCCCGCCTCGTGCAGCCGCCAGATCGTCTCGAAGCCGAGGCCGCCCGCGCCGCCCTGATAGGCGACCGAGCTGTCGACGAAGCGGTCGCAGACGACCCATTTACCCGCCTCCAGCGCCGGGCGGATGGTCCGCGCGACATGATCGGCGCGGGCGGCGGCGAAGAGCAGGGCCTCGGCCTCTGGGGTCCAGTCCAGATCGTGGAGCAGCAGCCTGCGAATCGCCTCGGCCCCGGGACTGCCGCCGGGCTCTCGGGTCTCGACAACATCCAGCCCGCGCGCGCGGAGCGCCGCGGCCAGCGCCTTCAGCTGGGTGGATTTGCCGACCCCTTCCCCGCCTTCCAGCGTGACGAAGCGGCCGGGGGCGCTCACGCCAGGCCGAGCAGGCTCTTGAGACCGGCCCAGATGCGGCCGAAGAATCCCGCCTCGCCGACCGCCTCCTCGGCGACCAAAGGCGTCACCTGCGGCGGCATGTCGCCGACCTGGACGACGAGATCGGCGATGTGCTGGCCCTGCGCGATCGGCGCGCGGACCGGGCCCTGATAGACGATGCGGGCGGTGATATTCTGCCCCAGCCCGCGCGGATAGGTGACCGCGAGCGGGCGCGGCGCGACCAAGCCGACCGTGCCGTCGCTGCCGAGCTGCACCTGGGCCTCGCCGACCCGCTCGCCCTGGGTCAGCAAGGGCCGAGATTGCCAGGCGTTGAAGCCCCATTCCATGAAGCGCACCGATTGCTCGACCCGCTGGTTGAAACCCGACAGCCCCGCGACGACCATGACGAGCCGCCGGCCGCCCTGCTCTGCCGAGCCGGTGAAGCCGTAGCCCGCCTCCGCGGTGTGGCCGGTCTTCAGCCCGTCGGCGCCGGCGACGCGGCCGAGCAGCGGATTGCGGTTGCCCTGCGTGATCGGCTGGTTGCCGCCCATCGTGCGGCCCCAGGTGAACTCGCGCTGCCCGTAATATTCGCGGTAGAGCTGGGGGAAATGGTTGAGCGTCGCCGCCGCCAGCGTCCCGAGATCGCGCGCGGTCGTATAGGTAACGCCATTGTCCGGCCAGCCGACCGGATTGCCCCAGTGGGAATTCCGCAGCCCCAGCGCCTGCGACTGGCGGTTCATCAAGGCAACGACGGCGGCCTCGGTGCCCGAGATGCACTCGGCGAGAACGACGGTGGCGTCGTTCCCCGAGAGCGTGACGATGCCGTGGAGGAGGTTGCGGACGCTGACCTGCTCGCCTGCGGAGAGGAACATCGTCGAGCCCGCCTCGGGCCCGTGCCAGCGCTGCCAGGTCTCGGGCCGCACCGTGCAGATCCGGTCGGGATCGAGCTCGCCGCGCCGGATCAGATCGAAGGCGACGTGAGTGGCCATCATCTTCGCCATCGAGGCGGGCGGGATGCGGCGGTTCTCGTCTTTCGCGTAGAGCACCGCGCCCGAGGAGAGATCGATCATGTAGGCGATCGGCGCCTCGGTCTCGAAGGGCGGCGCCTGGGCCGCGGCGGGATCGTTGAGCGACGCGATGAGGGCTATCGAAATCAGTGCCTTGCGGATCATCTGTTCAAACTTGTCCTGAGGGGTTCAGCGCGCGACCGAATCGGCGAGCAGGCCGACGGTCATCGCGTAATAGTTCGAGCAATTATAGTCGAGGATCGCGCGGTAGGTGGTGGTGAGCAGGTAAGCGGTGGCGCCCGGCCCGTCCGGCTCGAACAGGGAGACCATCGCATTGTCGGGGATGCCGCCCAGCGGGACGATTCCGAGGCGGCGCCATTCGGCGACGGTCAGCCAGCGGCTGTGGCGCTCGAACACGGCCGGGCAGCGCGGCGCGCGCATCCGATTGACCACGGCGGCGCGATTGAAGCCCGAAGGTACGCGCGCGGCGACGCCCCAGGGCTGGCCCGGCCGCCAGCCGGCATTGCGCAGGTAATTGGCGATCGAGGCGAGCGCGTCGGCCTCGCTCCGCCAGATGTCGGCTCGGCCATCGCCGTCGCCGTCGACCGCGAGCCGGATATAGACCGAGGGCAGGAATTGCGACTGGCCGGTCGCCCCCGCCCAGCTCCCGGTCAGGCGGCTGCGCGGAAAGCCGCGCTCGAGCATCTGCAGGGTGGCGACGAACTCGCCGGTGAAGAGCGCGCGGCGGCGGCCTTCATAAGCGAGGCTGGCGAGGCTGTTGAGCAAATCGAAATCGCCCATGATCGCGCCGTAGCTCGTCTCCTTGCCCCAGATTGCGACGAGGACGCCGCCCGGCACGCCGTAGCGGCGGCTGATCTCGCCGAGCCGACCGCGGTTGGCGGCGTAGCGGTTACGGCCGCGGTCGATCAGCGCCTGAGTGAGGTGGCGGGCGCGATAGGACGCCAGGGGCGGCGGCGGTCCCGAGCTGCGCCCCGGCGTGCCGCCGCCGGGCTGATTGCGGTCGAGCTCGATCGTGCGCGGGGAGAAGACGAGCTCGGGGAAGACCCGCTCGATCGTCGCGCGGCTGACCCCGGCGCGCAGCGCCTCTGCGCGCAATTGCGGCAGGAACGCCTCGAAGCCCGCCTGGCTGAGCCCGGACTGGGCGATCGCGGGGGCCTGGCCCGCCGGCTGCGCGGCGGAGAGCACCGCAATCCCCAGAGCCACCACCGCCAAACGCATACGCCGCATCACTGAATCCCTCTCCGCACCCTTTCCATATGACACGAGCGCGCGGCGCGGCGAAAGGGCGAAGCCGGGAAAACTTGCACGCCCCGCCGCGCCCGCTATGCGCCGTGTCGCATAGGATTAGGATAGAGCCCGCATGCGGAGAGGTGGCCGAGTGGTTTAAGGCAGCGGTCTTGAAAACCGCCGTGGGTTCACGCCCACCGTGGGTTCGAATCCCACCCTCTCCGCCATTTTCGATGATTTTCATTTTGAAAATCAATAGCTTCAACATAAACTTGAAATATCAGCCAACATTTCAGCCCACAAATTATGCTGAACTTGCATGTCCGGCAACTCGTATGGGGGCCACCACTCGGTTCGCAGGTCGCCCGCAATGCAGTAGGCGAAGGGAGCCGCCAACCTCAAATGGCAATCCGGACTGCGACATGCCTCGTTCCCGATGCACTCCCAAATTCGGCACAACGCCCTTAGACGACCGCTACGCGCCCATCCCAGTCGCTTAGCGATTAACTGAAACGGCCCGAAAGCGGACGCCCGGTCACATACAAGGTCTGCGTCCGCAGTCGAAGCGATCCCACTAAAGCCGCCTCCTAGGTCACCTGACGAAGCTGAGCACCGAGACGGTCGCGCAGAAGCGCGAGCGCTGTACTTTCAGCCCCCTCGGGGCGACCGCTGGCGACCCAAATCGAAAGAAGCGCAGCCGCATAGGCGGCGGCACCCAGCGAGATCGACAAACCGAGATCGGCCAGCGCATATCCCGTCTCCACCGCCGCCAGCTTAACGAGCAGGAACATTGCGGCAGCAGCGGCGAACGGACGGCCTACTGTAGCGGCGAGCCGCATGGTCGACACGCGCGAGACGCGGGCGAAGACCAGCATGCCGGCGAGCAGGGTGATGGCATTGAGCACGAGCGCGGCGGCGGCGATGCCGAGCACGCCCCCTCCGGCCGCGGCGACCGCGAAGACGCTCGTGGCGGTCGCGGCGGCGCCCGCGCAGGACATGATCGCCGCCGTGCGGGCGCGGCCCGAGGCCTGGAGCGAGGAGACGATCAGCTTGTAGACGGCGTAGAGCGCCAAAGCGGGGGCGATCAGCTGGAGGAGCGGCGCGGCGGCCAGCCACTGCGCGCCGAACAGGACGGCGACGGTGTCCTCTGCCACGGCGGCGATGCCGATGCCGGCCGGCGCGGCGATCATCGCATAGGAGCCGAGCATGGCGACCGCGCGGCCGGCATCGCGGTGCAGCGGCGCGCCGGTGCGGGCGGTGGTCACGAAGGTGACGCGGTTCAGCGCCGTCGCGATCTCCATGGTGAAGATCGAGGCGAGGTCCTTGCCGATCGAATAGAAGCCGACGACATGCGTCGCCGCGATCTTGCCGACGGCCAGCCGCTCCGCCTGATGATGGACGACCTGCGCCGCGTAAGCGAGGAACATCCACAGCGAGACGTTGAGCAGCTCGGCCCGCTTGGCGAGCGAGAAGCGCGGCCGGTACGGGTGGAAGAGGTAGGACGCGCCGAGATGGAGCGCCGACTGCAGGACGAGGCCGATCGCCAGCGCCCAGTAGGAGCGCAGCAGCACCGCCGCGATGACCGTCCCGACGAGCGCCGCCAGCCTGACGCTCACGCGCATCCGCAAATCCTTGCCCAGCTGCAAGGTGCGATCGAACTCGACGATGCCGATATTCGCCAGTCCCTGGAGCACGAATCGAAGCGAGAGCACCGCCGTCACCGGAGCCAGCGCCGGTTCGTCGAAAAAGGCGGCCACGGCAGGCGCGGTCGCCGCCAGCACCGCCGCCAGCACGACGAGCAGGATCAGCTGGATGGTCCAGGCGGTGTCGAGATGAGCGCGCTCGGGCTCCGGGATCCGCAACAGAGCCTGGCGGATCCCCAGAGCGGAGAAGATGTCGACCAGCGCCATCGCCGCCGCCGCCAGGGCCATGATGCCGAAATCGCGCGGCGAGAGCAGGCGAGCGAGTAGAAACACGGCGCAGAAGCCGATGAGGCGCAGCACCCAGGTGAGGGCGACGGCGGTCGCGGCGCTGCGGTAGACGCCACCCGAGCCTGTGCGCTCATGTTCGACCTTTGAAATCCCCGACGCCAATGTCGCTCCTCGCCTTCATCGACAGGCCTTATGGCACCGGGAGCTTGAAAAAAGGAAAACGTCGGACGCGCGGGCACGGCCCCTTCGCCGCTATCATCAACCTGCAATTAGCTTTTTTCCGCTAGTGCGGACGGATGCCCGATGCCCTTTCTCAATGATCGAAGCGGAGAGATGAGAACGTGACAGGGATCCGCGCCATCTGCTTCGCCATGCTCGCCGTCTATTCGATGTGGCTGATCGGGCTCGAAATGGGCGGCTCTCAGGCGCAGGTTCGCCCCTATTTTTCGGACATCGAGGGCGCGGTGACGCTGTTCGCGGTCAATACGACCTTGAGCGTCGCCCTGCTCGCCGGTACGGCGCTGTTGCTGATGTTCGCCGCGACGGCCGATGCGCCGAAGCGCCACGGAAGTCGCCGCTTCCTGGTCTCGCTGGCGGCGCTGTTCGCCCTCCTCGCGGCCGACGACCGCTTCCAGGTGCACGAGCGGCTGGGGTGGCGATTGGGCATCCCGGATCACTATGTCCTCGTCGCCTGGGGGCTCGCCGGACTGGCCTTGCTCGCGGCTTACTGCCGTCCGGTCCTCGTCTCGCCGCGCGCCGCCGTCCTGTTCGCCGCAGGCGCGGCTCTGTTCGGAGCGAGCTTCGCGATCGATGCGTTCGCGGCCTCGGACGCGTGGCTGCGGCTGTCGCTCGAGGATCTGGCGAAAAGCTGGGGCGCGGCGATGTTCTTCGCCTTCGGTTGGGAATCGGCACGCTTCCATCTCGCGCCCGAGCCTGCGTCGAAATCGCTCGAGACCGCAATCGCGGTTTGGCTGCCCGGGGCGAACGGGGCACGGGCCGCGTCGCCACCGAGCGCCGCCGACGATATTCCGGGGCATGTTCGGTGAGCGTCGACATCGCCTTGTTTCAGGATCTTGCCGACGTCGAGAGGGACGCCGGAACGGGGCTTGGCCGCGCCGCCCAGTCCAGATTGTGCGACCGCCTCGATTGGTATCGGCTGGTCGCCGACGATCTTCCGGACGTACGGCCGCTCGTCGTTCGGGCCCGCAACGGCGCGGGCCGCTGCTGGCTGTTCCTGGCTTCGCGCAAGGCCGGCACTGCCTCCTGCCTGAACAACGGCTACGGCCTGACCTATGGGTCGGTCAGCGAGGGCGCCCCGGTGCCGCTCGCGGGGCTTGTGCGAGGGATCAGGCGAGCCGGCATCAGCCACTTGTTTTTCGAGCGCGTAACAGAGGACGATCCGCTCCCCGCCTGTTTGAGACGCGGCGGCTGGGCGGTAGTCCGGACAAAGATGAATGTGTCCTGGCGGATTTGCACCGAAGGCATGAGCTTCGAGGATTATTGGGCGACCCGCCCTTCGCGTCTGCGCAACACCGCGGCGCGGCGCGCCCGCAAGGCCCAGCTCGAGGTGCGGATTTTCGACCGCTTCGACGAGCAGGCGATGCGGGACTATGAGGCCGTCTACGAGGCGAGCTGGAAGCCGAAGGAGAAGGCCGCGCTGCTGATGCGCCGGCTCGCCGAGCAGGAAGGCGATGCCGGGACTCTTCGGCTCGGCATTGCATATCACCACGGCCGCGCCGTCGCCGGACAATTGTGGCTGGTCGAGAGTGGGACCGCGACCATCCACAAGCTCGCCTATCGGGAGGATGCGCGCGAGCTGTCGGCGGGGACGGTCCTCAGCGTCGAGATGTTCAGGCGCGCGCTCGACGTGGACAAGGTCGCGATGATCGATTTCGGCGTCGGCGACGATCCCTACAAGGCCGAGTGGATGACCCACAGCGTGCCGCTTTATGCCGTCACCGCCTACGACCTGCTGAACCCGGCGGGCCTGGCGGGCATCGGACGCTCGCTCAGCACCAAGCTGCTCAAACGACTTCGCCGCCGAACGGACTGACTGAAGTGGTGGAGCGCGCGCTGGTCCTCGGCGACGACATGGGCGTGTTCCTTGCCGTCGCCCGCTCGCTGGGCCGAAGAGGCATCGAGGTTCATGTCGCGCCCGCCGATTCGGACGCGCCCGGGCTGGCCTCCCGCTACGTCTCCGCAGTTCATGTCCTGCCACCCTACCACGCGGACCCCCGCGCCTGGCTCGCATCGCTCCAGGCGCTCATTGCCGCGCACCGCTATCGCCTGATCCTGCCCTGCAACGACAGCCGCCTCCTGACCCTGCGCCACCACGCGGCCGAGCTCGGCCGCGAGATCCTCGCCATCCCGGACGAGGGGGTTCTCGCGACCTTTACCGACAAGGCCGCGACGCGGGCGCTGGCGACGCGGCTTGCCATCGCGACCCCCCGCGGGCGCCTGCTCGGCCCCGGCGAGCAAACTTCCAGGCTGATCGCGGAGCTCGGCGTGCCGCTCGTGCTCAAGCCGTGCCGGACCTATGAGATCGGGGACCGCCAGGAGAAGGTGATGGCGCGGATCTTGCGCACCCCGGCTGAGCTCGGCGACGCGCTCGAAACCGCGCGCGTCGGGCCATGGCTCGCCGAAGCGTTCGTACCCGGCGAAGGCGTCGGCGTGTCGGTGCTCGCACGAGAGGGCGAGGTGCTTCTCGCTTGGCAGCATCGCCGGCTCCGCGTCGCGGCCGAGACGGCGGGAAGCACCGCGCGGGTCGCCGAGCGGCCCGATCGGCGGCTGCTCGCCGCCGCGCGGGCGATGGCGCGCGCGAGCGACCTCACCGGAATCGCCATGTTCGAATTTCGGGTCGACCGTCGCGGCGGGCGCAGCGCCCTCCTGGAGGTCAATCCGCGATTCTGGGGCTCGTTGCCGCTCGCCGTCGCGGCCGGCGCCGATTTCCCGGCCTTGCTTTGGGATGTGCTGACCGGCACCGAGCCCCGCCTGGAGGCGCGGCAATCGCGCATCATCGCAAGGCGAAGCATGAGCGGGGAGTATGCCCGGCTCGGCGATGCGCTCGCGCAAGCGTCGGGCTCCGGCGCCCGCCTCCGTGCGGCCGTTGCACTGCTGGCCTTCCCGCCAACGCTCTTCCTGCGCCGCCGCTTCGACAGCTGGGCAGCCGACGATCCGGACCCTTATCGTCGCGAGCTTCGCCAGCTCTGCGGTCTGGCTCTGGGCCGTGTCGCCCGGCGGCTGCATTTAGCACGAACCTGATCGCACCGCCGGGCAATCCAGGTGAAGGTCGATCACGCTCGGCAGCCTGGCAGGCTGCGAGGCATCCCAATCGTCACGCGAAGGGATGGTGGGCGCGGCCGGGGTTTACCGCCGCCGCGCTCTGAGTCGGGAACGGGTCGATTCAGCCCACAAGCCGCCAGTCCGCAAACGGCCAGCTCCTGCCGGCCAGCTAAGCGCCCATGTCGACCGTCATTACCGAGTTCGCCGATTCCCGAAAGCTGACATTCCGTGTGACAATTGGCGGCGAGCAATGCACTATGGTCAAGCGCGGGCGAGCCAGGCTGGAGCTTAGACGAAGCCTAGGTTCCAGGTGCTCGGATTGTAGTTGTTTATGCTCGGCAGCACGGTCGAGAGCTGGCCGTTGGCAACCCCGAACCAACTTGCCAGCGTCGCGCCGTATTGGTCGACCGAGAGGGAGGGAAGCAGCCGGCCCTGTCCCACGTCGTCAGGCCCGTTGTTAGCGATCACCGGCGGCGTGCCGTAGATCGTGCGCCCGTTCACCGCCGCGCCCATCACGAAATGCATCGAGCCCCAACCATGATCCGAGCCGTTAGAGTTGGAGGTGAGCGTGCGGCCGAAATCGGATGCGGTGAAGCTCGTCACCTTGTCGGCCACGCCCAATTCCTGAGTCGCGTCGTGGAAGGCGCGCATCGCCGCGCCGAGCCGAGTGAGCAGGACGGGGTGGGTGGTAAGGATCGAGTCATGGTTGTCGAAGCCGCCGAGGCTGACGAAGAAAACCTGGCGCTTCGCCCCCAGCTCCTGCGACACTGAGATCAGCCGCGCGACGATGCGGAGCTGGTCAGCGAGACTATTGCCGCTCGGGAAGGGCGTTG
>NZ_JBQTJC010000140.1:0-15449 GCF_052387495.1 Sphingosinicella sp. | reverse complement strand
GCGCTCGACCGGGTGATCGACGAGACGGTGCGGGCGATGAACCGCACCCTCGACGCGGACGACGAGGCGGAGGCCTTCGTCCAGCGCCAGGACGGCTACAAGCTCGCTTTGGTCGGCATCCCGACGGTGATGGTCGGCGGCTCCTTTTCGAACCTGCAATATCTGAACGCCTTCCTGAGCGGAAATTATCACGGGCCGGCGGACCAGCCGGGCAGCGAAATCCCGCTTGAAGGCGCGGCGGAGGACGCGAACCTGATGGTCGCGCTCGGCCGCCGCCTCGCCGATCCGGACGTCTATCGGCGCCCGGCGCCCGCGGAGCCCGCGACGGCGGAGGACGACTGAGCCATGGAGATCCCGCTCGGCCTCACCTTCGACGACGTCCTGCTCCGCCCCGCCGCCTCGTCGGTGCTGCCGAGCCAGGCCGACACGCGCAGCCGGGTGACCCGCGAGATCGCGCTCAACATTCCGATCCTCTCCTCGGCGATGGACACGGTGACCGAGGCCGACATGGCGATCGTGATGGCGCAGCTGGGCGGGATCGGCGTGCTCCACCGCAACATGGAGGTCGAGGAGCAGGCCGCCGCGGTGCGCGCGGTGAAAAGGTTCGAGAGCGGCATGGTGGTCAACCCGATCACGATGACCCCCGACCAGACGCTGGAGGAAGCGCTCCGGCTCATGGCCCTCCACAAGATCTCAGGCATTCCGATCACGGAGAAGAACGGCCGGTTGGTCGGCATCCTCACCAACCGCGACGTCCGCTTCGCCGAAAATCCGCGCCAGCCGGTCGCCGAGCTGATGACCCGCGAGAATCTCGCCACCGTTCGCCCCGGCGTTGGCCAGGAGGAGGCGCGGCGGCTGCTCCACCAGCGCCGGATCGAGAAGCTGATCGTCGTCGACGAGGACCAGCGCTGCATCGGCCTGATCACGGTCAAGGATATCGAAAAGGCGGTGACTTATCCCGAGGCGACCAAGGACGAGGCGGGGCGGCTGCGCGTCGCCGCCGCGACCACGGTTGGCGACAAGGGCTTCGAGCGCAGCGAAGCCCTGATCGACGCCGAATGCGATCTGATCGTGATCGACACCGCGCACGGCCACAATCGCGACGTGGCCGCCGCGGTCGAGCGGCTGAAGCGGCAGTCGAACAAGGTCCAGGTCGTCGCCGGCAACGTCGCGACGCGCGAGGCGGCCAAGGCGCTGGTGGATGCCGGCGCCGACGCGGTGAAGGTCGGTATCGGCCCGGGCTCGATCTGCACGACGCGGGTGATCGCCGGAGTCGGCGTGCCGCAGCTGACCGCGATCATGGACGCGGCGGACGAGGCGGCGAAGACCGACACGCCGGTGATCGGCGACGGCGGCATCCGCACCTCGGGCGACGTCGCCAAGGCGCTCGCCGGCGGCGCCTCGGCGGTGATGATCGGCTCGCTGCTCGCCGGCACCGAGGAGGCGCCGGGCGAAACCTTCCTCTACCAGGGCCGCTCCTACAAGAGCTATCGCGGGATGGGCTCGGTGGGGGCGATGGCGCGCGGCTCGGCCGACCGCTATTTCCAGCAGGACATCAAGGATCAGCTCAAACTCGTCCCCGAGGGGATCGAAGGGCAGGTCCCCTATAAGGGCCATGCCCGCGACGTCATCCACCAGCTCGTCGGCGGGGTGAAGGCGGCGATGGGCTATACCGGCGCGGCGACGATAACGGAGCTGCAAAAAGCCGAGTTCGTCCGGATCACCAATGCGGGCCTGACCGAGAGCCACGTCCACGACATCACGATCACCCGCGAGGCGCCGAATTATCCGGTGCGCTGAATTGCTTAAGCGACGCGCTCTTGCCACACGCCGTGAAACGGGCGAAGCTTCTCCTCCAAATTCCAGACAGGGGACGCGGCATGAGCAACTACAAGCGGATTTCTTTGGGTCTGGCCGCGGTGGCGGTGGTCACGCTGCCGCTCGCGGCCTGCGGCACGGCCGCGGGGCTGAGCTGCGACGAGATCGCCCGGCAGGCGACCGAGCTTTCGAAGAGCCAGCCGGTCCAGATCAAGCAGATCCGCGACCTCACCGAAGTCTCCAAGACCGAGACCGAGCGGCGTTGCCGCGGCATGGCCGAGACCAGCGCCGGCACCAACGAGGCGGTGATCGTCCGCGGCTATGAAGAGAATGGCAACCAGATGGTCGGCTACGAGCCCGAGGGCGGCGCGGCCCCCGCGCCGACGCAATAGCCCCAGGCCATGACTCCCGCCGCCCGCATGCAGGCGGCGATCGAGCTGCTCGACGGGATCGTCGCGGCCGCGCGCGAACGCGGAGCGGCCGCCGACACCTTGATCGCACGCTATTTCAAGACGCGCCGCTATGCCGGATCGAAGGATCGGCGGGCGGTGCGCGATCTGGTCTACCGCGCCATCCGCCGCGCCGGCGAGCGCCCCGAAAGCGGGCGGGCGGCGATGCTGGGGCTGGCGGCGGCGGAACCCGAGCTGATCGACCTGTTCGACGGCTCGGCGCACGGACCGGCCCCGCCGGTCGGCGGCGAGCCGGTCGCCGAGGCCGGGATCGCGCCAGCCTGGCTGCTCGAGCGCTTCGATCCGCTCGTCGACGACGCGGACAAGGCGGCCTTGCTCGAACGGGCGCCGCTCGACCTGCGCGTCAATAAGCTGAAGGGCGAGCGGGAGGCGGCGCTGGCGCTATTCCCCGACGCCCGACCCACGCCGCACTCTACGATCGGCCTGCGTCTCGCCGAAAGCGTCCAGATCGAGCAGAGCGAGGCCTGGTCGTCCGGTCTGGTCGAGGTGCAGGACGAGGGCAGCCAATTGCTCTGCCTCGCCTGCGAGGCGGCGCCCGGGACGCGGGTGCTGGACCTGTGCGCCGGGGCGGGCGGCAAGACACTCGCTCTCGCGGCGGAGATGGGAAATCAGGGCGAGATTCTCGCCAGTGACACCGACCGCGCCCGGCTGTCGCGGATGGCGCCGCGGCTGGCGCGGGCGGGTGTGTCGATCATCGAGACGCGGCTGCTCGATCCGGGGCGGGAGCGGGAAGGGCTGGCCGGGTTCGAGGCGGACCTTGTTCTCGTCGACGCGCCTTGCTCCGGCAGCGGCACCTGGCGGCGTAATCCCGAGACGCGCTGGCGGATCACGCCGGAGCGGCTCGCGCGCCTTGTGAAGCTCCAGGCCGATCTACTTGACATCGCGGCGGAACATGTTCGGCCAGGTAGGCATTTGGTCTATGCCGTCTGCTCGCTGCTTGGTGAGGAGGGCCGGGACCAGGCCGCGGCGTTCGAAGCCCGTTCATCGCTGGTTCCGGCGCCGCTCTCTATCGCGGCGGGACGTGCGGGGGGATCGGGGCGGCTGCTCAGCCCCGCCCGGGACGGCACGGACGGCTTTTTCGTCGCGCGCTGGCGGCGCCCATGCTAGGCTTGAGCGCGACAAGAATATGGAGTTGTTGATGCGCCTCATGCCAATCGCCCTCTCGCTCGCCATCGCGGCGGGGACCATGGCCAGCGCCGGTTTCGGCCAGCAGCCGGACGACGTGGTCGATCCGCGCTCGCAGGCTCTGGTCCAGGAAGCGCAAGCCCATGCGAGCGCCGGCCGCCACAATGAGGCGATCGACCTGCTCGAGACCGCGCTCGCGGTCGATCCCGGCAATCGCGGCGCCTATATCGCGCTCGGCCGGGTCGCGCAGGCGCAGCGGCTGCCGGGCAAGGCGATCGGTTTCTACGCCGACGCGCTGCGGCTCGAGCCCAACGACGTCGCCGCGCTCGCCGCGCAGGGAGAGGCCTATGTCCAGCGCGGCGCGGTCGACCGCGCGCGCACCAATCTGACCCGGGTGCGGAGCCTCTGCGGCCAGAATTGCGCACCGGCCGACCAGCTCGCGGCGGCGATCACTCGCGGTCCGCCCGCCGAGCTCGCCCAGTCGCAAAGCCAGCCCGCGCCCGCCCAGCCGCCGCGCCGCAACTAGCTGTCGAGCAGGCGCGCCAGAGCGACGAAGTCGGCCACGGCCAGCGTTTCGGCGCGCCGCTCGGGGTCGATCCCCAGACGTTCGAGGGCCTCGACCGCGCCCGGCACCGCCCCAAGCGAGCGGCGCAGCATCTTGCGGCGCTGGCCGAAGGCGGCGGCGGTCAGGCGTTCGACCGTCGCCGCTTTGACTCCTTCGGGCTGTGCCTCGGGCACGAGATGGACGACGGCGGACATCACCTTCGGCGGTGGCACGAAGGCCGAGCGATGCACCTTCATCGCCAGCCGAGTGCGCGACCGCCACTGGGCGAGGACGGCGAGGCGGCCATAAGCGCCGCCGCCGGAGGCGGCGACGATCCGCTCGGCGACCTCGCGCTGAAACATCAGGGTCAGCGATTTCCACCAAGGCGGCCATGTCTCGCCGCCGAGCCAGCGCACGAAGAGGGCGGTGCCGACATTGTAGGGCAGGTTGGCGACGACATGAGCGCCGGCTGGCGGCTCGACCACCAGCGCGTCGCCCTCGATGATGGTCAGCCGGCCCTCGGCCGCTTCGGCCAACTCTGCCAGCGCGCTGATACAGCGGCGGTCGCGCTCGACCGCGACGACCTCCGCTCCGGCGCGGAGCAAGGCGCGGGTGAGCCCGCCGGGGCCGGGGCCGACTTCGTAGACGCGCTCGCCGTCCAGCGATCCGGGAATGGCGGCGATCCGATCGAGCAATTGCTCGTCGAGCAGGAAATTCTGGCCGAGCGCCTTGGACGCGCTGAGCCCGTGCCGCGCGATCACCTCGCGCAGCGGCGGCAGCGTGGCGAGCGCGTCGGCGCTCACGCCTCGGCGAGGCGCCGGGCGCACGCCCCCGCGGTGCGGATCGCTTCGATCATCGCGCCCGGATCGGCCTGGTTTCGCCCGGCGATGTCGAAGGCGGTGCCGTGATCGGGCGAGGTGCGCACGATGGGCAGGCCCAAGGTGACGTTGATCCCCTCGTCGAAATGGAGCGTCTTCAGCGGGATCAGGCCCTGGTCGTGATACATGCAGAGCGCGAGATCGTAGGTCGCGCGGCGGCGCGCGTTGAACATGATGTCGGGCGGGTGCGGGCCGGTCACCTCATAGCCCTCCTCGCGCAGCCGCTCGATCGCCGGCATGACGATGTCGATCTCCTCGCGGCCGAGCGCGCCCTGCTCGCCGGCATGGGGGTTGAGGCCCGCCACGGCGACGCGCGGATTCTCGATGCCGAACTGGCGCTGGAGGCCGCGCACCGCGGCGCGGCCCTTGTTGACGATCCGGTCGGTGGTCAGCGTCGCCGGCACCTCGGCGAGCGGGATGTGGGTCGTAACGGGGACGACGCGCAGGGTCGGCCCGGCCAGCATCATCGCGACAAGCTCGCCCGAAACGCCGCAGCGCTCGGCGACGAACTCGGTCTGGCCGGGATGAACAAAGCCGACCGCGTGCAGCCGGCTTTTGGAGACTGGGCCGGTGACGAGGCCCGAGGCGGCGCCCGATCGGGTCAGGCCGACGGCGAGCTCGAGCGCATCGAACGCGTTGCGCGCGCCGACCAGATCGACGCTGCCGGGCGGCGCCGTCGAATCGGCGACGCTGATGATCGGAAGCGCCGTGTCGAAGACGGCCGCCGCCTCGGTCGGGTCGCCCACTGTCGCGATCGGGCCGTGCCAGACCGCCTCGACCGCGGCGACGTCGCCGACCGCGAAGAAGGAGGGCAGGCGCTCCACCTCGCGGCGCTCCCAGCTCTTGGCGATGACCTCGGCACCGATCCCGGCGGGGTCGCCCAGCGAGACCGCGAGAGGCGCCGCCCGCATCTCAGCGATAATCGATCACCGCGTCGCGGCGAAGATCGCGCAGGTAGCGCTGGGCGCGCGAGTTGATCCGGTTCTCGAGGAGCGTTTCGGCGAGCTGGTCGCGGGTCGGTCCGGTCGCCGCCTGCGGATCCTCGCGGCCGCACAGGACGAGGACGCTGACCCGCTCGGGCGAGCCGAAGGGCTGGGTCGCCTGGCCGACGCCGAGGTTCAGCAGCATTTGCTGGAGCGCAGGCGGGAGCTCGCGCACGCGGACCTGGTCGTTGGAGATGAGCTCGGCGCCAATCGCCTGTGCCGCCTCGGTGGCGCCGCCACAGCCGCCCATCGCCTGGGTGCGCTGCTGAAGCTGCGCGGCGCGGGACTGCGCCTGCTGCTCGCTCGTGCCGGCGGGCAAAGCGATCGATACTTGCATCAGGCTCAGGACGGCATCGCGCGGATCGGCGGTGAGGATCTGCCGGGCATCGGCCAGCGCGACGATCGAAAAGCCGCCGGGCACGGGCACGGGATCGCTGATCGCGCCGACCGGCATCTGCTGGACAAGGGCCGAGAGCTCGGACGGGAGCTGCTCGGCGCGGACCCAGCCGAGATCGCCGCCGAGCGCCGCGGTCGAGGCTTCCGAGAACTGCCGCGCATAAGCGGCGAAGGAGGCGCCGGCACGGATCTGCTGGACGATTCGGCCGGCATTGGCGCGCGCCTCCGCCTCCGTCTCCGGCGAGGCGGAGAGGAAGATTTCGGCGACGCGATATTCGGCTGTGCCGCGCGACGCGTTGAGCCGGTCGAGAATCTGCTGCACCTCCTCGTCGCCGACCGTGACGAAGGGCTCGATCCGGCGGCGCTGGAGGCGTTGCCACGCGATCTCACCGCGGATTTGGCGCTTGAGCGTGCGGTCGGAGGCGCCGACGGTTCGCAAATAGGCGGTGAAGGCCTCCGGCGTCTGGTTGAAGTTGCCGGCGAAGCGGGCGAAATACTGATCGACCTCGCGGTCCTCGACCGTGATCTCCTGCTGCGCCGCGGCCTGAATCTGCAGCGCCTCGTCGATCAGGTTACGCAAGACTTGGGCGCGGACCCGTTGCAGCTCCTCGGGGGGAAGCTCGACCCGATTGGAAGCGACGATCAGCGCCAGACGCTGATTGATGTCGGTCTCGGTGATCACCTCGCCATTGACGATCGCGGTCGCCTTGCGGACGCCCGGATCCTGCTGGCCGACGAACTGAACGTTGGAGGGAATGTCGAGCTGGCCGCCGGGCTGACTCGTCTGCGCCGCCGCCATCACCGAAAGCAGGGGCGCGGCCAACAGGATCGCGGCCCTTGAAAACCTACCGAGCGTCATCATTCCTCCAATGAAAGCAGGCACCTATCCTGCCGAAATCTTGCTGAACCACAGCTTAGCGGCTCTTCCTAGGGCCTGTACCCCGGATCGGCAATGGTCGGGCGACCGCGAAGCCGCGGGCGGCTGCAGGCGCTAGCGGCCCAGGTTCCTCAGCGCCACCCGGATCAGGAAGGTATTGCCCCGCCGCGCGTCTCCGCTGGTCTCATAGTCGCGCCGCCAGGTCACGCCAAGCTCGATGCAATCGTCGTCGTAGAGGATGCCGATCCGGTGGCGGACCGGGTCGAAGCCGTCGGCGATCGACAGCGGGTCCTCCTGCCGGTCGGTGAGGTCGATCACCGCCGAGCCGAAGATCGACCAGTAGCGCGCGAAGCGGATGCGGCCGCCGATGCGCAGCTCCTCGCGATCGCGCAGATCCTCGATCGAGGCGTCGATGTCGCGGTTGAGCCGGAGATAGCCGATCATCGCGTAGGTCTGGCGGCCGCCGATTGTGGCGTCGATCTCGTTGCGGCGGACGGCGAGGTTGTCCTTGTCGAGCCGGAAGCGGTGGACGAGGCTGACCCGCCGCCCGATCCGCAAGGTGGTGCGGCCGACAATGTCCGAGAAGCGCCCCGACAGGCCCGTGCCTGGGGGCAGGATCGCGGCGCGGGTACTGAGCCGGTAGCTCTGGCCGATATTGGTACGGATCGCGACGCCGGGAAAGTCCGCCGCCCAGTCGGCGCCATAGGTCATCCGCACCCCGTCCTCCCAGCGGTCGTAGCCGGGGAACCGGTTCAGCGCGAACAGGTTGGAATCCTCGAGGTCGACCGCGCGCGCGTCCTCGTTGGGAATGTCGAGATTCTCGGTCGGCGGCGAGGCGACGAACTGGAGGCGTGGCGTCAGGCGCTGCGTACCGCCGAGGAAGGGCCCGATGAAGGGCCAGCGCAGATCGACCGCGAACGCGCCGATGAAGCGGCCGCTCCAGCCCTCGGTGCCGCGATAGCGGACCGGCAGGGTCAGCAAAGTGTCGTTGGCGTGGTAGACATCGCCACGCGCATAGCCGGTCAGCACCAGCTCCTGGCCGAGCGGGGTGATCCCGCGCCGCTCCCAGGTCGCGCTGGCGAAGGCGCGCTGGCTGTCCTGACCCTCCGGCCGGAACAAGGCGAGGCTGTTCGCCTGGAGCTCGATCCGTCCGCCCAGCAGGGGGTCCGCGAACCGCCAGCGCGCGTCGATCGCGGGGAGCGCGATCGGCTGCTGGCCGTCGACATCGGTGACGCGCAGTCCCTGGAAGGCCCAGCCGGCGATCGAGATGTAGGAAGTCTGCCCGATCCGCTCGGCCTCGACGAAGGAGCGCAGCCGGTCGTCGCGGCTGATGTCATAGCGCCGCATGAAGGTGCGGTCGGTGACGTAGCGGCCCGAGAAGGAGACGCTCCAGGCCGGATCGAGCTGGAAGCGGCCATTGCCCTCGACATAGGCGCGAACGCCGTCGTCCGCGGGGGTCCCCGCCGGGGCGTTCAGCGGCAGCCGCGAGCCGTAGGTGAGGTAGCCGCGCAGCTGGAAGGCGCCGAGCGAATTGAGCTGGCGATACTCGCCCTCGAGCATCGGCAGCACCTCGGAATAAACGTGCGGCGTGATCGTGAGGTCGCGATTGGGCGCGATCCGGACATAATAAGGCGCGCTGAGCTCCAGCCCGTTGCGGCGGTTGTAGCGCGCCTCGGGGACGAGCAGGCCGCTGCCGCCGCCCTGACTGCCGTCGGGATGGGAGAGGCCTGGCAGAGCGAGGATCGGCATGCCGAACAGGTTCAGCGAGGCGCCCTGATAGCTGATCCGGTGGCGAATCGGATCGTGGACGACGCGCACCGCGTTGATCTGCCAGGTGGGATCGCGCGGGCAGCCGTCGGCGTCGACGACTGCGCAGGGCGTGTAGGCCGCGCGCTCGAGCATCGTGTAGCCGTTCTCCCGCCGCGCCGTGGTTGCCGCCAGCCGGCCGCCGTCGGCAAGGACGAGGAGGAGGTTCTCGACCACCCCGTCGCGCAGATTGTCCTCGAGCACTACGTTGTCGCCATAGGCGACGTCGCCCTCCGGGCTGATCACGCGCACCCCGCCGGAGGCGCGAACCTCGCCGCTGGTCCGGTTCCAGCTCACCGTGTCGGCGCGGAGGAAATAGCCCTCGCGGTTCATCCGCACCTCGCCGAGCGCGGTCACGATCTCGCTGGCCTGGTCATATTCCAGCCGGTCGGCGCTGAACGCGATGCTGGGATCCGCCTGTTCCCCCGTCGCGGCAGGCGTCTGCGCCTGGGCCGCGAACGGCAGGCTCAGCAGCAAAGGCAAAGCGGTCCGGCAGATCGTTCGAAGCGTCTTCACAAATTCTGCCGCCCTGGCCTTGGACCCCATCCTCCGGGACGGGCCAGCCTATTGCACCCGGCGCCGCTCCCTGCAATGGCGAGCCTTTCCGGCCGCCTGAGCCGGTCCCCAAGGGAGATGCTTTTCGTGATCAAGGTCAGCTTCGCACCGACGCGTCCCGAGGGCGCCTATGCGCTCGCCGTCCCGGTCCGCGGCGAGGACATGCTGCACGACCGGCTCGCCGCCCTGGACGAGCGGGCGCGGACGCTGGCGGTGCGCTCGGCCGAGGCGCAGCGCTTCGAGCGCGAAGTGGGCGCGATCGCCGAGACCTTCGTCGAGGAAGGCGATGCCGCCCGCCGCTTGCTGCTTGTCGGCTATGGCGCGAGGGCGGACGAAGTGGCGCTGCACGAGCGGGTCGGCGGCGCGCTAACCGCGCGGCTGCTGACCTCGGGCGAGACGAAGCTCGTGGTCGACGCCGCCGGGCTGGACGCCGACGCCGCGGCCCGTCTCGCCTTCGGCGCCGCGGCGCGCAGCTGGCGCCACGACCTCTATCGCACCAGGCTCGGCCGCAAGCAAAAGCCGACCTTGGCCGAGATCGTGCTGGTCGGGGCGGGGAAAGGCGCGGAAGACGCCTGGGCGCACCACGAGGCGGTGCTCGCCGGGCTCGATTTCACCCGCACCCTCGTCACCGAGCCGTCGAACATCCTTTACCCTGAGAGCTTCGTCGAACGCTGCAGGACGGCGCTCGACGGCAGCGGGGTCGAGCTCGAGGTGCTCGACGAAAAGGCGATGGCCAAGCTCGGCATGGGCGCCCTGCTCGGCGTCGGCCAGGGCTCGGTCCGCCCGCCGCGGCTGCTCGTCATGCGCTGGAATGGCGGCGCCAAGGGCGCGAAGCCGGTCGCGCTGATCGGCAAGGGGATCACCTTCGACACCGGCGGCATCTCGATCAAGCCTGCCGCCGGCATGGAAGCGATGAAGTGGGACATGGGCGGGGCCGGCGCCGTCGCGGGCGCGATGAAGGCACTTGCCGCGCGCAAGGCGAAGGCGAACGTGGTCGGAGTCTGCGCGCTCGCCGAGAACATGCCGGACGGCAACGCCCAGCGGCCCGGCGACATCGTCACCTCGATGTCCGGCCAGACGATCGAGGTGATCAACACCGACGCGGAAGGGCGCCTCGTCCTCGCCGACGCGATGACCTGGGCGCAGCGCGAGCTGAAGCCCGAGGTGATGATCGATCTCGCCACGCTGACCGGGGCGATGATCATCAGCCTGGGCCACGAATATGCGGGCGTCTTCTCGAACGACGACGGCCTCGCCGCCTCGCTCGAGGCAGCCGGCAAGGCGAGCGGCGACAAGCTTTGGCGGCTGCCAATGGGCGAGGCTTATGACAAGATCATGGATTCGCCGGTTGCCGACATGAGGAACAGCGCCGGCCGCGAGGCGGGCTCGATCACCGCCGCCTGCTTCCTTGGCCGCTTCGTCGAGGAGGGCGTGAAATGGGCCCATCTCGACGTCGCCGGCATGGTCTGGTCCGACAAGCCGAGCCACCTCTACGACAAGGGCGCGACCGGCTTCGGCGTGGCGTTGCTCGACCGCTACATCGCGGACAATCACGAGGGGTAGGGCGCCTTGCCCTCGGCCCGCGCGGCCACTAGAGAGCGCGCCGAATCCTCTTCCTTCAGACACGGAGCTTTCGGGCCATGGCCACGACACGCACTTTCTCGATCATCAAGCCGGACGCAACCCGGCGCAATCTCACCGGCGCGGTCACCGCGATGCTGGAGGAGGCGGGGCTGCGCGTCGTTGCCTCGAAGCGGATCCGGATGACCCGCGAGCAGGCCGAGGGCTTCTACGCGGTCCACAAGGCGCGGCCGTTCTTCAATGATCTCGTCGCCTTCATGACCTCGGGGCCGGTGGTCGTGCAGGTGCTGGAAGGCGAGAACGCCGTCGCCCGCAACCGCGAGATCATGGGCGCGACCAACCCCGAGCAGGCCGCCGAGGGCACGATCCGCAAGACCCACGCCGAATCGATCGAGGCGAACAGCGTCCACGGCTCGGACAGCGACGAGAATGCAGCGATCGAGATCGACTTCTTCTTTCAGCCGGACGAGATCGTCGGTTAGGCACCCGTCATTGCGAGCGCAGCGAAGCAATCCAGTTCTGCGTGGCTGGATTGCCGCGTCGCTCCGCTCCTCGCATTGACGAGGTGGGCTAACGCCCGCCCATCTCAAGCAGGCGCTTCGGCGCGACCAGCTCCCAGCTCATCGCGATGCGGTCGCCGACATGGTCCCAGTCGACCGCGTCGCCGTCGAGGCGGATGCCGATCCAGCCCGACGGCGCCAAGTAAGGCGGGCGGTAATAGAGATCGGGATCGGCCTCGATCAGCATCTCCTGCTCCTCCGCGCCCGAGGTCTTCACCGCCACCGCAGTGATGCCGCTGCCGTGATGATCGTGAACGAACCAGGCGAAGCTTCTCCCCTTGTCGATGAAGAAGACCGGCGCCCCGTGGGAGACTTTCTCTATGGCGCGGGGCAAGGCGAGGGCAAGCTCGCGCACGCGGGCGAGGACGGCGTCCGGATCGGGACTCATTCGGGTGCGTCCAGCGCGATCGGGTCTTTGCCCGTCTCGCCCCTGAGCTCGATGCACCAGGCTTCGAGCGCGGCGGGATAGAGGGCGTGCTCGGCCTCGAGCACGCGGGCGGCGAGGCTGTTGGGATCGTCGCGGGGGCGGATCTTGACCTCCGCCCGGCCGATCACCGGACCCGAATCGAGGTCGCCGGTGACGAGGTGGACCGAGCAGCCGGCAAATTCGTCGCCGGCGAGCAGCGCCCGGCGGTGGGTATCCAGCCCCTTGTAGAGCGGCAGCAGCGAGGGATGGACGTTGAGGACACGGCCCTCCCACTTCGTCACGAAGTCCTCGGACAGCAGCCGCATATAGCCGGCGAGCGCGACCAGCTCGACATCGTGCGCCCGCAGCGCCGCGTCGAGCTCGGCATCGAAGGCCTCGCGGGTCAGGCCCTTGTGGCTCAGCGACCAGGTCTTGAGGCCGAGCCGCCGCGCCAGCACCAGCCCGCGCGCCTCCGGCACGTTCGAGGCGACGAGGACGATTTCGTAAGTCCGGCTCGGATCGCGGCGCTTATATTCGGACAGCGCGAGCATGTTCGAGCCGCGCCCCGAGATCAGGACGGCGACGCGGACCTTCTCAGCCATGGTGGATCGCGGACCAGTCCGCCCGCGCGCTCCACGTCTCCGCCGAGCCGGACACGGTGCAGCCGCGCTCGCCGGGCTCGATCCGGCCGATGCGAAGCACCGTCTCGCCCGCTTTGGTGAGGGCGTCAGTCACCGCGGCGACATCCGTCTCATCGGCGACCAGCGCCATGCCGATGCCGCAGTTGAAGGTGCGGGCGAACTCGCCGGGCTCGATCTGGCCCTGCGCCTGCAAGAAGGCCATCAGCCGCGGCTGCGGCCAGGCATCGGCACCGACATGGGCGTGCAAGCCTTCGGGCAGGACGCGCGGGATGTTCTCCAGCAGGCCGCCGCCGGTGATGTGGGCGAGCGCGGCGATCCGGCCCGCGCGCACCACCGGAAGTAGCGATTTCACGTAGATCCGGGTCGGTTCCAGCAACGCCTCGATCAGCAGCCGGTCGGCATCGAACAAAGCCGGGCGGTCGAGCTTCCAGCCCTTGTCGGCGGCCAGCCGCCGGACCAGCGAGAAGCCGTTGGAATGGACGCCCGACGAGGCGAGGCCGAGGATGACGTCGCCCGCCTTCACCTTGTCGCCGGTCAGCGCCTCGCCGCGCTCGACCGCGCCGACGCAGAACCCTGCCAGGTCGTAATCACCCTCGGCGTACATGCCCGGCATTTCCGCCGTCTCGCCGCCGATCAGCGCGCAGCCCGCCTGGCGGCAGCCATCGGCGATCGATGCGATCACCCGCTCGGCAATTCCCGGCTCCAGCTTCCCCGTGGCGAAATAATCGAGGAAGAAGAGCGGTTCGGCACCCTGGACGATCAGATCGTTGGCGCACATCGCGACGAGATCCACGCCGACCCCGTCGTGGCGGCCGCTGTCGATGGCGAGCTTGAGCTTGGTCCCGACCCCGTCATTGGCCGCGACCAGCAGCGGGTCCTCGTAACCCGCCGCCTTCGGATCGAAGAAGCCGCCGAAGCCGCCCAGCGAGGCATCCGCGCCGGGGCGCGCCGTTGCCTTCGCGAGCGGCGCGATTCTCCGCACCAGCGCATTGCCCGCCGCGATATCGACGCCGGCCTTGGCGTAGGTATAGCTGTCATCGTTGCTCACGAGGGCCGCCTACCGAGAACGCGCTTGGATTTCCACGATTCCCTCGCCAGAAAGGCGCGCGTGACGCTTCGCCGCCCGATCCTCTTCGCGATTCCGCTCCTCCTCGCCGCCCTCGCGACGGGCGCGGGCCTGCTCTACGCCCAGCTCGACGGCGCCGATCGCGGCATTCCGCCGATCGACAGCACCAGCAATTTCGAGCAGCTCGGGGTCGAGGTCGACGTCAGCGCGCCGACCGCCGAGCGCGCCCGGATAGAGGGCTGGCGCCGCGCCCAGCGCGAAGGCTGGCGGATGCTCTGGTCGCGCACCACCGGCCGCCCGATCGCCCAGGCGCCGAATCTTTCCGAATCGGTGCTCAACGCGATCGTCTCCGGCATCATCATCGAGCATGAGCAGATCGGCCCGACCCGCTATATCGCCCGCCTCGGCGTGCTCTTCGATCGCGCCCGCACCGGGCAGATGCTCGGCGTCCAGGGCCTCAGCCGACGCTCGGCGCCCGTCCTCGTCATCCCGGTGATGCGCACCGGCTCGACCGGCTACACCTTCGAGATCCGCAACGAGTGGCAGCGCGCCTGGGCCCAGTTCCGCACCGTCACCACCCCGATCGACTATGTCCGCACCTCGGGCAATGGCGCCGATCCCCTCCTGCTCAACCTCGCCCAGGCGCGCCGCCGCGGGCGCGGCTGGTGGCGGATGATCCTCGATCAGTATGGCGCCGCGGACATCGTCATCGCCGAGGTCGACTTGAGGCGGCTTTATCCGGGCGGGCCGGCGATCGGCTATTTCACCGCGCGCTTCGGCCCGGACGGGCGGGTGATCGGCCGCTTCCGGCTGCGCGCGGCAAACAGCGGCGAAATCCCGCGCATGCTCGACGAGGGCGTGCGCCAGATGGACATCATCTACACCCGCGCGCTCGACGCCGGCCTGCTCCAGCCCGACCGCAGCCTCGTCATCATCGAGCCGGCGGTGCAGCAGGCAATCGAGGAGACCGTGCTCGAGGACGAGCTGGAGGCACCGGCAACCCCGACCGGCGCGGTCACCTCTTATTCGATCCAGGTCGAAACTCCCGACGGCGGCGCGGTGCAACGCGCCGAGCTTTCGGTGAGCCGGGTCGACGGCGTCACCTCCGCGATCACCACCAGCCTGGCGCTCGGCGGCACCTCGGTGATGCGGGTCACCTATGCGGGCGATACCGCGGCGCTGCAGGCGGCGCTGCGGGCGCAGGGCTGGCAGGTCCAGGTGGTGGGCGGCACCACCTTGCGTATCTCGCGCTAGGGTGGGAGCGGTGGACCAGATCGCGCTGCCGCTCGATTGGCCGGTGGCGGATCGCGACGAGGATTTCCTGCTCTCCGCCTGCAACCGCGCCGCCTACGAACATCTCCGCCGCTGGTCGCTCTGGCCGGTGATGGCGAGCCTGCTCACCGGCCCGCGCAAGTCCGGCCGGAGCCTCTTGGGCCGCATCTTCGTCCGCAAGACCGGCGGGCGGCTGTTCGACGATGCCGAGGCGCATGACGAGGAATCGCTCTTCCACGCCTGGAACGAGGCGCAGACCAGCCGCAAGCCCTTGCTCATCGTCGCCTCCCGGCCCGCCACCGCCTGGGGCATCGCGCTTCCCGATCTCAGGTCGCGCCTCGCGGCGACGCCGCAGGTCGAGATCGGCCCGCCCGACGACATCCTGCTCGGCCAACTGATCGTCAAGATGCTCGGCGACCGCGGCATCGCGGCCCCGCCCGATCTCGCCGCCTATCTGGTTCCGCGGATCGA
>NZ_JBQTJC010000139.1:0-29167 GCF_052387495.1 Sphingosinicella sp. | reverse complement strand
GATCGCCATCCCGATCCGTTCGGGCTCGCCGCCCCGAGTGAACGCGTATCCGCATGAGGCTAACAGCCGCGCGAGATAGAAAAGATTGATGGCCACGTCCGACCGGACCATGACCGCATGGTCCGGTCAAGGCGTGTCATCAGGCGACCGCCCGCAGCGGAGAGACCGGCGCGGAACCGGCCGGCGCGAACTCCTACGGCTTCGCGATCAGGTCGCCGCCGGCCACTACCTTGAGGCCGATCTGGGCCCGGGCGAGGTCGAGCGACTGATGGGTTTCGACGATGCGGCGGCGCGCCAGCACGAGCGAGGCGAAGGCCTCGGCCGACTTGTCGAAGGCGTCCTGGCCGATCATCGCGGGCAGGCGCGCCTCCCCGCGCGCCTCCGGCATCGCGGCATTGAGCTCGGCCGCGCGGGTCAGCGCGGCATCGATTGCATTCTCGAGCGCGAACAGACGATCCGCCACCTTCTGCGCGACGGCCTGACGAGTCCTTGGCATAATTCTCCCCCCTCCGCACCGACAGCCGGCGCGGTTCCTGTCGTTTCAAAACAGTTTTTCCGCAGTTCCTAGCTTCGACCGAGCCGGGAAAGCGCCTCGAACCCGGTCACGAACGAGCCGAATGCGAGGGTAATCAGCAGGATGATGGCGAAAATCCATCCCAGCCGCTTGACGGTGCTAAGGTCGCTCGGCCTCCTTCCTCCGATTGGGAGGGGAAGCTTCAGCGCATCCGGCGGAGGCGGCGGATAGGCCCGGATCATGGCCGTCTCCTCCCGCACCGCCCCGCCGAATGCGGCCTGTCGCATCCCCCCGGTCGATGCGCCGAATGTCGCCGTTTCGCCCGCTTGGGCAATATCCAGCGGCTGGTATACCAATGGCTGGCGGGCACCCGCCTCATGTTCCGCCAGCATCCTCGCCGCGGCGCGGCGGTCGCTGACGCCCAGGATGCGCATCGCGGCCTTGATATATTGGTCGACGGTGCCGGGCTCGACGCCGAGCTTGGGGGCGATCTCCTTGGACGACATGTGGGCGTAGACGAGGCGCAGGCAGGCGCGCTGCTTTTCGGTCAGGCGGGCGATGCGATCGCGGTCCATACCCGCATCTTATCAACCCATTGCGCGAATTTACAAAGTCCGGGCGGTGCCGATTCGCAACACCCGTGCGGAGATAGGTCGAACCGGCATCAGAAGCATCGCTTCTTAACCATGTCCGGGTTAGTCTTCGCACATGGGAAGGGTGATCAGCTTCGAGAACCATGCGCTCGCCAATTTGCGGGCGCGGGTCGCGGCGGCGGAGGAGGCCAATCAGGACCTCATCGCTTTCGCCCGCGGCCATTCGGGCGCGGTCGCTTCGATCCATGGCGCGACGCTCGCCGCGATCGAGGCGGAGGGGCTCGACCATCTCATCCATGTCGTCACCCAGGAATGGCCGCAGATTCTCGGTCTCGACGCCGTCGCGGTGGCGCTCTGGGCGGGGGAGACCGGGGTGCGCGCCGATGCCTCGGGGCTCCAGTTCGTCACTCCGAAGCTGATCCAGAAATCGGTGAAGGAGTTCGACGGCGTGCTGCTGCGCGGGGTCGCGCGCGGCCATCCCCTGTTCGGCCCGGCCTGCGAGCTGATCCGGGCGGAGGCCTTGATCCGGCTCGAGAGCGAGCCGCCGCTGCCGAGCGGCCTGCTCGCTCTGGGCCAGCGCGGGCCGCAATGTTTCGAAACGCCGCACGGCTCCGAGCTGCTGCTCTTCCTTGGGCGGGTGCTGACCCGCTGCATGGGCCGGTGGCTGACTCCTTAAAAGAGCATCCCGCCGCCGCGCTCGCCGCGCGCTGGCAGGAGCACCTCGCCAATGAGCGCCGCCGGTCCGAGCATACGGTGCGCGCCTATGTCGCGACCGCGCTGCGCCTGATCGCCGTCCTCGGCGGGCATCTCGTCGAGGCGGTGACGGGCGACGCATTGTTGTCGCTGCGCCCGGCGGATCTGCGCGCCTATCTCACCCGCCGCCGCGCCGCCGGGCTCGGCAATGCCTCGGCGGCGCGCGAGCTCTCCGCGATCCGCGGCTTCCTCGCGTTCGCCGCCGCCGAGACGGGGCGCGAAGCAGTGCCGCCGCGCCTCAAAGGACCGAAGAAGCCGCGTAGCGTGCCGCGGCCGATCTCGCCCGACGAGGTCGTGTCGCTGGCTGAAGAGGCGGCAGACGACGCCAGCCTCCCATGGATCGCGGCGCGCGACGAGGCGGTGCTGATGCTGCTCTACGGCTCGGGCCTCCGCGTCGCCGAGGCACTGGCGCTGACCGGCGCGGCGCTGCCGCTGGGCGAGGCGCTGAGCGTGACCGGCAAGAGGAACAAGACGCGGATCGTGCCGCTGCTCGTGCCGGTCAAGGAGGCGATCGAGCGCTATCTCGCGCTCTGCCCCTGGCCGGTGGAGAAGGACGGACCGTTGTTCCGTGGCGCGCGGGGCGGGCCGCTACGCGGCGAGATCGTCCGGCGCGCGGTCCGCAAGGCGCGGCGGTCGCTCGGCCTGTCGGAGCGAACCACGCCCCACGCACTCAGGCACAGCTTCGCCACCCATTTGCTCGGCCGCGGCGCGGACCTCCGCCAGCTCCAGGAATTGCTCGGCCATGCCAGTCTGTCGTCGACGCAGATCTACACCGCGGTCGACGCGGCGCACCTCATGGATGTGTACCGGCACGCGCATCCGCGCGCTTAGCGCGGCGGCTCTCCCACGTCGCCTGGCGCCAGACGTACCAGAAGATGATGCCGACGATCACCGCCGATGAGACCGGCCCGGCGATCTCCTCGATCTCCCTGAAGCGGCTGCCGGCGGCGTAGCCCGCCCCGGCGAGCGCGGCGGCGAAGAGGGCGGTGCCGACGGTCGACCAGATGAGGAACGGGCCGAGGCCCATCCGAACGATCCCGGCCGGGACCGAGATGAAGGTACGGATCGTCGGCAGCATTCGCCCGACGAAGACGATGCCCGGGCCGAAGCGGCCGAATAGATTCTGCACCCGCTCGACGTCGTACCAGTCGAGCGTGATCCAGCGGCCGTAGCGGGTGATGAAATAGCGGAAGCGGTCGAGCCCGACGGAGCGCGCGGCGAGATACCAGAGGAAGTTACCGGTCATCGTGCCGAGCGTCGAGGCGATGATCACGCCTGGCAGGCCGAGCGGTCCGTTGGCGGCGCGCATCCCGGCGATCGGCAGCACGACTTCGGACGGGATCGGCGGAAACACGGTTTCGAGCAGCATCAGCAGGAAGACGCCGACATAGCCGCCCCAGTCGATCAGCAGGATCACCCAGTCATAGGCCCAGTCGGTCATCCGCCGAGCTTCGCTTCGATCGCGTCCCAGATTCGCGCGGGCGTGTCGGTGCCGTTGAAGCGGTCGATCGCGACGATGCCGGTCGGCGAGGTGACGTTGATCTCGGTCAGCCACTCGCCGCCGATCACGTCGATGCCGACGAAGAGCAGGCCGCGCTTCCTGAGCTCGGGGCCGAGCGCAGCACAGATCTCCTCCTCGCGCGCGGTGAGCCCGGTTTGCGCCGCCTTGCCGCCGACCGCGAGGTTGGAGCGGATCTCGCCCTCGCCCGGAATGCGGTTGACCGCGCCGGCGACGTCGCCGTCCACAAGGACGATGCGCTTGTCGCCCTCCGCGACGCCGGGGAGGAAGGCCTGCAGGATGTGCGGCTCGCGATAGGCGGTGTTGAAGAGCTCGATCAGGCTGGCGAGGTTGGCGCCGTCGGGCCCGACCCGGAAGACCGAACCGCCGGCGAAGCCGTGGAGCGGCTTGACGACGATCTCCTTGTGCTCGGCGAGGAACTTGCGCGCGAGCCCGAGCGAGCGGGTGACCGCGGTCGGCGGCATGAAGCGGGCGAAATCGAGCACCCAGATTTTCTCGGGCGCGTTGCGCACGCTCGCGGGATCGTTGACGACGAGCGTCTCGCCCTGGATGCGCTCGAGCAGGTGGGTCGCGGTGATGTAGCCGAGGTCGAAGGGCGGGTCCTGGCGCATCAGCACCACGTCCGTGTCGCGGCCGAGATCGAGGATTTCCGGCTCGCCGAAACGATAATGATCGCCGGCGACGCGCTGAACAGTGACCGGGCGGGCCATCGTCCAGAGACGATCATGGGCCCAGCTCAAATCCTCGGGCGTGTAGTGGAAGAGCTTGTGGCCGCGGGCCTGCGCGCCGAGCATGATCGCGAAGGTCGAATCGCCCTCGATATTGATCCCTTCGAGCGGGTCCATCTGCACGGCGACGTTGAGGCTCATGGGCACTGCCTTAGTCGAGTAAAACGGTCCTGTCATCCATGCCAGACGTTCGCCATGTGCCTGGGCCAGCGACCCGGCACCATGAACAAGGCGTCAATCCGGATCGTGTCGCCGGGGCGGGCGTAGCGCGCGCTCAGCCCCTCGGCGGCGCGCGCGACCCGGCGCAGGCGGTAATCGTCGAGCGCAAGGCCGGCCTCGGCGTCGGTCGCGCGGGCCTTGACCTCGATGAAAGCGAGGGTGCGGCCGCGCCGCGCAACGAGATCGACCTCGCCGACCGGGGTGCGCGCGCGGACGGCGAGGATTCGCCAGCCCTTCAGCCGTAGCCACCAGGCGGCGATCCGCTCCGCCCGCCGCCCACCGCGTTCGGCCCGCTGGCGCTTCATTTCAGCCTTTGCGCCCGCTCGTAGGCGAGCCGCTTCGGCACGCCGAGCCGCCGCGCGACCTCGGCGGCGGCACGGGAGGGGGAGAGGGTGCGCATCGCGTCGGCGAGCGAGGCGTCGATCTCCTGCTCGCCCGGGGGCTCGGCCGCGCCCGGCGGGCCGACAACGATCACGATTTCGCCTTTGGGCGGTGCTTCGGCATAGCGCTCGGCGAGCTCGGCGAGACTGCCCGTCACGCATTCCTCGAATTTCTTGCTGATCTCGCGCGCGACGGCCGCGTCGCGGTCGCCTAGCCCCAAGCGGAGCGCGGCGAGCGCGGCGCCGAGACGCGGGCCGCTCTCGTAGAAGACGAGAGTCCCGGGAAACGCCGCCGCCTCCGCGATCGCCTCGCCGCGCGCCTTGGCCTTGGCGGGAAGGAAGCCGAGGAAGGCGAATTTATCGGTCGGCAATCCGGCGAGAGTAAGCGCGGCGATGACGGCGCTGGGCCCCGGGATCGTCGTCACCTTCGCGCCGGCGGCGCGCGCATCGCGGACCAGCTTGTAGCCGGGGTCGGAAATGAGCGGCGTGCCGGCGTCGGAGACGAGCGCCACCGCTTTCTCCCGCATCGCCGCGACGAGCGCCGGGCGGACGCTCTCGGCATTGTGGTCGTGATAGGGCGTCATCGGCCGCTTGACCCCGATATGGCGGAGCAATTTGGCGGTCACCCGGCTGTCCTCGACCGCGATCAGATCGGCGCGCGACAGAATCGCGGCCGCCCGGGCGCTCAGATCGGAAAGATTGCCGATCGGGGTCGCGACGATATAGAGGCCGGGCTCGAGCTTCTCGTCCATCAGAGGTCACGTCATGGCACCGCTCTCGCTCCGCCCGCAAGCACGCCCGTCATTATGGAGACTGGCCGCGTTGGCGTTGCTCTCCGTGGCGATCGCGGGCTGCGTGCCGCGCTCGCGCCCCGCGCCGCCGCCCACACCGGAGCCCGAGGTCGAGCGCGAGCCGGAGCGGCCGACCGGGCGCCTGCCCGCCGACGAAACGCGCAACCGGGTCGCCGTGCTGGTGCCGCTGACCGGGCCCAATGCCCGGCTCGGCCAGTCGATTCTCAACGCCGCCAACCTCGCTTTGCTCGACACGGGCGGGCAGCGCATCCGGATCACCGCCTACGACACGGCGCGCGGCGCGGCGGCAGCGGCGAACGAGGCGATCACCGACGGCAACGGCCTGTTCCTCGGTCCGCTCCTCGCCGCCGACGTCCGCGCGGTGGCGCCGATCGCGCGGCGCGAGGACGTGCCGGTCATCACCTTCTCGAACGACGTCAGCGTCGCCGGCGACGGCGTTTTCGTGATGGGCGTCAATCCCGGCCAGTCGATCGAGCGGGTCGTAACATTCGCGCGCGGGCGCGGCGCGCAGCGCTTCGGCGCGCTGGTGCCGACCGGCACCTACGGCCAGCGCAGCGGCCAGGCGCTGACCCAGGCGATCGAGGGCGCCGGCGGCAGCCTGTCGGGCATGCAGAGCTATGACGGCACGGCGGGCAACATGCGCGCCGCCGCGACTCGGCTGGTCGCGCAGGGGCGGCACGACGCGGTGCTGATCGCCGACGGCGCCCAGGTCGCGGCGCAGGCGATTCCGGTCGTCCGCCAAAGCTCGCCGCAGCCGCGCGTTCTCGGCACCGAATTGTGGGCGACCGAGGGCAATTTGAGCGCGAGCGTGCCCCTGCGCGGCGCCTGGTTCGCGGCGCCGACCGACGCCAATTTCGGCGCGTTCCGCAACCGCTACCGCGCCCGCTACAACACCAACCCGTTCCGGCTGGCGACATTGGGCTATGACGCGGTGCTGCTCACCGTGAGGATCGCGGCCAACTGGCCGATCGGGCGGCGCTTCCCGGCCCGGGCGCTCATCGATTCGACCGGCTTCGCGGGCGTCGACGGCGCTTTCCGCTTCAGCCGCGACGGTCTCGCCGAGCGCGCGCTCGAAGTCCGCGAGGTCGGGGCATCGGGAATGACGGTCGGCTCCCCGGCGCCGCGCGGTTTCGACTAAGCGACGATCTCGGCCAGCACCGAATCGAGCAGCAGCATGCCGGCGGGCGTGGCGCGCAAGCGCGTGCCTTCCTCGGCAAGCAGGCCTTGTGCCGCCAAACGCGCGACTGCGGCGCGATCCAGCGGATAATCCAGGCGCGCGCGGTCGATCCCCTCGGCGAGGCGAAGGCCCATGAGCAAAGCCTCGACGCCCTGCTCGGCCGGCGCAAGCGCCTTCTCTTCCTCGATGCCGTGGCCGTTGCGGGCGAGCGCGGCGAGCCAGTTTTCAGGCTTGCGGTGGCGGCGGGTGAAGGCGCCGCCGCGCCGGCCATGGGCGCCGGGCCCAACGCCCGCATAGGGCTGATAGCGCCAGTAAGCGAGATTGTGACGGCTCTCCTCGCCGGAGCGAGCATGATTGGAGATTTCATAGGCGGGAAGGCCCGCGGCCGCGGTCATCTCCCCGGTCAGCTCGTAGAGCGCTGCGCTTTCGTCCGGATCGGCGGGGACCAGCTCACCCTTCGCCGCCAGCGTGGCGAAGCGCGTCCCGGGCTCGATGGTGAGCTGGTAGAGCGAGAGATGGCCGGTGCCGAAAGAAAGCGCCCGGTCGAGCTCGGCAGCCCAAGCCTCGGCGCTTTGAGCCGGCAGCGCGTAGATCAGATCGAAGCTGACCCGATCGAAGACCGATTGGGCGGTGCCGAGCGCCATCAGCGCCTCGTCCGCATCATGGGCGCGGCCGAGGAAGTGGAGTGCAGAATCGTCGAGCGACTGGATGCCGAGCGAGACGCGGTTGACGCCTGCCGCGGCGAGATCGGCGAAACGCGCCGCTTCGACCGACGAAGGATTGGCCTCGAGCGTGATCTCGATGTCGTCGGCGAAGCCCCAATGCGCTTCCGCCGCCGCGATCAGCGCCGCGACCGTCGCCGGCGGCATCAGCGAGGGCGTGCCGCCGCCGAAGAAGATCGAGCTCAGCCGGTGCCCGGGCGTCTGGCGTGCCTCGTGAGCGAGGTCGGCGAGCAATGCGGATCGCCACGTCTCCTGATCGACCGACTCGCGGACATGGGAGTTGAAATCGCAATAGGGGCATTTCGAGACGCAGAACGGCCAATGGACGTAGAGCGCCAGGGCGTTCTCATTTTGTTCTTGACAAGCGGAACCGATTTGGTTATATACTCCGCGGTCGATCTGGCTCTTTCTCATCGTGAAACATGCAACCGCCGCGGCCGTCACAGCAAGGCCGCGACCAGCCTGGCGAACGCATCCGCCCGGTGGCTGATCGCGTGCTTGTCGGCCGGGTCCATCTCGCCGAAGGTGGTCTGGTGGCCGGCGGGCACGAACATCGGATCGTATCCGAAGCCGTTCTCCCCGCGCGGCGGCCAGACCAGCGTGCCGTCGACGCGGCCTTCGAACCATTCGCTGTGGCCGTCGGGCCAGCAGACCGCCAGCGCGCAGATGAAATGGGCGTTGCGGCTGGCGTCGGGATCGAGCGCCTCCAGCTCATCCTGGACGCGCCGCATCGCGCGCATGAAGTCGCGTGTCCCCTCGACGTGGCCGGGGCCGGCCTCCGGCGCGACGCGCGGATCGGCGAGCGCCCAGCGGGCGGAGAAGATCCCCGGCCGGTCGCCGAGCGCCTCGACGCACAGGCCGCTGTCGTCGACCAACGCGGGCAGGCCGGACAGGTCCGCGGCCTGCCGCGCCTTCAGGTCGGCATTGTCGATAAAGGTCGCGCCGATCTCGTCGGGCTCGGGCAAGTCGAGCTCGGCGGCGGAGACGGGCTCGATGCCCTGGGGGCCGAGGAGGTCGCGGATCTCGCGCACTTTGCCCTCATTGTGGCTGGCGATGACCAGCTTGCCGGCTTCCAGCTTCCTCGTCATCCGCCTACCGTCACCCCGGCGAAGGCCGGGGCCCAGGCCTGCAAAGGACTATTGAAAGGAAGGGTCTGGGTACCGGCCTTCGCCGGTATGACGAAAAGGGGGGTCACCGTCCGGCCGCCTTGTCCTGGGCGGCGAAAATCTCGGCGCAGCCGATCCGGGCGAGACGGAGCAGGCGGAGCAGGCCCTCCTCGTCGAAACACTCGCCCTCGGCCGTGATCTGCGCCTCGACGAGCTTGCCGTCGTCGGTCAGCACGAAATTGCCGTCGCAGCCCGCGGCGCTGTCCTCGACATAATCGAGATCGAGCACGGCGGCGCCGTCGTGGATGCCGCAGCTCACCGCCGCGACCTTCTGCCGGATCGGGTCGGCCTCGATCAGCTTTTTCGCGATCAGGCCGTCCACCGCCAGCCGGAGCGCGACCCAGGCGCCGGAGATGGCCGCCGTGCGCGTGCCGCCGTCGGCCTGGATGACGTCGCAATCGAGCGTGATCTGGCGCTCACCGAGCGCTTCGAGATCGACCACCGCGCGCAAGCTTCTGCCGATAAGACGCTGGATTTCCTGCGTTCTTCCGGATTGTTTGCCGCCCGCCGCCTCGCGCCGCCCCCTCGTGTGAGTCGCGCGCGGCAGCATGCCATATTCGGCCGTCACCCAGCCGCGGCCCTTGCCGCGCAGCCAGGAGGGGAGGTTGGTCTCGACCGAGGCGGTGCACAGCACGCGCGTGTCGCCGAAGGAGACGAGGCAGCTCCCTTCGGCATGGCGGGTGAAGCCGGGCTCGATTTGGATGGCGCGCATCTGGTCTGGCGCGCGGCCGGAGGGACGCATAGAAGTCTCCGAAGGACGATTGGGGGCGGGCTTTAGGGCCCAGACCCGCAACTGGCAACTTGGCGGGAGATGCGCATGATCCGAACCCTCGTCACGCTGATCGGTTTCGCCTGCGTCGCAATGGGTCTGCTGTGGGTGGGCCAGGGCCTGGACCTGGTCCGCTGGCCCGCCGACAGCTTCATGATCGGCCAAGGCAACTGGACCCTGCGCGGCGCGACGCTGGCGCTGGCCGGCATCCTGCTCATCTGGTTCTCGCGGCGGACCTGATTACATTCCAGCACATGGCGAGCAGCATCGGCGAGATGAGCGACCGTGCCCGGGACGTGTTCCGGATGGTGGTCGAGTCCTATCTGGACAGCGGCTTGCCGGTCGGCTCGCGCACCATATCGCGCACCTCGTCGCTGAACCTCTCGCCCGCATCGATCCGCAACGTCATGCAGGATCTGGAGGAGGTCGGGCTGCTCGCCGCGCCGCACACCTCGGCCGGCCGGGTGCCGACCGAGAGCGGGCTCAGGCTCTTCGTCGACGGCATCATGCAGGTCGCCGAGCCGCGGCCCGAGGACCGCGCCGCGATCGAGGCCCTGATCGACCGGGGCGGTCCGATCGAGGAGGCGATCAGCAACGCCACGGCGGCGCTTTCCGGCCTTTCCGCCTGTGCCGGTATCGTGCTGGTGCCGAAGGAGGAGCCGGCGCTCAAGCAACTCGCCTTCGTGCCCTTGTCAGCGCACCAGGCGGTGGCGGTGGTGGTAGGGAGCGACGGCAGCGTCGAGAACCGAGTCGTCGATCTGCCGCCGGGCGTCACCCCCGCCACCCTCGGCGAGGCTGGGAATTATGTCTCGGCGCGGCTCGCCGGGCTGACCCTGAGCGAGGCGCAGGCGCGTCTCGCGAGCGAAATTCGCGCCGGAGAAGCGGCGCTCGACACGGCCGCGCAGGAGCTGGTCGCGCGCGGGCTCGCCTTGTGGTCGGAGGACGGTGCCCGCCGCCCGGTGCTGATCGTGCGCGGCCAGGCCAATCTGCTCGACGACGGCGCCGCCGCCGATCTCGACCGCGTCCGCCAGCTGCTCGACGAGCTGGAAGGCAAGGAAGAGATCGCCCGCCTGCTCGATCGGGCGCGCTCGGGCGCGGCGATGAAGATTTTCATCGGCTCCGAGAACGAACTGTTCGCGTTGTCCGGTTCCTCGGTTATGGCCGCGCCCTATCGCGGGAGCGAGGGCAAGGTGGTCGGCGTCGTCGGCGTGATCGGCCCGACCCGGTTGAACTATGCGCGGGTGGTTCCCATGGTGGATTTCACCGCCAAGGCTTTGTCGAGATTGATGGCATGAACGAAGAAGACGCGAAGATCGAAGAGACTGAAGAGGGCGCACCCGCACCCTCGGAAGAGGCACCGCAGGACGACCCGTTCGCGACGCTGGAAAGCGAGCTGGCCGAGGTGCGCCAGCAGGTGCTCTACGCCCAGGCCGAGACCCAGAATGTCCGCCGCCGGCTCGAGCAGGAGAAGGTCAACGCGGCCAATTACGCTGCCACCGCCTTCGCCCGCGAGGTGCTCAGCGTGAAGGACAATCTGGAGCGGGCGCTGGCCGCGGTTCCCGAGGACCTGCGCGGCGACGAGCGGATGAAGGGGCTGATCGCGGGGATCGAGGCGACGGGGCGCGAGATCGACAATGTCTTCCAGCGCCACGGCATCGCCCGCGTCGAGGCGCTCGGCCAAAAGCTCGACCCGCATTTCCATCAGGCGATGATCGAGGTGCCGTCCGACGAGGCCGAGCCCGGCACGATCGTCCAGGAGATGCAGGCCGGCTACACGATCAAGGACCGGCTGCTGCGCCCGGCTTTGGTCGGGGTGGCGAAGAAGCCATAATCCGACATATGTAGCAGATGCACCAAACGTGCGCGCTACCGCCGGGGGCGGTGGGGCTCCCCGAGACTGAGGCGTCGGTTCAGGTCAAGATCAACCGGGGAGCCTTCCCCGCATGGTTCATGCTGGCGCTTATGAAGGCTGTGGGAGCCAATGCGATCCGGTTAGAATAGTCGTAGAACGCATGATCTAATCGGGCCCTAGCCCTGAGGCTTCTCGGCGACGGTCAATTTCCGCGTCGATTCACGCCCGTCGTGCAAAGGGCGACATCGTTGCCGCAAATGTAAACGAAGGCATCCCCGTCCATAAATTCCGCATCCTTGGGCGGAGGGGATGTGCCGACCTTGATCTCGCTGGCCGTTTGTCCGGCTTTAGGCACAATCGAGGCAGCCTCGCCCGGCGTGTCCAAGGTAATGTGGAGAAAGAAGGCGTTTGACTTGTCCGGTTTCAAGCTTGCCAAGATCATTTCTTGATCGCCTCGCGAGACCGTTCTGTCGGCTGCTGTTTGAAGCTTGTCGATGGCTTGCTTGAGGAGGCCGGAGAGTGTCGCGCTTGTTGGGTTATCAATGAGCCATTCCGCGCGGCGAAAGCTTATGATCTTTTCCTTCTTATCGGCCACGGTCCCCTTCCCCCCAACTCATAAAATATGCGGCAGATTATACCACATCCGTCGAAGGCGGAATAAGTTTGAGAAAAACCAGAACTGCCGGTCATATGCATCCGATTGATTCCTGTTCTGGGACAGGAACCGCCTTCTGGCGACGGTCCCACTTGCTACCTAATGCCGCAAATGTCGCCTACGACTGGGCGACGTTCGATCGCGATGGGCTGACAGGATCAGGGACGTCGGGCCTCGCCGACCGCCGGACGGATCGTGCGCTCACCATCGACGATCCGGCGCGGGTGGCGAAGAAGCCCTGACCATCAAATTCCCGCATACCATTCGTAGTCGGCCCGGTCCTCCCACAGCCCGCCGCGGCCGCCGTGGATTCCGGCGAGGCTGGCGACGGCCTCGATCCGCATCAGATATTTGGCGTGCTTGTAGCCGAGCTGGCGCTCCACGCGCAGCCGCAGCGGGGCTCCGTTCGGGATCGGCAGCATCGCGTCGTTGAGCGCCCAGGCGAGGATGGTCTGGGGGTGGAAGGCGTCGATCAGGTCGATGCTCTCGTAATAAGGCCGGCCGGCGAGACTGTCCGCGCAATGGAAGACGATGTAGCGCGCCTCCTGTCGAAGCGCGGCGAGATCGAGCACGGTCGAAAGCGGCAGTCCGGTCCACTTGCCGATCGCCGACCAGCCTTCGACGCAATCGTGCCGCGTGATCTGGGTGCGCCGCGGCATCCGCCGGATCTGCTCGAGCGAGAGGGAGAGCGGGCGGCGGACGAGCCCGCCTACGGTAAGCCGCCAGTCGGCGAACCCGCCGGCCGCGAGCCGCGCATAATCCGGCGTGTCCGGATAGGCTGTGCCGTTCGAGCGGAAGACGGGCGAGAGATCGGCCGCGCCATATTCCCGGGCCAGCGCGTTGCGGTCGGTGATCAGCCGCTGCGCGCGCATGGTCAGGCCCTCGGCCGAGCGCAGGACCTCTCGGAAGCCCGAGCTTCGGTTCAGGCGGTCGCAGCCGGGCAGCAGCAGCCCGGCGCCGCCGACGATGAGATGCCGGCGCGAAATCATGGCTTCACCTCCCGATCACGCGGCACCCGATACCAGCCGGTGATCATCGCGCGCAGCTCGTTCAACGGACCGGCGAGCAGCACCCTGACGAGGTGGACGAGGATGAAGGCCACAAGCAGGACCGCGACGATGAAGTGGATCGAGCGCGCGGACTGGCGACCGCCGAACAGATCGAGCAGCCACGGCCACGCGGCGTTCATGCCCGGCGACATGGTGAGTCCGGTCAGGATGACGAGCGGCAGCAGCACGAAGATGACCGCGACATAGCTCAGCTTCTGGAGGCTGTTGTAGCGGAGCGCCGCCTCCCCGGTCGGGAAGCGCAGCCGCGCATGCTGCCTGATCTCGTGCCAGATGCGGCGGGGCGACAGGTCCGACCGGCGCGGCGCGAGATCGCGCTGGGCATGGCGGTTGACGAGGCTCGCGATCCAGAAGGCGATCAGCCCGATCGCGAGCACCCAGGCGAAGGCGAGGTGCCAGCGCCGCCCGCCCGCCAAATCGTAGGTCGAGGGGATCGTCGCCCAGCCTGGAAAGGCGCGGCGCTCGATGCCGCGATCGGTGACCCGATAGCCGAGCAGGCCGGTGGTCCCGATCCTGAACGAGCCGATCCTCAAGAAACCCCGGTCGGGCGCCGACCCGATCTCCAGCCAGGCATGGTCCTGGTTGGCGCCATATTCGCCCCAGTAGAGCCGCGGGTGGGCGTTGAAGATCATCAGCCCGCTCATCAGCATGACGAATACGGTGAGCGCATTCACCCAATGCCAGATCCGCGTGGACAGGCGATGACGCTTGACCAGCGGCGGGGCGGCCTCGGCCGTCGCGGATTCAGGCGGGTCCGGCTCCATTGCGCTCCCCCGGTGACACAGGCTTCGGGAGCGCGAATAGCACAATCGCGACGTCCGGTCTTGCCACGCGGCGGCGATGCGGGGACGATGGGGCATGCGGATGCTCCTGGCTTTGATGACCCTGCTCGCCGGCTGCGCCACCTTGCCGGAGGCGCCGGCGCCGGGGGTCGCTTATGCCTGGGTGTCATTCGACAGGGACGGGCTGACCGCCTCCGGCGCGTCCGGCTTCGCCGACCGGGCGCGGGGGCGGGCGCTGACCATCGACGATCCGGCGCGGGTCGCCTCGATCACCAAGCTGGTCGTGGCGATCGGTGCGATGCGGATGGTCGAGGCGGGGCAGCTCGATCTCGACCGCGACGTCTCCGATTATCTCGGCTGGACGCTGCGCAACGCGAGCTTTCCGGACCGGCCGATCACGCTGAGGCTACTGCTCTCGCACCGGTCCTCGCTGCAGGACGAGATCGAATATTGGGCGATCCCCCTCGGCACCACGCTGCGGCAGGCGCTCGCCAATCCCGCCGCCTTCGATCCCGTCCACCCGCCAGGCAGCCATTTCCGCTACGCCAATCTCGGCTTCCCGGTGATCGCCTCGGCGATGGAGAGGGCCTCGGGCGAGCGCTTCGACCGGCTGATGGAGCGCCTGGTGCTGCGCCCGCTCGCGCTCGACGCCTGCTTCAACTGGACGACCTGCTCGGACGCGGCGATCGCGCGGGCGGCGGTGCTCTACGCGCCGGACGGGACGGTGCTGCGCGACGACCAGCAGGGGCGGCGGCCTGATTGCCCGGTGCTGGCGCCGCCCGAATGCGACCTTGCCGGCTACCGGCTCGGCGACAACGGCGCACTCTTCTCACCGCAGGGCGGCTTGCGCATCTCGGTCCGCGATCTCGCCGTAATCGGCCGGCTGCTGCTCAACGGCGGGCGGCACGGGGGCGAGCGAATCCTGAACGAGGCGAGCGTGCGGGCGATCGCCACTCCGGCCTGGCGCTTCGACGGCGCGAACGGGGAGACCGACAACGGCTTCTACTGCGCTTACGGGCTCGCCGTGCAGGCGCTGCCGGTGGACCAAGCGGGCTGCAACGACGACCTGTTCGGCGACGGCCGCCGGGTCTTCGGCCATGCCGGCGACGCCTATGGCCTGCGTGCCGGCCTCTGGGTCGATCCCGCACGCGGCGTCGGCATCGCTTATTACGCAACCGGCAACGGCGCCGACCCGCCCCGCGGCCGCTCCGCCTACCGCGCGATCGAGGAATGGCTGGCGGCCCGGCTGGGGCGTTCAGGCTCTTGACAGCTCGCGCTGCTAAAGCGACGGGTGGACCAATGCGCAGCATGACCGCCTCGACCGTCTATTATTATCGGCTCGCCCGGGCGGGACCGATTCTGATGCGCGCTTAACAGCCTTTCACATTCAGAAGATCGCACCCCGTCCGGACCTCCGGGCGGGGTTTTTCTTATCCGGAGAACCCCATGCTGACTGAAACCATCATCGAGACACGAGCCGGCGACTGGATCGTCCCCCAGAATTGGGCGCGCTTCACGTCGGAAGAGCATCGCGTCTGGGACGTGCTGTTCGCGCGCCAGCAGGCGGCGCTGCGGGGGCGGGCGGTCGTCGAATTCTTCCAGGGCCTCGACGTGCTGCACCTCTCGAAGCCGGGCATCCCCGATTTCGACGAGCTCAACGAGCGGCTGTTCGCGCGAACCGGCTGGGAGGTGGTTTCCGTCCCCGGTCTCGTCCCCGACGAGGTCTTCTTCGCCCATCTCAGCCGGCGGCGCTTTCCGGCCGGCAACTTCATCCGCGGCACCGACAGCCTCGATTATATCGAGCAGCCGGATGTCTTCCACGACGTCTTCGGCCACGTTCCCCTGCTTGCGCTGCCGGCGGTCGCGGATTTCATGCAGGCGATGGGGGAGGCCGGGCTCGCGGCGATGGAGGCCGGCGCGCTCCACCGCCTGGCCCGGCTCTACTGGTACAGCGTCGAGTTCGGCCTGGCGCGGGAGGCGGGCGCAACCCGCATCTACGGCGCCGGCCTGCTGTCGAGCTTCGGCGAGAGCCGCTTCGCGCTCGAGAGCGAGACCCCACGCCGCGCGCGCTTCGATCTGGGGCGGGTGCTACGCACGCCCTATCGCTCGGACGCCTTTCAGCGGGACTATTTCATCCTCGATCGGCTCGACGACCTGCCGCGCCTGCTGGACGCGGTCGATCTCGCCGCGCTCTACCGGGAGCTGGAGGCGCTGCCCGATCTGAGCCTCTGACCGCCTCAGAAGTGGTCGTGCGCCATGTCGATCTCGCGGACGCCGCGGCGCTGGCGGGCGGTGTCGACGAGACGGCGGAGCTGCTCGCGCCTCGCCTGGGCGCGCTCGATATCGGGCAGCACTAGGCAGCCGTCGCGCGTCGTCTCGTCGCTCGAGGTGATCGAGATGTTGCCGATCCCGGCGAGCTGGTTGATCAGGGTGAAATTGAGCCGGACGTCCTTGACCCGGTAGAGCTCGACCTCGTCGACGCTCTTGAAGAGGATGCCGCGCCGGACGATCACCCGCTCCGGCGTGATCTCGTAGCGCGCCGCCATGTTCCGCACCCATTTCACCGCGACGATGACGAGCGCGACGCCCGACAGGATCAGCAGCCAGCGGCCGTGCTCGCCGAGCATGCCGCCGCCGCTCAGGATCGTGCCGACGATCCCGGCGAGGAAGAGCAGGATCGTCCCCCAGCCGGCGAGCGTGCCGCGCAGCCAGCCCAGGGTTGAGGAGCGGAAGGTGTCGAGCGCGTCTTCGGTCATGGCGTTCCCCAATTGCCGGGCGGAAGGCTAGCATGCCCGGGCGCGAAAGGAAGCAGGCTTTCGAGCGCCGCGAGCGGTGCCGGATTGGGGATCGCGAGCCCGAGCCGCCCGAGGAAGACATGGCGGACGATCTCCGCCTGTTGCTCCAGCCCGTAATCGACGAAGGTGCGGCCCTCCTCCAGGCGGTAGCGGTAGCGGCAGAAGGGGTGGCGCATCAGCGGCAGATAATATTTGCCCCGGAGCTGACTCTGCCAGACATGAGTCATTTCGTGGAGGAAGAGCGCGCGCAGCCCGAGCGGGCCGGTGCCGTAATCGTCCTGCCAGAGATCGCTGTTCGGCGGGACGTGGAGATGGCCGCAGGGGGCCATCACGGTGTTGCGCGGCTGGAAGGGCCACCATTTGCGATGGTGGATGCGGACCGCGTCATAATCGATCGCATCGCCGAAGACCGAAGCAGCGATCTCGCGCTCGGCCGCGGTTAGGGTTCGGCCCGCGCCGCTCGCCATGGCTCAGCGCTCGTCAAGCTCGGAGATCTCCAGCCGCGCCGGGTGGGTTTCGGAGCCGGCGCGCGTGCCCACCCAGATCTCGTAGCGGCCGGATTGTGGGCTGGTGAAGCGGATGGCGGGATTGTTCGTGCCCGCAGCAGCGTCGTCGTTGCAATGCCAGCTGCCGTCGGGCGCGTTGACGAGAACCATAGTGACAGCGTCAGAAACAGCACGCACGGTCAGCGGCAGCGAACCCGCATGGTAGGTCAGCCGCACGTCCGGCGCGTTGCTGACGTAGCCGGCGCATCCGTCGCCAAGGCGGCTTGCCTCGACCAGACCGCCCGAGCGAAGATCGACGACGTGCGGATCGGGCACGCCGTGCAGCCGGACCGTGCCGTAATTGGGTGTTGCATTGGGATCCTGCGCCGCCGCGGCGGTGGCGGCGGCCAGCGCGGCAAGGGTGATCGCAAAAGCGTGCATCGTCATGGCTCCCCCATCGCCCGCACCGGCACGTCGACCGTCACGTCGGGCGCATTGTCGAAATCGAAGGTCATGCGGATCGTCCCGCCCGCCCGAACCCGGCTGTCGATGTCGAACAGCATGGCATGGGCGCCGCCTGGCGCGAACCTTTTCTCGCCGTTCGAAGCGAAGCTTCGGTCCTGAAGCGGGCCCATGCGCATCATTCCGCCGTTCATCGAGGAATCGTGGAGCTCGATCCGCCCGACCTGGGGGCTGCTCACGCCGAGCAACCGCATCGGCCGGCGATTGGTGCGCAATGTGAAATAGGCCGCGCCCGGCCTGTCGGGGAGGACTGGAAGCTGCACGCGCGAATCCTCCACGGCGACGCGCGGCTCGCTTTGGCAGGCAGCAGTGAGCGAGGCTGCCGCAGCCAGCAAGGCGATCACTGGTCTTCGCATCGTCATTCCTGTCTCTTTCCCGTTCGCACCGGCTTCTTGTCGCAATGATTTCGCCTCCTATATCGCTCGCACAAGCGCCTCGCGCGCCGCTTTTTCAAGGGCGTGCGGGCGGCTCGGCATTTTGGGGCATAAGAGGTTCGAAGATATGGCAAGAGTGATCGGCATCGATCTCGGCACCACGAACAGCGCGGTCGCCGTCATGGAGGGCGGGAAGCCCAAGGTCATCGAGAATGCGGAAGGCGCGCGCACTACGCCGTCCGTCATCGCTTTCACCAAGGACGGCGAGCGGCTCGTCGGCCAGCCGGCCAAGCGCCAGGCGGTGACCAACCCCGACAACACCGTCTTCGCGGTGAAGCGCCTGATCGGCCGACGGTTCGACGATCCGGTCACCAAGAAGGACACCGAGCTGGTCCCCTACGAGATCGTCAAGGGCGCCAATGGCGACGCCTGGGTCAAGGCCGGCGGCAAGGATTACAGCCCCTCGCAGATTTCCGCCTTCATCCTCCAGAAGATGAAGGAAACCGCCGAGGCCTATCTCGGCGAGACGGTCACCCAGGCGGTGATCACCGTCCCCGCTTATTTCAACGACGCCCAGCGCCAGGCGACCAAGGACGCCGGCCAGATCGCCGGCCTCGAAGTGCTGCGCATCATCAACGAGCCGACCGCGGCGGCGCTCGCCTACGGCCTCGACAAGCAGGACGGCAAGACGATCGCGGTCTATGATTTGGGCGGCGGCACTTTCGACATCTCGATCCTCGAAATCGGCGACGGCGTCTTCGAGGTGAAGTCGACCAACGGCGACACCTTCCTGGGCGGCGAGGATTTCGACGCCAAGCTGGTCGACACCCTCGCCGACAAGTTCAAGGCCAAGGAGAATATCGACCTGCGCCAGGACCGGCTCGCGCTGCAGCGGCTCAAGGAGGCCGCCGAGAAGGCGAAGATCGAGCTCTCCTCGGCGCAGTCCACCGAGGTCAACCTCCCCTTCATCACCGCGCGGATGGAAGGGGGCAGCTCGACCCCGCTTCACCTCGTCGAGACGATCGGCCGCGCCGACCTCGAAAGGATCGTCGGCGACCTGATCAAGCGGACGCTCGATCCCTGCAAGAAGGCGCTCGCCGACGCGGGCGTGAAGGCGAGCGAGATCGACGAGGTCGTCCTCGTCGGCGGCATGACCCGCATGCCCAAGGTCCGCGAGACGGTGAAGGAGTTCTTCGGCAAGGAGCCGCACACGGGCGTCAACCCCGACGAGGTGGTCGCGATGGGCGCGGCGATCCAGGCGGGCGTGCTGCAGGGCGAGGTCAAGGACGTTCTGCTGCTCGACGTCACCCCGCTCTCGCTCGGCATCGAGACTTTGGGCGGCGTCTTCACCCGGATGATCGACCGCAACACGACCATCCCGACCAAGAAGACGCAGACCTTCTCGACCGCCGAGGACAATCAGAACGCGGTGACCATCCGCGTCTTCCAAGGCGAGCGCGAGATGGCGGCGGACAACAAGTTGCTCGGCCAGTTCGATCTGGTGGGCATCCCGCCGGCGCCGCGCGGCGTGCCGCAGGTCGAGGTCGCGTTCGACATCGACGCCAACGGCATCGTCAACGTCCACGCCAAGGACAAGGGCACCGGCAAGGAGCAGCAGATCCGCATCCAGGCCTCGGGCGGCCTCTCCGACGCCGACATCGAGAAGATGGTCCAGGAGGCCGAGCAGTTCGCCGAGGACGACAAGGCGCGCCGCGAGGCGGCCGAGGCGAAGAACGGCGCCGAGAGCCTCGTTCATTCGACCGAGCAGCAGCTCAAGGAGCATGGCGACAAGGTCGATGAGGGCCTGAAGAGCGAGATCGAGGCGGCGATCGCCGAGACGAAGACCGCGCTCGAAGGCGGCGATACCGCCGCGATCCAGGAAAAGAGCCAGGCGCTCGCCCAGGTCGCGATGAAGCTCGGCCAGGCGATCTACGAGAAGGAGCAGCAGGCGGCCGCCTCGCCGGGGGCCGAAGCGCCCGAGGGCGAAGCCGCGGGCGGCACCGAGGAAGAGGTCGTCGACGCCGAATTCTCCGAGGTCGACGAAGAGAGTAAGGGCTGATTCTGATGTCCGGGGCTCAGTGCCGATCCGTCATCCCGGCGAAGGCCGGGATCTCGGGTCGGAAGGTCGCGATCCTTCCCGCTGAGACCCCGGCTTTCGCCGGGGTGACGATCTGTGGGGATCGTCATGGTTGAAACCGATTATTACGAGCTGCTGCAGGTGGAGCGGACGGCGGATCCGTCGACGATCAAGTCCGCCTATCGCAAGCTCGCGATGGAATGCCATCCGGACCGCAACGGCGGCTGCACCGAGGCCGAGAAGAAGTTCAAGGCGCTCTCCGAGGCCTATGAATGCCTAAAGGACCCGCAGAAGCGCGCCGCCTACGACCGCTTCGGCCACGCCGCCTTCCGCACTGGCAACGGTCATGCAGGGGCGCAGGATTTCGGCTCCTTCGCCGACATTTTCGACAATATCTTCGGCGAGTTCATGAACGCGGGGCAGGGCGGCGCCCGGCGCGGCAACGTTCGGCGCGGCTCCGACCTGCGCTACGATCTCGAGGTCAGGCTCGAGGACGCCTTCGCCGGTCGCGAGGTCGAGCTCAACGTCGACACGACCGCGCTCTGCGAACCCTGCGAGGGCAGCGGCGCCAAGCCGGGGACGTCGGCGCGTGCCTGCGCGACGTGCGGCGGGCGCGGCCAGGTCCGCGCGCGGCAGGGCTTCTTCGTCGTCGAGCAGACCTGCCCGTCCTGCCGCGGCGTCGGCGAGACGATCGCCGATCCCTGCCCCTCCTGCCGGGGCGAGGGCCGGGTCGAGAAGCGCAAGACGCTCACCGTCAACATCCCCGCCGGGGTCGACGAAGGCACCCGCATCCGCCTCGCCGGCGAGGGCGAGGCCGGGATCCGCGGCGGCCCCCCGGGCGATCTCTACATCTTCGTCCATCTCGCCCGGCACCCGATCTTCCAGCGCGAGGGCACCACCCTGTTCGCGCGCTGCCCGGTCAGCTTCACCACCGCCGCGCTCGGCGGCTGCATCCAGGTCCCGGGCCTCGACAAGCAGCTCCACGAGATCACGATTCCCGCAGGCATCCAGTCGGGCAAGCAGCTCCGCCAGCGCGGCGCCGGCATGCCGGTGCTCAACGGCCGCGGCCATGGCGACATGGTGATCGAGATCCAGGTCGAGACGCCGACCAAATTGAGCGCCAAGCAGCGCGAGTTGCTCCAGGCGTTCCGCGAGACAGAGACGGGCGACGAATGCCCCAACTCCAAGGGTTTCTTCCAGAAGCTCAAGACCGCGCTGCGCGCTTGAATCAGCCCCGTTTCGGAATTTCCAGCCCACGCTGCACCGCCGGGCGGGCAAGGCCGCGGTCGAGCCAGGCCGAGACGTTTCCGAATTCGTCAAATCCCACAAGCTCGCGCGCTTCGTAGAAGGTGATCAGGTTCCTGACCCAGCCGAGCGCGGCGACGTCGACGATGCTGTATTCGCCCATGATCCAGTCGCGGCCATCGAGTCGGGTCTCGAGCACGCCCAGAAGCCTCTGCGCCTCGGCGACGTAGCGCTGGAGCGGGCGCTTGTCCTCATAGTCGCGGCCGGCGAATTTGTTGAAGAAGCCGACCTGCCCGAACATCGGGCCGATCCCGCCCATCTGGAACATCAGCCACTGGATCGTCTCGTGGCGCCGCGCCGGATCGGCGGGGATCAGCTTCCCGGTCTTCTCGGCGAGGTAGATCAGGATCGCGCCCGATTCGAATAGGCCGAGCGGCTGTCCCCCGGGCCCATTCGGATCGAGGATCGCGGGGATTTTGCCGTTGGGATTGAGCGAGAGGAATTCCGGCGTCTTCTGGTCGTCCTTGCCGAAATCGACGAGGTGCGCCTCGTACGGCAGCCCGATCTCCTCGAGCATGATCGAGACCTTCACGCCGTTCGGCGTGTTCAGCGAATAGAGCTGCAGCAGATCGGAATGCCGCGCCGGCCAGCGCCGGGTGATCGGAAAGGCGGAAAGGTCGGACATAAGCTGGCTCCCTCGACAGACGCTCAAGATAGCGCTCTACTCCGCCTGAAAAAGGGGAGCGCTTATGCATCGCACACTCGCCGCCGCTTTCATTCTCACCGCCGCCGCGCCGGCGCTCGCGCAGCCGCCGGCGGCGCCCCAGGTTCGGGTCGAGCGCGTGGCGCCGGGAGTCGCCGTTCTGTTCGGGCGCGGCGGCAATATCGCGCTCAGCCATGGCGCCGACGGCAATGTCCTGATCGACGATCAATATGCGCCGATGACCGAGCCGATCCTCGCCGCGGTCCGCTCGATCGATCCCGATCCGGTGCGCTTCGTGATCAACACCCACTGGCATGGCGATCATACCGGCGGGAACGAGAATCTCGCGCGGACCGGGACCGTGGTCGTGGCGCACGAAAATGTGCGGACGCGGATGTCGATGGATCAGGTCGTGCGCGGCGAGGCCGTGCCGCCGTCGCCGACGGGCGCGCTGCCCGTCATCACCTTCGGCCAGGGCCTGTCCTTCCACCTCAACGGCGACGAGGTCCGGGTTTTTCATGTCGATCATGCGCATACCGACGGCGACGTGCTCGTTTTCTGGCATCGCGCCAACGTGCTCCACATGGGCGACACCTATTTCAACGGCATGCTGCCGTTCATCGATCTCGATTCGGGCGGCTCGATCGACGGCCTGCTGAGCGCGCTGCTGATCGCGATCGGGCGCGCCGACGCCGAGACGGTGATCATTCCGGGCCATGGCCCGCTGGCGCGGCAAAGCGATCTGATCGCCTATCGCGACCGCCTGCTGGCGATCCGGGACCGAGTCCAGGCCGAGATCGACGCTGGCCGCTCGCTGGAGCAGATCCAGGCGCTCCGCCTCGCGGACGCTTACGGCCGGGACAGCGACTTCATTTCCCCGTCCGCCTTCATCGCGACCGTCCATCGCAGCCTGACCACCGAGCCGCCCCATCACGACGGGCCGGAGGACGGCGAGGATTAGGAGCCGAAGACGCGGCTGAAAATCGTATCGACGTGCTTGAAATGATAGCCGAGGTCGAAGCGCGACTCGATCTCTTCGGGCGATAGCAGCGCCGTCACCTCGCCGTCGGCCTTGAGCAGCTCGAGGAGGCTGAGCGCGCCATCCGCTTCCCACACCTTCATCGCGTTCCGCTGGACCATCGCATAGGCCGCTTCGCGGCTCGCGCCGGTCTGCGTGAGCGCGAGGAGGACCCGCTGCGAGTGGACGAGACCCCCCATCCGGTCGAGATTCTTCTGCATCCGCTCGGGATAGACGGCGAGCTTGTCGATCACGCCGGTCAGGCGCGCGAGGGCGAAATCGAGGGTGATCGTCGCGTCCGGGCCGATGAAGCGCTCGACCGACGAATGGCTGATGTCGCGCTCGTGCCAGAGGGCGACATTCTCCAGCGCGGGCGTCACCGCCGCGCGGACCATGCGGGCGAGGCCGGTCAGATTCTCGGTCAGGACGGGGTTGCGCTTGTGCGGCATCGCGGACGAGCCCTTTTGCCCCGGCGAGAAATATTCCTCCGCCTCCAGCACCTCGGTGCGCTGCAGGTGACGGATCTCCGTGGCGAGCCTTTCGATGGAGGAGGCGATGACGCCGAGCGTCGCGAAGAAATAGGCGTGCCGGTCGCGCGGGATGACCTGCGTGGAGACTGGCTCGACGTGGAGCCCCAGCTTTTCGGCGACATACGCCTCCACGCGCGGGTCGATATTGGCGAAGGTGCCGACCGCGCCCGAGATTGCGCAGGTCGCGATGTCCTCACGCGCTCTGGCGAGCCGAGTCCAGCTCCGGTCAAATTCCGCATAGGCCTGTGCGAGCTTGAGCCCGAACGTCACCGGTTCGGCGTGAATGCCGTGGCTGCGCCCGATCGTCGGGGTCAGCTTGTGCTCGTAGGCGCGGCGCTTGAGCGCATCCATCAACTCGGTCAGGTCGAAGAGCAGCAGATCGGTCGCCTGGCTCAGCTGCACCGCAAGGCAGGTGTCGAGCACGTCCGAGCTGGTCATCCCCTGGTGAAGGAAGCGCGCCTGCGGCCCCACCTGCTCGGCGACCCAGGTCAGGAAGGCGATCACGTCGTGCCTGGTCACGGCCTCGATCGCGTCGATCGCCGTGACGTCGATCGCCGGCCCGGTCTTCCACCACGCCCACACCGCGTCGGCCGCCTCCTGGGGCACGGTGCCGAGCTCCGCCATCGCGTCGAGCGCATGCGCCTCGATCTCGAACCAGATCCGGTATCTGTTCTCCGCCTCCCAGATGGCGGTCATCGGCGCGCGGGCGTAGCGAGGAAGCATGGCGCGCGCCTAGCAACCGCGTCTTACACACGCAACGTCTTGACTCTCACTTGATTGATCGTTCAACTCGCCGCCGAAGGAGACGTGGATGATCGGGTCGATGCTGGTGGCGCTGGCCATGCAGGGGTTGGCGCTGGAGAACAGGATCGTGCGGGCGGCGCCCGCGGGCGGGGACGCGGCGGGCTATGTCGCGATCCTCAATGCCGGGCCCGGCGACAGCCTGATCGGCGCGGAATGCGGCTGCGCCGAGCGTGTCGAAATTCACCGGATCGTGCGCGAGAATGGCGAGGTTTCCATGGAGTCCGCGCCGAATTTGGCCGTGCCGGCCGGCGGCGCGGTGGAGATCAGACCCGGTAGCGACCTTCACCTGATGCTGATCAACCTGCGCGAACCGCTGGCGGAGGGCCAAATCGTGCCGATGACGTTGCGCTTTGAGCGGGGCGGCGCGGTCGCGGCAAACTTCACCGCCGTCGCCGACACGCGCGCCGCCTGGGCAGGGGCCGCACAACCGGTCGCTCCTCGGCCGACGCTCGCCTCCGAGCTGCAACCGCTCGCTTTCCTCGTCGGCTCCTGCTGGCGCGGCACCTTCCCGAACACGACCCGGACGGACACCCACTGCTTCACCGCGCTGCCCGGCGGGCGGCAGGTCCGCGACCGGCATGTCGTCGAAGGCGCGTCGGGGCCCTATTCGGGCGAGACCATCTATCGCTGGGACACGGCGGCGCGCCGCATCCGCTACGATTATTACGCCTCCGACGGCGGCTACAGCGGCGGCACGGCCGAGCCGACCGCGACCGGGATCGATTTTCCCGAGGAAGCCTATGTCGGGGCCGATGGCCAGCGGCTCACCTTGCGCAACCGGATGACGCGCGAGGAGGGCGCCTATCGCGGGCGCAGCGAGATGCAGCGCGACGGCGCCTGGCGCGAAATCTGGACGATCCGCTTCGAGCGGATCGGCTCGGCGCCGACCGACTAGAGGCTAGATCAGCCCCATCGCGCGCAGGCTGGCATGGCCCTGCGCGCCGATGATGACATGATCGTGGAGCGTCACCTTGAGGTGCCGCCCGGCCTCGGCGAGGTCGCGGGTGAGGCGGATGTCCTGCTGGCTCGGCGAGGGATCGCCGCTCGGGTGATTGTGCACGACGATGATCGCGGTCGCCTTCAGGTCGAGCGCCCTGCGCATGATCTCACGCACATAGACCGCCGATTCGTCGACCGAGCCCTCCCACATCGGCTCGTCGCGGATCAGCACGTGCCTGGTGTTGAGGAACAGCACCCGGACGCGCTCGATCCCCTCGTGCGCCATGTCGGCGCGGAGATAGTCGAGCAGGGCCTGCCACGAGCCGAGCACGGGTCGTTCCCTGACCTCGTCCTTGAGCAGACGCAGCGCCGCCGCATGGGCGGTCTTGAGCGCGGCGATGGCGCCTTCGCTGATCTCGCCGACCCGCGCAATCGCCTCGGCGTCGGCGGTCATCAGCCCGCCGAACCCGCCGAATTCGCGCAGCAACTTCTTGGCCAGCGGCTTGGTGTCGCGCCGCGGAATGGCGAGGGCGAGGAGATATTCGACGATCTCGTGATCGAGCAGCGCATCGGGCCCGCCCTCGAACAGGCGCTGGCGCAGGCGGGCGCGATGCCCGCTGCCGTCGGTGGAAGCGTCGGCCACCGAGGTTGGATATGACGACCGGGCCGGTTAGGCAATGTGACGGCGCCGGAACGCATGCGGTCACCGGCGGTTAAGCGGGCAAAGGCTGTTGGGCTGAGCGTGGACGAAGCGGAACTCGAGCAAATCAGGCCGCCGCGCCGGCGCATGCTTCGGCGCGCCCTGCTGGGGCTGCTCGTCCTGCTGCTCATCGCCTTCGCGATCCTCTGGTCGATGCGCGAGCGGCTCGCGATCGGCTATATCGAAGGCGAGCTGGAGCGCCGCGACGTGCGCGCCAGCTACGAGGTGACGCGGATCGGCTTCGGCACCCAGATTCTCGAAAATCTCGTGATCGGCGATCCCGCCCGGCCGGACGCGACGGCCCGCCGTGTCGAGGTCCAGATCCTCATCGGCCTGACCGGGCCGCGCATCGGCCTGATCCGGGCGCGCGGCGTGCGGCTGTTCGGGCGCGTGATCGACGGCCGGGTCAGTTTCGGCGACGTCGACCGACTGCTGCCGCCGCCGAGCGGCGAGCCCTTCAGCCTGCCCGACCAGCGGGTCGATCTCGACGATGCCGGGATCGGCATCGTCACCCCGGCCGGCCTGGTCGCGGCCGGGCTGAGCGGGCGGGGCAACCTCGCCGACGGCTTCGCCGGGCATGTCGTCCTGCTCTCTCGCCAGCTGCGGCTCGGCGAGTGCGCGCTCGAGGGGCCGCGCGCCTCGCTCGCGGTGCGGATCGACGACGGGAGCCCGACCCTCGCGGGGCCTGCGGCGATGCGGAGCCTCGTTTGCGGAAATTCGCTCGCGGTCGAGCGGCCGCGGCTCGCGCTCGACGCGACGCTCACCCCGGCGCTCGATGCCTGGCGCGGCAATGGCGCGCTCAGGCTCGGCTCGGTCAAGCTCGGCGCGGACGGCGCCGCCGGCCTGGAAGGCCGCCTCACCTTCGCCGGGACGGCGCGCGAGACGCGCGGGCGCGCCGCCCTGGTCGCCAACGGCGCCGAGGTCGCGGCCTTCGACGCCGGCTGGGCGCGCTTCGAGGGCGACTATGCGGTCTCCGCCGAGCGCGGCGCGCTGGCGCTCGACGGCGACCTCCAGGCGGAAGGGCTGGCGCTCGACGAAGCCGGTCTCGCCTCGATCGCGGGCGGGCTCCGCGCGACGCGCGGCACCCCGCTCGGGCCGATCGGCGAGGCGCTTGCCGGGGCGGTGGACCGCGCCGGCCGGGGCGGCGCCGGGGCGCGGACCCGGCTGCGGCTGGCGGGCGGCGCCGGCCGCGGCGAGGCGCGGCTCAGCCAGTTCCTGCTGACCACGAGCAGCGGCGCGCGGCTGCGCGGCGACGGCGGGCTCGCTTTCTCCTGGCCGGACGGGGCGATGCGGCTCGATGGGGATTTCGCCTTGTCGGGCGGCGGCTTTCCCGACGCGCGCTTCGCGCTTCGCCAGGATCCGGGCGCGCCGCTCGAAGGCACTGGGCGGATCGCGCCGATGCAGGCCGGCGGCGCCCGGCTCGCGCTTGGGGAGATCGCCTTTTCCGGCGCGGGCGGCCGCACCCGCTTCCGCACGGTCGCGGCGCTGGACGGCCCGTTCAGCGGCGGCCGGGTGGAGGGGCTGGCGCTGCCGCTCCAGGGCAGCTTCGGGCGCGGCGGCTTCGCGCTCGGCGAGGGCTGCGTGACCGGCGGCTTCCGCGCCCTCCAGGTGCAGAATCTGCGGCTCGGGCCGAGCCGTCTGCCGCTTTGCCCGGCCGGCCGTGCCCTGCTCTGGCAGGACGGCGGCGGGCTCCGGGGAGGCGCCGAGCTACGCGGCCCCCGCTTCGCCGGTCGCCTGGGTTCCTCGCCGATCACGCTCGCCGGCGATCAGGTCCGCATCGATCTGAACGGCTTCACGGCCTCGGGCCTCGCCGCCCGCCTCGGCGGCGCATCGGGCGCCAACCGGCTCGACATAGCGCACCTCGACGGCCGCTTCGGCGCGGGCGGCGTCGCGGGCGATTTCGCCGGACTCTCCGGCGATCTCGCCAACGTGCCGTTGCTGGTCGGCGAGGGCAGGGGAGGCTGGCGCTTCGCCGGCGGGACACTCGACGCCTCCGGCCATATCCAGGTCGCCGATAAGCGCGATCCCGTCCGCTTCCATCCGCTGGTCAGCGACGATTTCCGCCTCACCCTGGCCGGCAATCGCCTCCGCGCCGAGGGCTGGCTCGCCCATCCCGCCAGCGGCACCCGGGTCACCCGCGCCACGATCGCGCACGATCTCGCCAGCGGGGCGGGCAACGCCGTCCTCGACGTGCCCTCGCTGCGCTTCGCTGGCGATTTCCAGCCTGACACCCTGACCCCGCTCACCGTCGGCGTGGTCGCCCTGGTCGATGCCAACGTCACCGGGGAGGGCCGCATCGAATGGGACGCAAGCGGCACGCGCAGCAGCGGCACCTTCTCCACCGCGGGCGCGGATCTCGCCGCCCCCTTCGGCCCGGTCGAGGGTCTGACTACCACGATCCGCTTCACCGACCTGCTCGGCCTGGTCAGCGCGCCGGGGCAGGAAGCCAGCGTCGACTTGGTCCGCGCCGGCATCGACGTCTATGACGGCGAGATCCGCTACCAGCTCCGGCCTAATTACCATGTCGCGGTCGAGAGCGCCCACTGGCCCTTCGCGGGCGGCAAACTCCACCTTGAGCCGACAATGCTCGATTTCAGCCGGGAGACGACCAAATATCTCACTTTCCGGGTGGAGGGGCTCGATGCGGCGCGCTTCATCGAGCAAATGGATTTCTCCAATATCGCCGCGACCGGCACCTTCGATGGCATTGTCCCGATGCAGTTCGACGAGAACGGGGCAGGGCAGATTCTCAACGGGCGGCTCAGGGCGCGCGAGGAGGGCGGGACGCTCTCCTATGTCGGCGAGCTTACCGACCGCGACCTCGGCCCTTATGGCATCCTCGCCTTCAACGCGCTGAAATCGCTGCGCTACAACCGCTTCGACCTCACCTTGAACGGCGCACTCGACGGCGAGTTCATCACGGTTATCGACCTGGACGGCGTCGCGCGCGATCCGGCGCTGACGACGCTGCCGTCGGGCGGCGGCATCACCCAGCTCGTCGCGCGCCGGGTGTTCGGGCAGATCGCCCGCATCCCCTTCGAGTTCAATATCCGCATTCAGGGCCAGTTCCGGTCCCTGATCGCGACCGCCCGCTCGTTCAACGATCCGACGCCGCTGATCCAGGCGGCGCTGCCGCAAATGTTGCGCGAGCCTGCCAACACCATTCAGGATGGGGAAAGCGAGCCTGTGCAAGGAGATCAGCGAACTGGGCGGGAGAAAGCCGCGAGGCGAGCCGAGGGAACTTGCGAGGGACGGAGCGTTGGCTGC
>NZ_JBQTJC010000138.1:0-2171 GCF_052387495.1 Sphingosinicella sp. | reverse complement strand
CGGCGCTCCTGCAGCCCGCGCCGGCCGCTGCCGTCCCCGAAGTGCCGTCCGCGAGAACGCAGGATGATCCGGCCCAGCAGTTTCAGGCCTTGCTCGACCAGCTGCGGGCCGCCCTGTTCGCGCCGGGCGAGCAAGTCCCGGGCTGGGATGCCGGCGGCGCCGATCCCGATGGCGCAACGCATGCACTGGGCGCCGACCGCTTCTACCAGCTGAGCCGCAGCGAGGGCAGCTACGGGGTCACCATTCTGACCGATCGCCCCATCACGGATTTCGCGCCGCAGCGGTGGCGCGTCGCGGACAGCTACGGTCAGCCCGGCGAGCGGCTCGACTCTCCCCAGCTGGATTTTCACCCCTTGTCGGATCGCTACATCATGGCGAGTCGAGTCAGCACCTGGCGGCAGAACGATGTGCGCTGCTATCGGGATTTCAGCCAGGTGATCCTCTACGAGGATCCCAGCGCGCCCGCGCGACCGGACGACGAGGCGATCCCGATGATGTTCCGCATGATGATGCTGGCCATGGAGGGCCAGACGATCTGTTCGCGCATGGATGGCGATCCGCGAAGCGGTTACCGCCCCAGCTACTTCAACCCGGATGGCCGGCGCCTGTCGGCGCTCCAGTCTCCGGACATGCTGGTCACGATCGTCCCGGCCGCCCCGATCGAGCAGCTAGTGCGCGCGGGTCCGCCCAGGCCAGCCGGAGACTAGGCCCCGGCCTTGCGCATCGGTTGGAGCTCCAGCCGCGCGAGGCTGCGCCAGAGCCATTCGAACGGGCCGTAGCGGAAGCGGTCGAGCCAGGGCTTCGACCAGAGCAGCATCAGCGCCCACATGACCAGCACCGGCAGATAGAGCTCTACGCGGGTCAGCGAGCCGTAAAGGCCGAGGCCCCAGCCGTAGAACAGGGCCGTCATCAGCAGCGAGGTGCCGAGATAATTGGTGAAGGCGGCGCGGCCCGCGGCGGCGACGCGGTCGGCCAGCCAGCCGCCGTTCCGGAAGGCGAGGATGATCAGGGCGGCGTAGGCGAAGACCATGATCGGGCGGAGCGGCGTCGTCGCGGTCATCGAGTAAAGGATCGTCGATTCCATCGTGAAGCCGGCGCGCCAGTTGGACCAGGCGAGCAGGGCGTAGAGAGGGATCGTGATGGCGAGCCCGATCAGCGCCACCTTGCGGTAGCGCGCCGCCGCCCATTCGCCGCGGAAGAAGCCGGTCTTCAGCGCCGCCATGCCGAACAGCATGTAGGCGAGCGTTTCCCAGCCGAAGAAGAAGATGCCGACGAAGGGCTCGGCGCCGTGCTCGGTCAGCTGGTTCCGGACGAGGCCGGTCCACGGACCGAGATGGAGCGACATCGCCTCGGAGAGGTGCTGCGGGGTCATCCGGCCGAACGCTTCCTGGAAGCCGGCCCATTCCTCTGCCTCGGTTCCGCTCAAGGTCCCCTGGCCGGCGAGCTGGTAGACGCGCAAGGACAGCGCCGTCATCAACAGGCATTGCACGAGGACCAGCGCCACGCCCCATGTGATCAGCGCCCTCACCTTGAGGTTGCGGAAGAAGAAGAGCAGGAGGCCGGTGAGCGCGTAGCCGGCGAGGATGTCGCCGAACCAGATCAGGTAGAAGTGGAGGAGGCCGAAGACGAGCAGCCAGAGCATCCGGCTGTAATGAATCTTGGCCGCCGATTGCCCGCCCGCCTCGGCCCGCTCGATCACCAGCAGGGTCGAGGCACCGAACAGGAAGGAGAAGAGGCCGCGCATCTTGCCGTCGACGAGGACGAAGTTGAACGCCCAGGCGGCATAATCGGCGACGCTCTCCGAGCCGAACGAGGCCGGGTTCATATAAGCGGAGAAGGGCATGGCGAAGGCGACGATGTTCATCGCCAGGATGCCCATCACGGCGATGCCGCGGACGATATCGAGCGACTGGATGCGCCGTCCCGGCTCGGTGGTAGCAGTCATCCCGTGCGTCCCCCGCTTGGATGTCAGAGCCAGCTGGATATCCGATCCAGCGGCTTTTTCAAAAGGGCATGTTCGGGCACGGTCGCGTCCGGCGCCGGGCGGCCCGCGACGATCACCATCACCGGTTTCTCGGTCGCCGGGCGGCCGCAGAGGCGATTGAGGAAGCCCATCGGATTGGGGGTGTGGGTGAGCGTCGCGAGGCCCGCTTCATGCAGCGCGAGCAGCA
>NZ_JBQTJC010000137.1:0-27990 GCF_052387495.1 Sphingosinicella sp. | reverse complement strand
TTCTTAGTGCGGCCCTCATTGCAGTGGGCGATCGCATTCAGCACGTCTTCGAAATACACGGTCGTCCGACCCTTGCCCTCGGCTTTCAACGCCTCCCAAATCCGCTCCACAACCGGCACCTTGTTCGACTTCGACATCGCCCTCTGCCCCAAAAAGGCTCGAATTACAGCGGACGAGAGCGGCAAACAATGCAGGCCGTCCCATTGAAAAGTTAGCGGTAGACATCGCCCGGCGGGCGACAAGCCGATCCCAGCCCAGCCTCGCGACCCTCTCGCCTATCAGGGAGGTGTCGGCAAATTCCCGTCTTGTTCGGCCGCCCGCTCTTCGGAATAGCGTGGAGTATAACGCTCCCCTGGCGTCTTCCAGGCGCGGAAAAAATCCAGCGGATCCTGACTACCCAGAAAGCCGCGAGCGAGAGCAAGTCGCTCGAGCACATCGCCCCTGTCGGGCTCGGAAAGATCGTCAGCCCGCTGCTCCACGCCCACGAGGAAGCGCTCGACGCTCATGACGTTCGACCACCGCTCGATGACCTGCCGAAGTTCGGTCTTGCTGTCAGCGATCGACCGTTCGATGCGTCTACGGTCCTCCTCGCGCCGGCGATGCTCCTCCTCAATCAGCCACTGCTGGTGGCGGATTTTAGCCTGACGGTCCGCCTCATCCAGCTTTGCCACCAGTTCGGGCGCCGCCGCCTCGATGGCTTCGACGGTCGTCCTGATCTGGCCGCGGAGCGAGGCAGACCTGGATTCTTGCCATTGCGACGACCAATCGACTTGCCAGTAAGGCGAATAGGCAACGATCCTCATACGCCCAGACGGAAGATCGCGAGTCGTGGTCCAGCTGCGGTCGACGTTATACCGACCGCGTGGAGGGACATATTCGCTCTCGCGGATATATCCTCCGTTAGTGTAGCGCAGCGTGACATTCTCCGACATCTCGACGATCGAAAGTCCGATGGCGACGCTTCCCACATAGACAACCGTCGGACGGGAGGGAGACCAGAGTCCGCCATATTGCCAGTGGTCGCGCGGCTTGGCGGCAACCTCTCGCTCATCGAGCCGCTCGCGCCTCATCTCTGCATCGGCGGGCGCCACTACGACCCGATGACCAACCGATTCGAGCGCGTTGAAGAGATCGTTGGCGAGATCCAGCGCCTTATCGAGGCTGGCCTGCGAAGCAGTAACGTCCACCAGAAGCTTTTTGTAGGGCTTGAGATATGCGCCCTCGTCGACCGGCCTGCCATTCTCGAAATGCGATCTTGCGCCGCGAATCAGACCATGAACCCGGTCGCGGGCGATCCGCACCTTCTTCTCCGGCTTGCGACGTGGCGGTGCTTTGGGCTTCGGAGGGGGGATATGTGCACCCTCCTTGCTCCAGTGAAGCGGGTCGCCCGGCCGTGGCGCCGGAAGCGGAATCTGCGGCGGTGCTTTGCCGACCTCGAGCTTGGCCCAATAGCCGCGCTCTGGGCGAGGTACGTTGAGCAAAGTGCAGACCCTGGCCAAATAGCTGCCCGACACGTCGAACCGCTGGGCGATTTCGGTCATCGGCTTGGACCAGACCAGCCGGTAGAGTTCATCTCGCGAAACCATTTCCAGCTCTCAATGGCAGGCGGATCACACTGACTCGGAGCAGACTGCGATGCAATCTTCGCGTTCCACGCTCTACCATCCGCGCGAGCCGGCGGGCGTCTGGGCACCACATGCTGCTGAGATCGGATCGAGGAGGTGGTCCGCAATGCGCCCATCCTCGCCGTTGAGACGGTCGCCGTCCTTGCCGCGAAGCGGACGCTCGCTCACCTCGGGGAGCTTTGTCGGCTTACGAGCCAGTGCAGACACGCAGCAGTCTATGGGTCTTGCCAGTACGCCTGATCGTTTCGGAGGCGACCTAAATCGTGTAAGGAGAGATGTTCACCGCGTTTTTCGAGCAGCCTTTCAGGAGTCTCGACCGTGCGTATGTGCGCTCTCGCGTCGCTGCTGCTGTGCGCGCTGACCTTCGCCGCGCCGGCGCAGGCGCGCAATTGGGTCCGCATCAGCGATGGATGGTTCGATCGGGACAGCATCCGACGAGCGGGCGACCTGGTCCATTTCGACGTCGTTGGAATCCTCGAGACCGAAGCCGGGGCCGCTCCTGCCATTTTGCCGGACCAACCGGGTATCGACGAGATCGGCGCCGATGAGGAATATGTCCAAGCCAGGGCATATAGTTGCAGGTCGCGCGTTCTCAGCATCGTCCTCGAAAACGGACGGATCGAGCCGGTTTGGAATCGCGAGTTGGAGGGTAATGAGGCGGCGGCCTTCACCAGGCTTTTGTGCCGCAGGCCGCGATGAGTCCTAGCCTGCCTGCGCGTCATCGAGGACCACAAACCCGCCGGTAGATGGCCGCGTCGTGACCGTAGTCGACGAACTCCTGCGCGAAAAGCTCGTCCGGCGCGGCGGACATGGCACCGAGCGACGAGCCGTCGTCGCGCAGTAGCTCCCTGGTGACGACCGTGTAGGTGCGCTGCGTGCAGTCGATCACCTGATGCATGACCATCGTGCGTGTTCCCAACTGCTCTTCGCTCGTGTCGACACGGAACAAAGCGAGGACGCGACCGCCCTCGCGCGCGATCGTGCCGGGGTCGATGTAGCTGATGCCGTCCGCATCCTGAAACACCCGCTCCCACCGCGCATCCACCGGCGCTTGCGCCGCCAGCGCCGCAATCATCATCGACCAACTCATGTAGGCCCCTCCGATCGACGCACGTCATAGCGATATTCGGAGCTGGCCGACAGCGTTTCTCTTGAATGCGCGGGGGCATTGCTGCGATACTGCCGCCGAGGGGGACGGGCCAGTGCGCGCATCGATTCCGCTTTTCACAAAGTTGAATTTGCGCAGATGGCGCTCGGCAGGGCCAGCTGTCTGCTGCGCCCTTTGCTTTCTGGTTTCGGCGGGGCCGTCGAACGGCATGGCGAATGCGCGAGCGGCAGAACAAGCCGAAGCAGATCAAGGCCGTCACGCGGAATTGGTGGAACTCGTCACTCGCAGGGACGAGGCCTACACCCGCGGCGAATACGATCTGGCCGCCGACCTCGCAGCAAGCGCCCTTGCGCTGGCGGAAGCTGCTTTCGGTCCCGGTCATCCAGTTACGCTGGCTGCGGTGAGTCACCTCGCGATGGTGTATGAGGCCCAGGGTCGTTTCGCGGAAGCCGAACCTCTCTTGATACGGGCGGCGGAGACAGGTGAGCGGGTCTGGGGCCTGGACGATCAGCAAACGCTCATCTCACTCAACAACCTTGGTAGTTTCTATCAGGCCCAAGGCCGCCTCGCGGAGGCGGAGCCGCTCCACATTCGCGTTATCGAGGTCGTTGAGCGCACCCTCGGCCGGGAACATCCCGACACTCTCAGCGCGCTCACCAACCTTGGCTTACTTTACCTGTCTCAAGGCCGTTTCGCAGAGGCCGAGCCGCTCCATCTTCGAGTTCTCGAGGCAAGTGAACGCACACTCGGCAGGGACCATTCCGAGACTCTCGTCGTGGTGAATAACCTTGCCCTCCTCTATTCCGCGCAGGGGCGCTACGCCGAGGCGGAGCCACTCTATATTCGTGCTGTCGAGGCGAATGAACGCACGCTCGGCAGGGAGCATCGCACTACCCTCTGGTCCCGCATCGCCTTGGCTTCTTGCTACCTAGATCAAGGCCGCCAAGCAGAGGCCGAACCGCTTTTGACCCGGGCTTTCGAGGCCAGTGAACGCACACTCGGCAGGGATGATACGATTACGCTCGCGTCGGTTGGCCATCTCGCTGACTTGTATCAGGACCAGGGCCGCTTCACGGAGGCGGAGCCGCTCCTCATCAGGCTGGTCGAGACCAGCGAGCGAAGGTTCGGCAGGGAGGACCCGTCCACAATCGATGCCGCAGAACGTCTGGCCTCGGCGCAATTGACCTCCGGTCAAGGCGGCGCGGCGATCGAGCCGGCGCGGCTTGCAGTCTTCGGGCGTCGATCGCGCCGGGCCTCGGCCAACTCCGGTGCGTTCGCCGAGGCGCAGCGAGAGCGCGAGGAGCGCCAGCGACGCGATGGTTTTACCCTGCTCGCGGACGCGGCATGGCTTGGCGCCACGAGAGACGGCGGCAACATGTCTTCACTCGAGGCCGAGAGCTTCGCAGCTCTTCAGGACGCTATTGCCGGAACCACCGATCGCGCGGTCATTCAAATGGCCGTTCGTCGCGTCGCGGATGACACAGCACCAAGGCTGGGCACGCTGGTTCGCGAACGCGAGAGTCTGAGCCATCAGTGGGCTGCAAACAATGCCGGCTACAATGCCGCGCTCACTGGCTCCGATGCAGCCGCCGACGCGCAGCGCCAATCGCTGCCTGCCGAACGCGCACGGATCGAATCACGCATGGCCCAAATCGACGCGATCCTGCGGCAAGATTTCCAGCCGTATTTTGCGCTGACCAGGCCCGAGGCGCTGTCCGTCGCCGAGACCCAAGCCATACTCGCGCCCGACGAGGCCATTCTGATGGTCGTGCCGACCGCCTTTGGCACCCACGTCGTCGCCGTCAGCAGCACGTCGATCGAATGGGTTCGCTCCGAATGGACTGGCGCGCAGATCGATGCCGCCGTCCAGCGCCTGCTTTGGGATGTCGGAGCCAACGTTCGCGTCACTCCGGCCCAGGCCGACCAGTGGCTGGCACAGGCGGGGCCGGGCTATCCCTACGATCGCACCACTGCGCATAATCTCTACCTTCAGATTGTGGCGCCGGTCGACAGCGTCCTCGCCGGGAAGCGCCACGTCTTCATCACCGCAGGCGGCTCCCTCACCAGCCTGCCGTTCGGGATCCTCGTCGCCGCGCCGCCGCTGGGCCGGGACGGCGATCCTGCCGCGTTGCGCGATCCCGCGCAAACGCGGTGGTTCGCCGATGCGCACGCACTCATCCAGATACCCTCGATCCAGTCACTCCAGTTCCTGCGCCGGTTCAGCCGGCCGCCGGGTGAGCGCGGTTTGACGTCGTTTGTCGGTTTCGGGGATCCGGTGCTGCAAGGCGCCCCTGCGCAGCGAGCCCGGTCGCGCGGCACCGCCGGGGCCGAGCTGTCGTCGCTGTTCGAGCCTGGCCGGAGGCGCGACGGCGGCGCGATTGCGAGTGTCCGCCAACTCCGGCTGCTGAGTCGCCTGCCGGGCACCGCAACCGAGCTGGAAGCCATTCGCGCCGCGCTGGGCGCCCCGCGCGACGCGTTGTTTCTCGCGGAGCGGGCGACCGAAACGAATGTGCGAACCACCGATCTCGGCAGCGCCCGCATCATCGCCTTCGCCACCCATGGCCTGACGGGCGGCGAAGTGCTGGACGTGGCAGAACCCGGCCTCGTCTTCACGCCTCCGCAAACGCCGAGCGATGCGGATGATGGGTTGCTGACCGCGTCGGAAGTCTCGGCGCTCCGGCTGGCCGCCGATTGGGTTATCCTCTCCGCCTGCAACACCGCGGCAGGCGACGGCACGGAAGGCGCGCCCGGCCTCTCCGGGTTGGCCCGCGCCTTCTTCTATGCCGGTGCACGTAACCTGTTGGCCTCTCATTGGCCGGTCGGGGACGACGTTGCTGCCCGGCTCACGGTCCTCACTATCGAACTTCTCAATGAACGGCCCGAGCTCAGCCGCGCCGAAGCGCTCCAACTCGCGATGCGTGAAGTCCGTAACGATGCGGCACACGATAGTGCCGAGGACAGCTGGGCTCATCCAAGCGCCTGGGCACCTTTCACGCTAATTGGAGATGGCGTTCGCTAGAGCAAGCAGCTTGCCGCAACGTCCGCAATCCACCCACTGCAACCATAGACCCGCCCGTCCGCTTCCGGCCACATTCACTAAGAACGGCGGGGGTGCCCGCGCACGAGCTCTCCCGTTACCGGCCCGCTCGCCTGAGGCCTCAGGAGCATCTTCGCGACGATGGCGGCCGTGCTGTTCTCATAGCCGCCGGAGGCCATCCGCCCGAGATGAGCGCGCAGCCATTCGGGCCCGAACAGAAGCCAATCCTGTCGTTCGAAGATGCCGGCCAGAAGCTTCGCGTTATGAGATGTTGCATGCCCGTAAACGAGGCCAAGCCTGACGGTCACATCCTCCGGGCAAAGGCCGCGATCGATGGCCTGCAGCCGAAGCCTGTTCAAAACGATTTCGCGGAGAAGGCCATCGTGAAACAGCTTGTATCTGCTGGCGTGCTTCGCGCCTTCGGCGAAGTGGGCTGCGTGAACTCCACCGGAATCGAGATAGCTTTTGCATTCGAGGGCCAGAAGCTCCCGCGCGGTCGCCCGGTAGGCGATCATATCGATCTCCCAGCGCGGCGCTGAGGGACGGCCGATCCCGATCTTCTCTTCGCGGGTGAGCTCGACCTTTACGCCGGTTCGAACCCAGTAGCCCTCGGCCCAGAATATGTCGGCTGCAAGCTGCTCGAACGCATCCACCCGGACTTCCCTTGTAGACTATCGGTATCGGGAATGACGCTCGATAGCGGCAGCCGAGTCAAGCTCGATGTCACTCATCGTCTGTAGATAGGACCTATGCAGGCGCGCCTTCATGGCGTCGTGGACATACGCCAGCGCCTCGCCAAAAATCTGAGACGCCTTCGCGAGCAGAAGGGCTTATCGCAGGAGAAATTTGCCTTCGAGGCGGAGATTCACCGGACCTATGTCTCGGACATCGAGCGGGGCGCTCGGAATCCGACAATCCTAGTGATCGAGAGGCTGGCTCGCCCCCTCGGCGTCACGGCCTCCGATCTCCTGGCCGAAACCGAATAGCTCGAAAAGCTGCGTCTGGACTGGGGTGCCGGCCCATGGCTGAAGCGGTGCCGGAGAGAGAAAATGGGCGAAGACGCCGAGCGCCACCGAACCATAGCGACGCTCCTTGTGACGGCCGGGGCTCTCATGGAGGACGGGAGTGTCGATGCCGTGTCGGCGTTGCCGCTCGATCTCGAATCGATCCGGAGGCGAACGCGGTCGCTGGCCCGCATCGGGAGGGAGATCGCCCTTCTCACAGCGACCGCGGAGATCCTGTCGCGGCCGTCTGCGCGGGAGGTCTAGCGATCGTCGCCCAAGCCGCAGGAGGGGGGGGCTTGCTTTTGAAGCGATCGGCCCACTAGCCTGCGAACGAAACGCTGCGGAAAGACACCGATTTGCTGACGACTATTCCCTCTGACCGACCCGAGCGACGCGGTCCGAAAGGGCCTTGGCGTAGCCGGCGGGATCGCCCTTGGTGGATTATGAGGGGGCGCCCTACGAAATACGACGTAGAAGAGCTTTTTAGCCTGTTTGTGCAACTCGAGGCGATTGCCCGGGTTATCGGGCCGCACCTAAACGGCGTTATCGAAAGGGAGCATCTCTTCGAGCGCTTCTCCGACGATAGCGTCGCCCGCCTCTCCAGATCCCGAAAACGCACGTTGCGACGCCTGCACGCCGAGGGTCGCCGAGAGCTCGAAGTCTGGCGCAAGATCCTCTTCAACGGCCGTCCGCACCCATATGCTTTGCGGATCGATCAGGCGCTCGATGCGCAAATCGAGCGCTTGCGCAACCTCTCGCCTCGGGAACGCCGGATCGTGACGCTGCCTTGAAACGCCGATGCCGGCCTACTCGTCGGGCCGCACCGCGCTATTCTTCGCCAGCATCCGCCCCCCAATCGCTGGGCTCTTCCGGCACCCCCTCCATCGCAATCTTTTCCGCCAACGAGCGGCCGTCAGGTCTGCCCATCGCATGCGCAAATTGAAGCAGGAGCCGCGTCGGCGCCGCGCGACGCGGACCGTTTGCCTCCTCTTCCCAGTGCCGCTCGAGAGCCCCGATGACCTCGGGAAAGCGCTGCAGAATCGCAATTTCCGCTCTTTCGCGAGGAAGCGAATCCGCTTCCAGATTCTCCCGCATCGTCATGAGCTTATCGACTAACTTGTCGAGCCCTTTGGAGATTTCACTTCCGTCGGAATCGTTGGCTTGCGGCTGAGGCGGCATTTGATCGAGAAGCCGCTTCGCGTCTTGCGCGCTCCCATTGATCCCTTTGTTGATGAACGACCGGGTAGCCATCTCGCGCATCGTCATCTTGCGCTTCTTGCCCCCTACGGTCGCGACGACCTCCTCGTCGAGGAGCGCGGCCATCAGGTCCTCCTGGGACTTCGCGCGCTTTTTCTTGGGACGGCCAGGCGAAGCTCTATTGCCGGGCTTAAAGCGGCCTGAGAGTGGGGGGCGCTTGTAGCCGACCCGGTCGTCGGAGTCGTCGCCGCTCATAGCGTGTCCTCCCGAGTCTCGGATGCGACCCGATCGAAAGCGCGGCGGGTTTGCGCGTGGATCGCCTCGCGACCGGTCAGCGACTGCCAGCGGCGTACGGCGAGGTCGACGTAAAGCGGATCGAGATCCATTCCGAAGCAGCGCCGCCCCGTCCGCTCGGCCGCGATCAGGGTCGTGCCGGATCCCAAGAAGGGATCCAGAACAATGTCCCTCCGGCGTGTCGAATCGAGGATGGCATCGGCGACCATGTCGACATTCTTCGGGGTCGGGTGGTGCGCCAGCAGGTCCCCTTCGTCTCCTCTCCGGCTCATGGTCAGGGCCGAGGGATAGGACCAAAGATTCGACCTATTTCTCCCGTTCACCCCTAGTTCGATGTTGTTTCGGTGAGGGGCGCCCGGGACCTTGAAGAGAAGAATCTCCTCGTGTTGCGACTTGTAGTGGCTGCCCATCCCCGCCCGATCCTTGCCCCACACGATAAGGTTTAGGAGGTCGCCCAAAAATGGCCTCGCCGCGCGCAAGAGGATCTCGAGCGATCGCCAGTCGATCGCGATATATGCAAGCGCACCGGGGCGCGCGTGCGCCACCATCGCCTCGCAGAACCCGGCGAAGAGCCGATCGAGCTGCCCGTCTTTATTGCCCTCCGCACCCTCCACGAAAGTCCGATGACCGCGGGTCGAGATTGAATCGACGCCAATGCCATAGGGAGGGTCGGTGAAAATCGCGTGGGCTCGCGAGCCCGCCATGAGCGCGACGTACGAGACCTGCTGTGTGGCGTTTCCATGCGCGACTCGGTGTTTGTCGAGCAGCCAATTGTCGCCGGGGCGGGTGACGGCCGGGCCCGAGGGGGCTAGGAATGGCCCTTCGGCCACAGCCGACCCTTGAGCTGCAAAGATCGCCAGATCGACCTCGGTGACGCTCAAACCGAGGTCCTCGACCTGAAGTTCGGGGAGGTCCGCCTCCAGCTGAAGGACTAGATTGCCAAGTTTGATCCGATCGAAGTCGCCGAGCTCCCCCAGCCTGTTCAACGCTATAGAAAGAGCGCGTTGCTCAGCTTGGGATAGGTTTTCGGCTCGAACGCCCGGAAGCGTCGCTCGTCCGAGTGCGCGCGCCGCCAGGACCAGCAAATAGCCCGCGAGCACGTTGTTCTCGCTGCCGACCACGATGGGCGGGACGTATTTGAGGCGCCGGAGAATCGCCGTGGCCTTCTTTGTCTCTCGGCGACTGAATGAGCGCGGGTCGACTCCGTCTTGAATCAGCGGGTCGACGGGAAGCTGCTCGACAATGTGATAGCTATTATGTCCGAGCCCTGGGACATCGGCTCGACTCGCTACCGCCCGTGTCGATTTCGTCATGTTCGAATCCCCCCGGTTGAGTGGACTCGTCAGACAGACCGATACGGTGAGCGGAAAAAGACCTGGATGATCTGGGGCTGAGGCCTTTCCGACAGCAGACGCTACGCATCCGACCGGATGCGGCTGTTCAGCTTTGCGCCCAAAGCGGACGTCCAAGCCGCTTGATTATCGGCTTGGAAATTGCCGTTTCGAGGCGCCCCCAAACCGGGCGGCTTCATCGCGATGCCTTCTGAAATCGGGAGCGGATTCACCCGGCGTCGTTCGCAAGGACGGCATATCTTCTCGCGGATACAGAGCGGTTGAAAAGGACCGTTCAGACCGTCAGGGGTGCGGGCTCAGCGAGATTGGCTGCTTCGCCTGTTTCGAGCCGACCGCCGCCGCGATCGCCGACTTGAGCTGCTCCAGGGTGAAGGGCTTGGAGAGAACCAGCGCTTCCGCCGCCTCGATCGCGTTCGCCCTCGCGCTCGGAAAGCCGCTGATGATCAGGCCGGGCAAGTGGGGCCGGCATAAGCGCACCTGCCTGAGCATCTCGACCCCGGACATGAGGGGCATCGCATAATCGGTGATGATGAGGTGGTAGGCTTCCGCGTTCGCCTTGAGCCGCTCGATGACCGACGCGCCGTCGTTGGCGGCCTCGACCGAATGGCCGAGGTCGCGGAGCATGCCGGCGGTCGCCTCGCGGACGCCGTCGTGATCGTCGACCAGGAGGATGCTGAGGCTCCCCGTCTCGGCGGCCTCGGAGACTTCGTCGACCTTCTGCTCGGCGCCCTCGCCGCGCGCGGCCGTCGGGAGCCAGATCTCGACGCGGGTGCCCTCGCCCAGCGTTGAGTCGATGTCGATCGCGCCACCGGACTGCTGGGCGAAGCCGTAGACCATCGCCAGGCCGAGACCGGTGCCCTCGCCGACCGCCTTAGTCGTGAAGAACGGCTCGGTCACCTGTTCGAGCAGCTCGGGCGCAATGCCGCCGCCGGTATCCGCGACGGCGAAAACGACATAGTCGCCCGGCACGAGACCGAGCCGCCCGCCCACGGCCTCGGCATTGCGTGCGGTCACCGCGATCCGCCCGCCCTCGGGCATCGCGTCGCGCGCATTGATGATGAGGTTCATCAATGCAAGCTCGAGCTGGGTCGAATCGGCCCAGGCGCGGCTCACCCCGTTCTCGATTTCCCATTCGAGCGTCACGAGTCCGCCCAGCGTATGGGCGAGAAGGTCGTTGACGCTGACCGAGAGTGCCGCGGGGTCAATACTGTCCGGCTGCAACTGCTGGCGCCGCGCGAAGGCGAGGAGGCGCCGGATCAGCTCCGACCCCTGCTCGGCCGCCCGGCGCGTCATCGCCACGATCCTGCCTTGCTCCTCGTCGAGCTTCAGCCGCCTCTCGATGAGGCCGATACCGCCGAGCACGGCGGCGAGCAGATTGTTGAAATCGTGCGCGATGCCGCCAGTGAGCTTGCCGATCGCGTCCATCTTGCGCGCCTGGAGGAGTTGGCTCTCAAGCGCCCGCTGCTCGCTCACGTCGAGCAGGGTGCCCGCATATTGCGCGGCCGCGCCCTCCTCGTCGCCGAGGCGCACCGCCTGGTCGAGAAAATGCCGGTAGCGGCCGTCGGCGCACTGCCAGCGATATTCGATCGCCATGACGCCGGTGCGCTGCCTTTCATCGAGCGCCTGAATCGCTCGCTCGCGATCCTCCGGGTGGAGTCGTTCGGCCCACAAGTCGGGATTGCGCTCGACGTCAGCTAGGCCGAAGCCGGTAAGCGCCGCGAAATTGCCGCCGACGAATTGGGGAACGCGCGGAGAGACGCGCTCGGGCTCAAGATAGAGCACGATCGGCAGCGAGCGGATGATCGCCGCCTGGCGTTGCTCGGCGACGCGCAACTCCTGCTCGACCCGGAGGCGCTCGGCATTGGCCTCGAGATTGGCGTCGAGCAGGGCCCGCTCCTGTTCGGCTTTGCGCCGAACCTCGCAGGTCATCCGGAAAAGATCGACGAACACCGCCACCTTGGAGCGCAGCACGACCGGCTCGACCGGCTTGAACACATAGTCGACAGCGCCCATCGCGTAGCCGCGCAGCAGATGCTCCTTTTCCTTGTTGATCGCGGAGAGGAAGACGATGGGAACGCGCTTGGTCTGCTCGCGGGAGCGGATCATCTCGGCCGCCTCGTAGCCGTCCATCCCGGGCATGTAGACGTCGAGCAGGATCACCGCGAACTCGCCTTTGAGGAGATGGCGCAGCGCCTCTTCTCCGGACGACGCGGTCTCGACCTCCGCCAAATCCTCGATGACGGTCCGGATCGCGAGCAGGTTCCGCTCATCGTCGTCAACGACGAGCACCCGGGGCCGCGGCTGGATGCCGGCTGCCTCCAGTTCGATGGGCGAAAGTGCAGCCTCCGGCTCTGCGACAGGCCCGGGCGGTGAGTTCGCCATGGATCTCACTTCGCCGCGACCGGCGCCGCCAGCGAGGCCTGGGCGGGGGCCCGCTGCCGCGACTTGCCGACCCAGACCCGGAGCAGCGCGAGCAGCAGGTCGATGTCGACCGGCTTCGCGATATAGTCGGAGGCACCCGCATCAAGGCATTTCTGACGGTCGCCCTTCATCGCCTTGGCGGTGACCGCGATCAGCGGCACGGCGGCCGTGGCGGGCTGGGCCCGAATCAGCCGCATCGTCTCATATCCGTCCATCTCGGGCATCATGATGTCGATCAGGGCGGCATCGATGCCGGGGGTCTGCTCAAGAATGAGGATGCCGTCCTTTCCCCGCTCCGCGTGGAGCACTTCGACGTCGAAGCTCTCCAATACGCTCGTCAGCGAGTAGATGTTCCTGATGTCGTCATCGACGATGAGGACGCGCGCGCCGGCCAGCTCCGGGACGGGATGCGGCCGCGCTGCTTCCTCGGCGGTGCGCGGCCGCCTCCGGCGCTTGCCGACGCGTGCGCGAAGCTGCGCGAAGGTCGCCTGGAGTTCGTCCGGGTCGGCCGGCTTGGCCGTGACCCCGAACGCGCCGAGCGCCGTCACCGAGGAGATCTCGTCCGCTCCGGAGATCACATGGATCGGGATGTCGCGGGTCTGGGCGTCGTGCTTGAGGAGGTCGAGCAGGACGAAGCCATTGATGTCGTCCAGGCCGAGATCGAGCGTGATCGCGTCGGGTCTGAGCTTGCGCGCCATGGCGAGCGTGCCTGAGCCGGCGATCGAAATCACGCCCTTCAGACCGGCCGATCGGGCGAGGTCGAGCAGGATCGAGGCGAAGGCGATGTCGTCCTCGACGATCAGAACGAAGGGATCGTTGGCTAGATTGTCGCGGTCGTCGCTGACGCCGATCGCCGGCAGCGCGGCCGGAACGCCGGCGCCGGTATTGTCGTAGCGCACGGTCGATCCGGTCCCGGCGGAACCGACGATCGCCGGAGCCTCGAGGGGCACGAAGAGCGTGAAGGTCGACCCCTCGCCGGGCCTGGAGCGGACCTGAAGCTCGCCGCCCAGCAGGCGGGCGATCTCACGGCTGATCGATAGGCCGAGCCCGGTGCCGCCATATTTGCGGCTGGTCGTCGCGTCGGCCTGCTGGAACGCCTCGAAAATCAGCTTCTGCTTCTCGTCGGGGATGCCGATCCCGGTGTCGGTGACGGCGATCTCGATCGCCCGGTCGAAATTGCGGAGCACGGGATGGTTGCTGTTCCACCCGCTCTCGACGCAACGCGCCGCGAGCGTGATGCTGCCCTCGGCGGTGAATTTGAAGGCGTTGGACAGGAGGTTGAGCACCACCTGCTGCAGCCGCTTCTCGTCAGTACGGATCGCGTCGGGCAGATTGTCGTCGAACGCGATGATGAGATCGAGGCCCTTGTCGGCTGCCACCTGCCGGAAGGTCCGCTCCATATGCTGCCTGAGACCCTGCATCGGCATATCGCCGATCTCGATCGAGATCGTGCCCGATTCGATTTTCGAAAGGTCGAGACTGTCGTTGATGAGGTTGAGGAGGTCCGAACCGGCCGAATGGATGGTCCGCGCGAACTCGGTCTGCTTTTCGTTGAGATTGCCCTGCGGATTGTCGGCGAGGAGCTTGGAAAGGATGAGCAACGAGTTCAGCGGGGTGCGCAACTCGTGGCTCATATTGGCGAGGAATTCGGACTTGTATTTCGAGGTGAGCGCGAGCTGCTCGGCCTTCTCCTCGATCGCCCGACGCGCCATGTCGATCTCGAGATTCTTCGCCTCGACCTGCTTCTTCTCATTCTCCAGCAGCTGCGCCTTCTCCTGCAGCTCCTCGTTGGTCGCGTGCAGCTCCTCCTGCTTGCGGGTGAGCTCGGTCTGCCGTGCCTGCAGCTCCTGGGTGAGCAGCTGCGACTGTTTCAACAGCCCCTCGGTGCGCATCGTCGCGGCGATCGTGTTGAGGACGATGCCGATCGAGTCCATCAGCTGGTCGAGGAAATTCTGGTGGGTTTCGTTGAACTCGCTGAACGAGGCGAGCTCGATCACCGCCTTGACCTCGTCCTCGAACAGAGCGGGCAGGATGTTGACGTTGACCGGCGCCGCATGGCCGAGGCCCGAGCCGATCCGGATGAAATCGGGCGGCACGTCCTTGAGCAGGATCGGGCGTTTGTCCGCAGCGGCCTGCCCGACCAGCCCTTCGCGCAACTCGAACTCGCGCTTCAGCCCGTCCGTGCCGTCGGCGCCATAGCTTGCCACCAGCTCGAGCCGGGTGTCGTCCTCCTCGCGCGTCGTGACATAGAAGACGCCATATTGGGCGTTCACCAGCGGCGCGAGCTCGGACATGACGAGGTTCGAGACGGTCGCGAGGTCGCGTTCGCCCTGCAGCATGCGGCTGAACCGGGCGAGATTCGTCTTGAGCCAGTCCTGCTCCGCATTCTTCAGGGTCTGCTCCTTGAGATTGCGGATCATCTCGTTGATCGTGTCCTTCAGGGCCGCCATCTCGCCCGAGGCCTCGACCGCGATCGAGCGCGTCAGGTCGCCCTTGGTGACCGCCGTCGCCACGTCCGCGATCGAGCGCACCTGGTTCGTTAGGTTCGCCGCGAGCTGGTTCACGTTGTCGGTGAGGTCGCGCCACAGGCCGGCTGCACCCGGGACGCGCGCTTGGCCGCCGAGCCGCCCCTCGATTCCGACCTCGCGGGCCATGTTGGTCACTTGGTCGCCGAAGGTCGACAAGGTCTCGATCATGAAATTGATCGTCTCGGCGAGCGCGGCGATCTCGCCCTTGGCATCCACCGTCAGCTTGCGCTTGAGATTGCCCTGAGCGACCGCGGTCACGACGTCGGCGATGCCGCGCACCTGATTCGTGAGGTTCGTCGCCATCAGGTTCACATTGTCGGTGAGATCCTTCCAGGTGCCGCCGACGCCCGGAACCTGCGCCTGACCCCCGAGCTTGCCCTCGGTGCCAACCTCGCGGGCGACGCGAGTCACTTCGGATGCAAAGCCGTTCAGCTGGTCCACCATGACGTTGATGGTGTTCTTGAGCTCGAGGATCTCGCCCTTCACGTCGACGGTGATCTTCTTGGAGAGGTCGCCCCGGGCGACGGCCGTGGTCACCTCGGCGATGTTGCGGACCTGACCGGTCAAATTCTCGGCCATCAAATTCACATTGTCCGTGAGGTCCGCCCACGTGCCCGCGACGCCGGGCACCTGCGCCTGCCCACCCAGTTTGCCCTCGGTGCCGACCTCGCGCGCGACGCGGGTGACTTCCGAGGCGAAGCTGTTGAGCTGATCGACCATCGTGTTGATGGTCTGCTTGAGCTCCAGGATCTCGCCTTTCACGTCCACGGTTATCTTCTTCGAAAGGTCGCCCAACGCCACCGCGGTCGTCACTTCCGCGATATTGCGGACCTGGCCGGTGAGGTTCGCCGCCATCGCGTTCACATTGTCGGTGAGGTCCTTCCAGGTTCCGCCGACGCCTTCGACCTGGGCCTGGCCGCCGAGCTTGCCCTCCGAGCCGACCTCGCGCGCCACTCGGGTCACCTCGCTGGCGAAGCTGTTGAGCTGGTCCACCATCACGTTGATCGTGTTCTTGAGCTCGAGAATCTCGCCCTTCACGTCAACCGTGATCTTCTTCGACAGGTCGCCCCGGGCGACCGCCGTGGTCACCTCGGCGATGTTGCGGACCTGGCCAGTCAGGTTGCCGGCCATCAGGTTCACATTGTCGGTGAGGTCGGCCCAGGTGCCGGCCACGCCCTCGACCTGGGCCTGGCCGCCGAGCTTGCCTTCAGAGCCCACCTCGCGGGCGACGCGGGTAACCTCCGAGGCGAAGCCGTTGAGCTGGTCCACCATCACGTTGATCGTGTTCTTGAGCTCGAGAATCTCGCCCTTCACATCGACGGTGATCTTCTTGGAGAGGTCGCCCCGCGCGACCGCGGTGGTGACCTCGGCGATGTTGCGCACCTGCCCCGTGAGATTGTCGGCCATCAGGTTGACGTTGTCGGTCAGGTCGGCCCAGGTGCCGGCGACGCCGGGCACCTGCGCCTGACCCCCGAGCTTGCCCTCGGTGCCGACCTCGCGGGCAACGCGGGTCACTTCCGAGGCGAAGCTGTTGAGCTGGTCCACCATGACGTTGATGGTGTCCTTGAGCTCCAGAATCTCGCCCTTCACGTCGACCGTGATCTTCTTCGACAGGTCGCCGCGCGCGACGGCGGTGGTCACCTCGGCGATGTTGCGGACCTGTCCGGTGAGGTTGGCCGCCATCAGGTTCACATTGTCGGTCAAGTCGGCCCAGGTGCCGCCGACCCCAGGCACCTGCGCCTGCCCGCCCAATTTGCCCTCGGTCCCAACCTCGCGCGCGACGCGAGTCACCTCGCTGGCGAACGCGTTGAGCTGATCGACCATGACGTTGATCGTGTTCTTGAGCTCCAGGATCTCGCCCTTCACGTCGACGGTGATTTTCTTGGAAAGGTCGCCCCGCGCGACCGCGGTCGTCACGTCGGCGATGTTGCGCACCTGGCCGGTCAGATTGGCCGCCATCAGGTTCACATTGTCGGTGAGGTCCTTCCAGGTTCCGGCGACGCCCGGGACCTGCGCCTGCCCGCCCAATTTGCCTTCGGTGCCGACCTCGCGGGCGACGCGGGTCACCTCGCTGGCGAACGCATTGAGCTGGTCCACCATCACGTTGATCGTGTTCTTGAGCTCCAGAATCTCGCCCTTCACCTCGACCGTGATCTTCTTGGAAAGATCGCCCGAGGCGACGGCGGTGGTGACTTCGGCGATGTTGCGGACCTGCCCCGTGAGGTTGGTCGCCATCGCGTTCACATTGTCGGTGAGGTCCTTCCACGTCCCGGCGACGCCCTTCACATTGGCCTGACCGCCGAGCTTGCCCTCCGTGCCGACCTCGCGCGCGACACGGGTCACTTCGGAGGCGAAGGAGGCGAGCTGCTCGACCATCGTGTTGACGATCTTGCCGATGCGCAGGAACTCGCCCCGCAGGCGCCGGCCCTCGATTTCGAGGGTCATCGCCTGCGACAGGTCGCCTTTGGCGACGGCGCCGATGACGCGCGCGACTTCCGCGGTCGGCTGGACCATATCCTCGATCAGCTCGTTCAGCGCGGTCAGCTTCGCCTCCCAGCCGCCGGTGGCGCCGCGCACGCGTCCGCGCTGGCTGATCTTGCCTTCCTTGCCGACGACGACCGACAGCCGCTCGAACTCGTCGGTCATCGCCCCTTCGAGGCTGACCACCTCGTTGAACAGGCGGGCGATCTCGCCGTCCGTGCCGGGCAGGTCCTCGGGCAGGCGCACGCTGAAGTCGCCGCGCCGGAAGCTGCGAAGCGCGCTGACGAGCTGACGGCGATCGAGGGTTTGGAGGGCGGAAAGGTCGTTCACGCAGCGCTCCTTCGTGCGGTCCCCCCCGCCCGAATCTGACTGCAGGCCCCCGCCCGGCGGTCCCTCATAGCAACAAGGTGGTGCGCAAACCCATAGGAAAATTGGTGAACGGAATAGCGGCCCTCGGGGGTTGTTTCGACGGCTCGGAGGGTTAGAAAGCCGGGCGGGGCGGGGACAAGTGAACGACCGGGACAATGCCCGGCAAAAGAGGTCCTAGCGCGCCGTCATGCCGTCCCGATCGGAAGTCTCCAGTTTTATCCGCGCCAGCTTCCGTTCGGTCTGGGCACTGGAACTCCTTTGTTTTCTCAGGCAGAATCGCGGGCGCAGCCATAAGCAGGAGGAGATGGTTGCGGCGCTGAGGGGGAGCGATCTCGTGGTCGAGCAGAGCGTCGAATCGCTGAGCGCGGCCGGCCTGGTGCTGACGGAGGCGGACGGCTCGGCGCGCTACGCCCCGACCGGACCCGAGCTGGAGAAGCTCGTCGGCGCCGCGGTCGCGCTCTACGCCAAGAGCCCGGACGCCGTCCGCAGGATGATCGTTTCGGCGGCAAGCCCGGGAATCACCGCGTTCGCCGACGCCTTCCGGTTGAGGAAGGACTGATCGCGATGGCCGATTATTTCCCCGCCGCCGTCTATCTCCTCTGCTTCCTGACCTCGGCGGCCTGTGCCGGTCTGCTGGCGCGCAACTATGCCCGCACCGGCGCGCGCGTCCTGCTGTGGAGCGCGGTCTGCTTCGTGCTGCTCGCGGCAAACAATTTCGTCGTCGTGCTTGATCTGCTGGTGATCCGTGATTGGGATTTCCGGCTCGTGCGGCACCTGCTGTCGCTCGGCGCGGTCGGCGTGCTGCTGTTCGGCTTCATCTGGGATCTGGAGGAATAAGCGTGCTCAGCGATTTCCTCTCCGGCGCGATCGTGATCGGCTTCGTCATCGCGGGCCTGTTCTTCCTGCGCTTCTGGAAGCGGACCAGGGAGAATCTGTTCGTCGCGTTCGCGCTGGCCTTCTGGCTGCTCGGCCTCACCCAGGCGCTGCTCACCTTCACCGACATTCCGGTCGAGGAGCGCAGCTGGCTCTATCTCCTCCGGCTTTCCGCGTTTCTGCTCATTCTGGGCTCGATCTGGGTCAAGAACCGTCGGACCCACTGAGACGTCCTGCAAATAGTATCGGCGATTTCGAGCGGCGAGAGGAGAGTGAATTCCAGGTCCGAAATTCGGGACGCGGCCCCGGAAGCTGACCGTCTGCTAGCGGCCAATTCCAGCCGTACTTAGCGCCCAATGCCTCAGCGACAGGTTGTGACCCCGGCTGACGGACTTGGCTGGTTGAATGTGCCTATCTTTCGGACCTGACATCCCGTTTTCGAATAAAGCTCGAACCCGATAATTCCCGTTTCTTCGGCCACCGATTCAAGCGCACAAAATAAGCAATATCAGTGGCTTAACTAAGACTCGCGTCCGCGCGACCGTAAAACCTCATAAAATTCCCGTTTTTGAAGCTAGAAAACGGGAACTCCTTCGCGAGACTGACTCGCTCGCGACTGTTTCCTGCACCAATTGCTTTCACTCCCGGAACGGCCCATCCTCCGACCATGGGGGAGACGGCCGAGCGGGAGACCGGGGAGCAGCGCCGCGCGCTCGGCTTTTGGCTGTGCCTCGCCCTCGTCATCGGTAATTTCATCGGCTCGGGCATCTTCCTGCTGCCCGCCCAGCTTGCGCCGTTCGGCTGGAACGCCTTTTTTGGCTGGTTGCTGACCATCGGCGGTGCGCTCTGCCTCGCCTACATCTTTGCGCGCCTCGCCCGCGCGATGCCGCTCTCATCGGGCCCATTCGATTATGTCGAGCGCGCCTTCGGCCGGCTCGCCGCCTTCGTCGTGACGTGGAGCTATTGGGTGGCGATCGTCGTCGGCAATGCGGCGCTCGCCGCGGCAGCGGTCAGCTATCTGTCCTGGTTCGCTCCGGCTCTGGCGAACGAGCCTGGCCTGGGGGCGCTGACCGCGATCGCCATGGTCGGGGCGTTGACCGCGGCGAACTGCATCAGCGTCCGCGTCGGCGGCGGCATCCAGGCGGCCACCGTGATCGCCAAGCTGCTGCCCCTCATCGTCGTCATCGCCATCACGCTCATCATCCTCGCCGAGGGCCGCCAAGACGCCGCGCCCGCGCTCCGCGCCGCCGATCTCAGCTTCGATTCGATCAGCGGCGCCGCGACCCTGACCTTGTGGGCGCTGCTCGGAGTCGAATGCGCCGCGGTCGCCTCGCGCAACGTCCGCGATCCCGGCCGCAACATTCCGCGCGCGACGCTGATCGGGACCTTGCTGGTCGGCCTGATCTACATCTGCGTCTCGTCGGCGGTGGCGATGCTCCTTCCGCAGGATCAGGTCGCCCAGTCCAACGCGCCGGTTGCCTTGTTCGTCAGCTATTATTGGGACGACAATCTCGCCGCGTTCGTGGGTCTGTTCGCCGCGGTGAGCGCGATGGGCGCCCTCAACGGCTTCATCCTGCTCCAGGGCGAGATGCCGCTGACGATGGCGCGCAGCGGCGGTTTTCCCGCCTGGTTCGCCAGGACCAGCCGGGCGGGCATCCCGGTCCGCGCGCATCTCCTGTCGAGCATGGGCACCGCGCTCCTGCTCGCGGCCAATTATTCGAGCACATTGGCCGAGCTCTTTCAGTTCATGATCCTGATCTCGACCTCGGCGACCCTGGTCCTCTACCTCGCCTGCTCGCTGGCCGCGCTCAGGCTGCAGCAGCTGCGCGTCGTCGAGGTCTCACGCGTCCTGCTCGCGGTCGCGGCGCTCGGCGCGGTCTATTCGGTCTGGACGCTGTACGGCGCCGGTTACGAGGCGCTGCTGTGGGGCGCGACTTTGCTCGCGGTCGGGATGCTGGTTTACGCGGCGATGCGGCTCAGCCGTCCCAACGCGCCGGCGGGGTCTCCGACCGGGTCTCCGGAATCAGCCGCCTGAGCTTGGCCGCGAAGCTGCGCAGGCAGACCTCGCTCTCGCCCAGCGGTCCGGGCCGGTAATAATTCGACTCCATGCCCTGCTGGACGCGGCGGATCAGCGCCGTGTCCTCCTCGTTGACCCGCCGGTTGATCCGCCAGTTCAGATAGCGCGCTGCCGTCATCTCGCGCTGCCCGTTCTCAGGTAATTTGGCGTCGGGGACGGCATAGCTGATCTCGCGGATCAGCGTCTCGGTCGGGCCGACGGGGACGAAATGCATGAAATCGACCTGGTCGGGATAGATGTCGAAGGCGACGTTCGGCCAGAGCTTGAAATAGAGCCAGCGCCGCCCGGCGCCTTCGGGAAGGAAATGCTGGTAGGCGCGCTCGGATGGATTGGTGGAGGGCCGCTCGAGCAAATCGCCCCACATCCGGTCGACATGCGCGCCCGCCTCGATCCCGTAGCCGGTGCCGAACAGGCGGGTGAGGCCGGGATGGGCGACGTTGATGTGCAGCCCGTCCGAATAATTGTCGGCGATGTTCTTCCAATTGACGTCGCGCGGGCGGAGCGTGATCCGGCCGAGCGCGCGCAGTTCCTCGAAGCGGTGCGGTCCGATCTCGGCCTCATAGGGCGCCAACATCTCGGCCACGGACGGGCCGCCGCCCTCCACCCGCACGAAGAGGAAGCCGCGCCAATTCTCCAGCTCGACCGGAATCAGGCCATGCACGCTGGGGTCGAGTCCCGGATAGTCCGCCTTGTGCGGGACGCCGATCAGGCGGCCGTCGGCTGCGTAGGTCCAGCCGTGATAGGGGCAGGTCAGCCGCTTCGCGCAGCCGCCCGTCCCGTCGACCAGCCGCGAACCGCGGTGGCGGCAGACATTGGCGAAGGCGCGCGCCGCCCCGTCCGCGCCCCGGATCACCATCACGCTCTCGCCCAGGATCTCGAGCGAGCGCCACTCTCCCGCCTCCGCGATGTCGCTCGCGTGGCAGACGATCTGCCAGGCCGGCCGGATCAGCCGCGCCATCTCGACCCGGAAATAAGCGGGATCGTGATAGACCCAGCCGGGCAGGCTGAGGTCGGGCTGCGGTTTGGCGGCGCGGACGGGCAAATGGGCAAGATCGGCCATGCCGCCCCCTAGCACGAGCGGCAGAAGTCGCGCCACGCGACTTTGCCAGCGCGCGCCGCCGTGCCATAGGCAGCCGATTGCGAGGGCTATGGCCGGGATTTCTGGATTCGGGCGGATCGGGGCGGCGGCGACGGCGCTGGTGGCTTGGGCGGGCCTTGCCGTGCAGTTCGAGGCGAGCCTGGGTCTGGCGGGATCCGCGCCCGCCGCGGCCTGGGCGATGCTGCGCTATTTCACTGTCATCACCAACCTGTTGGTCGCCCTCGCCTTCACCGGCATCGCCTTCGGGGCCGAGCGACTCGCCAGGCCCTTCGTGCTGGGCGGGCTCACCCTTGCCATTCTGCTGGTCGGGATCGTCCATGCGGCGCTGTTGCGCGGTCTTGTCGAGCTGAGCGGCGGTGCCTGGCTCGCCGACATCCTGCTGCATCAGGCATCGCCGCTGCTGGTTCCGCTCTACTGGCTCGCCTTCGCGCCCAAGCACGGGCTTCGATATGGCCATCCTCTGCGCTGGGCGGCCTACCCGCTCGGCTATTTCGCCTATGCGCTGGTCCGCGGCCGAATCGAGGGTCGCTATGCCTATCCGTTTCTAGACGTGCCGGCGCTGGGCTGGGCGGCCGCGCTGACCAACGGCGCGGCGATGGCGCTCGCCTTCGTCCTCGGCGGGCTCCTCCTCGTCGGTCTCTCGCGGCGGCTTGCCCGCCATTGACCGGAAGCGCCCCCGGGGCCACATCCCGGGCATGGACAAGATCGACCTGCCCGAGGGGGAATGGCGCGAACGGCTCAGCAAAGAGCAATATCATGTGTTGCGCGAAGGCGGCACGGAGCGCGCCTTTACCGGCCTCTACTGGGACAATCACGACGAAGGCGGCTATCGCTGCGCCGGCTGCGGCACCTTGCTGTTCGACAGCGACACCAAGTTCGACAGCGGCTCGGGCTGGCCGAGCTTCACCAGCCCGGCGGCGCGCGAGGCGGTGACCCTGCACGAGGATGTCAGCCACGGCATGGTCCGCACCGAGGTGAAGTGCGCCACGTGCGGCGGCCATCTCGGCCATGTCTTCCCCGATGGGCCGGGACCGGAAGGGCAGCGCTACTGCATCAATTCGGCCAGCCTCGCCTTCGAGGAGAAGTAAGGCCGCGTTCAGCCGCTTCGCGCTTCTGCTTGCGGCCGTGACTCGCGCAACCTATCCCTGAGAGCCAATGGCCAGCGCCCCTCCCAAGCCGCGTTCGCGCGCCCGGCGTATCCTCGTCGCCGCGCTCAAGATTTCGCTCTATTCCTTCATCGTCATGACGATCGCGGTCGGCGTCGCGGTCGCGGTCGCGGTCAACCAGCTCCCCTCCTATGGCGAGCTCGTGCGCCGCGACGATCTCGGCCAGATGGTGCGGGTGCGCGCCGCCGACGGCACCGTGATCCACACAATGGGGCCGAGCTTCGGCGAGTGGCTGCCCTATAGCGACATCCCGCCGATCATGCGCGACGCGATGGTCTCGGTCGAGGACCGCCGCTTCCGCTCGCATTTCGGAATCGACCCGATCGGCATCGTCCGCGCCTTCTACGTCCGCATCCGCTCCGGCGCCTGGGCGCAGGGCGGATCGACCATCACCCAGCAGCTCGCCCGCAACATCTTTCTCTCCAACGACCGGAGCTGGATCCGCAAGATCCGCGAAGGCATCCTCGCGATGGCGCTGGAGTGGCGCTACACCAAGGACCAGATCCTCGAACTCTATCTGAACCGGGTCTATTTCGGCGGCGGCGCCTACGGCATCGACGCCGCCTCGCGCCGCTTCTTCGGCCATCGCGCGACCGAGCTCAGCACTGGCGAAGCGGCGATCATCGCCGGTCTGGTCAAGGCGCCGTCCAACTATTCGCCCACCGCCGATCAGGATGCTGCGCGCGGCCGCGCCGGCGTCGTGCTCGACCTGATGGTGGAAAACGAGACGATCACGCGCGGGGAAGCGGCCGCCGCGAACCCGCGGCAGATCGAGTTCGCGCGCAGCACCGAGCGCCACACCAGCCTGCGCTATTTCGTCGACTGGGTGCTGCCGCAGCTCGACATGCTGATCGACGAGACGATTCAGCCGCTCGACGTCTGGACGACGATCAACGTCGGCATGCAGGGGCTGGCGGAGCAATCGCTCAACGCCAACGCGCCGCGCGGCGCGCAAGGGGCGATGATCACGCTCGACCGCGACGGCGCGGTGCGCGCGATGGTCGGCGGCCGCGATTATGTGAACTCCAGCTACAACCGGGTCACCCAGGCGACCCGCCAGCCGGGCTCGTCGTTCAAGCTCTTCGTCTATCTGACCGCGCTCGAATCGGGCTACCGGCCGGACAGCATCGTCCAGGACGCGCCGATCACGGTGGGCGGCTGGAGCCCGCGCAACGACAATGGCCGCAACGTCGGCGCGGTGCCGCTGCGCGTCGCCTTCGCTTATTCGATCAACACGGTGGCGGTGCGGCTCGCCCGGGAATCGGGCACGCGCGCGGTGGCGGACATGGCGCAGCGTTTCGGCATCACCACCCGGATCAATCCGCATCCGGCGATGGCTTTGGGCTCGTCCGAAGTGCGGGTGATCGACATGGCGCGCGCCTATGCCGCGGTCCAGCGCGGCGGGATCGGCGTCACCCCCTACGGCATCCGCCGGGTGACCACCGCCGACGGCACCCTGCTCTACCAGCATCAGGACGACGAGACCCGGGTCCTCGTCCAGCCCTGGGTCGCGCAGCAGATGACCGAATTGCTCGCCGGCGTCGTCTCCAACGGCACCGGCCGCGCCGCCGATCTCGGCCGGCCGACGGCGGGCAAGACCGGCACGACCTCGTCCAACAAGGACGGCTGGTTCATCGGCTTTTCGAGCGGGCTCACCACCGCGGTCTGGATGGGCCGCGACGACAATCGCGCCTTGCCCGGTCTCGCCGGCGGGCGGGCGCCCGCGCGCGCCTTCCACGATTTCATGGTCCGCGCCGTCGCGCATCGCCCGGTCGAGCAATTCCCGACCGACGCCGAGGCGCCCGACTGGCCAACCGGCGACAATGAGGAGATCTTCTTCGCCCCGCCCGAGGACGGTCCCCTCGTCGACATCGACGGCATGCCGATCGAGGAAACCCCGCCGGCCGACGACGAGTACGATCCTTATCGCCGCGACGCGGCTCGGCCCGAGGACGCGGTCCCCGTCGACGAGTTCGAGGAAAAGCTCTTTTACTGAGCGCCGAGACGGTGCAGCGATGCGCCCTCGCGCCTGAGCCACAGGCGGGCGGGCCCGGGGTCGACGCCGAGCAGCTGCTGAACCAGCGCATGAAAGTCGGGACCGTGGTGCATATGGACGAGGTGGGCGACCTCGTGCGCGACGGTGGCGCGGCGGACGAAGTCGGGCGCGAGGATCAGCCGCCAGCTGAACCGGACCGTGCCCGCGCTCGAGCAGCTCCCCCAGCGCGACACGGGATCGCCGACGCCGACTTTTGACGCCATGACGCCGGCTTTGGCCGCGAATTCCCGAGTCTCCTCGCGCAGCAGGATCAGCGCCTCGCTTTTGAGCCAGCGCAGCAATCGCGCCTCCAGCCCCTCGATCGGGCCGCCTGTCCGAAGGTTCACGCCGTTCCGCTCGATCCGGCGCGGCCGGGCCGGCTCCCAGTCGATCCGGTGCGGCGTGCCGCGGAACGGGATGGTGCCGCCGGGCACCAGGGGAGTGCCGGCGGGAATGTCGGCCAGCGTCTTTTCGACCCAGAGCTGATGCTCGGCCGCCCAGGCGAGCGCGCGCCGCCGCGAGACTCGCCGGGGCACGGTCAGGAGCACGGCGCGGGTGCGCGGATCGACCTTGAGCCGCAGCCGCTGCGCCCGCGGCGAGACCCGGATCGTGACCGGCACGCCGCCGAGGGAGAGCTCAGAGCTCACGATCGACGAGATGATGTTCGAGATCGCCCGCTTCATCCTCGGTCACCGTCCAGCCGCGCACCGACATGCCGGCGCGATGCACCTCCTCGCGGTCGCCGCAGATCAGATAATGCCAGTCCTTGAGCGGCTCGCCGTCGGCGCGGAGGCGATAGGCGCAGGTTGAGGGCAGCCAGTCGATCCCGGCGATGCTTTGCGCGTCCAGCCGCACGCAATCGGGGACGAAGACGCGGCGGTGCTTGTAATCCTTGCAGCGGCAGCTGCGCCGGTCGAGCAGGCGGCAGGCGACGTTGGTCGGGTAAAGCCGCCCGGTCTCGCCGTCCTCCAGTTTGTGCAGGCAGCATTTACCGCAACCGTCGCACAAAGCCTCCCATTCCTCGCGGTTGAGGTCGCCGATCGGCAGCTCCCAGAACCGCTCTCTCATCGCACCCAGCGCTCCAGTTCGCGAACGAAGGCGTCCACCCCTTCGTCATGGGGTAGGATGGCGACCGGCTCGCCCTGTGGGCCGTAGAGGACGATGATCCTGGTATGGTCGACCAGATAGTCGCCGCCCGGCGTCGCCGGCGGCTGGCGCTCGTAAAAGATGGCGTGCGCGCGGGCGACGCGGGCGACCTCGTCCTCGCTGCCGGTGAGGCCGAGGATGCGCGGATGGAAGGCGGCGACGTAGCGGGCGATCACCGGCGGTGTGTCTCGCGCCGGATCGACGCTGATGAAGAGCGGCTGCACCCGGGCGGCGCGCTCCGAATCGCTCTCCTCGAAGCGGCGCAGGCCCGCACCGATCGTGGCGAGATCGGTCGGGCAGACGTCGGGGCAGAAGGTGAAGCCGAAATAGACCAGCCGGTATTTGCCGGCGAAATCCGTGTCGCTGACCCGGCGGCCGTCCATCGCGGTCAGCGTGAACGGCCCGCCCATCGTCGCGCCCTTGAGCGGCGGATCCCCCGCGGGCGCGGCCTGGCAGCCGCCGAGCAGGAGGGCGATAAGGAGGGCGAAGAGGCCGAAGCGGGAAAAAGCGGCGCTTTCATTCATGACAGGACCAGCCTTGCTTTGCTAAACCGGCGCAATCAAGTCGCATGGAAGGAATCTCCCGGCCGATGGCCAGTCTCAACATTCGCGCGCTCGCCGCCGGCCTGCTCCTCGCCATTGCCGTCCCGGCGCTGGCGCAGATCAGCTTCTCGGACGGCTATACCTTCCTCAAGGCGGTGCGCGAGCGCGACGGCGCGACCGCGGAGCGGATCCTCTCCAATCCCAGCTCGAACGCGATCAACATCCGTGACCAGCGCACCGGTGACGGTGCGCTGCACATCCTCGCCCGCGAGCGCGAGCTGGGCTGGCTCGGCTTCATGCTCAACCGCGGCGCCCGCCCGGACCTTCAGGACAATGAGGGCAACACGCCGATCGTGCTGGCCGCGCAGATCGGCTGGCGCGAAGGCGTCGAGCGGCTGCTGATCGCCCGCGCGGACCCCAATCTCGCCAACCGGCGCGGCGAAACTGCCCTGATCTACGCGGTGCGGCGGGCCGACGTGCCGCTGGTCCGCCTGTTGGTGACCAACGGCGCCAACCCGAACCAGACTGACTTCGTCACCGGCAGCTCCGCGCTCGATTATGCCCGCCAGGATCCGCGCCGGCAGGCTGTGCTGCGCGAGCTCGAAGCAGCAGGTCGGCCCCAACCCCCGGCTCAGGTGCAGGGGCCCGCGCTCCCCGGCCAGTAATCAGTCGAGGCCGGCCAGGCTCGGATCGAGATCGCCGGCGAGGCGGCGCGCCGCGCGGCGGGCGAAGCGCAGGGTTTCGGCCTTTCGCCGCGCCGCCGCCAGCGGCCGCACCGGCGCCTCGCGGACCACCTCGGCGTCGTAGCGGTCGGCGACGATCAGCCCGGCGCAGTCCGGACCGTGACAGTCGCCGTCGAATGGATCGAGCGCGAAGCCCGCCGGCACCGCCCAGTAGAAAAGGTCGCAATAATCGAGATAATCGGGCCATTTCTGGTCGCCGAGCAGATCGGCGCGCGAGACCTTGATCTCGACGATGGTCAACTGCCCCTTGGGGCAGATCGCCATCAGATCGGCGCGGCGGCCGTTGGGCAGCGGCACCTCGCACAGGGCATAGGCTTCGGCGCGAAAGAACAATCTCGTCACCCCCCGCGCGACATCGCGCGCGGCCAGCGGCAGATCGTCGAAGCAGGCGGGCGAGTCGGGCAGGCTGGCCATGCCGTTAGACTAGAATGAAACGGGAACAATGCAAAGGCGGGTCAGAAAAAGGCCCGCTCCCCGGGCACGGGAGCGGGCCAATTCTCTCGCTGGGCTTTTGGGCTCAGCGATAGAAAACGTGGTTGCCGACCGTCGCGACCCGGGTCAGCCGCCAGCGCGGATTGACCCGGCGGGCGTGGAAGAAGAGCGCGCGCGGCGCGGCGCCCTCGGCGAGATCCTCCATCGCGATCTGCGCGATCGCGACCGCCTCGCGCCAGTCCCGCGAGCTTTCCGGCGGGGTCGGGATGACGCCACCGCGGACGAAGGAGAATTGGCCGCGCTGACGCACGACGCCGCAAATGCTCGACGGGAAGCGGCCTGATTCGGAGCGGTTGATGATCACCTCGGCGACGGTGAGCTGGCCGACAAGGGCCTCGCTCCGCGCCTCGTAATAGACCGCGCGCGCGAGGCACTCGGCTTCCTGGTCGGGAGTCTCGGTG
>NZ_JBQTJC010000136.1:0-6916 GCF_052387495.1 Sphingosinicella sp. | reverse complement strand
CGTTGCAGGATGCGCCGGCCGAAGAGCCCGCGGCGGTGACCGACCAGCCGCGTGCCGGACCGCCGGTCAACGAACGCGGCGAGCCGCCGCCGACGCCGGTCGAGGAAGAGCTGATCGACGGCCGCCGCCGCCCCGACATCCAGCGCGACCTGCCCGATCCGGTCAACCAGGTAAACCCGGGCGCGATCCGCTCGCCGCCGCCCGAGGCCTTCCCCGCCGATCATATTCCGATCCCCGACCGCTGGCGGCTGATCCAGACGCTGGGCATCGTCAACGAGCGCTGGTGGGATCCGTACAACCAGAACACGCTCAAGGGCGACCGGCCGATGTGCACTCCGGCCGACACGAGCGAGCGGCACCAGAACACGCTCGGCTGCCGCGCCTTCCGCTTCCTCGGGCTCACGAGCGACGACTGGTTCTTCGCCGCCAGCGCGGTCTCGGACTCCGTGATCGAAGCGCGCAGCTTCCCGATTCCGGGCGGTGAGCAGAATACGACCCGCCCCGGCCAATCCGACGTGTTCGGCCGCAACAACAGCCTCGCGGCGGTGCAGACGTTGATTTTCGGCGCGGCGCTGATCAAGGGCTCGACCGCCTACAAGCCGCCCGACTTCGAATGGCGCGTCACCTTCGCCCTGCAAGGCAATTATGTGGACGTGCCCGAGCGGCGCGTCCTCGACGTGCGTCCGACGGTCGGCACGAACCGCTTCGATTATGCGCTGGGCGTGCAGGAGGCGTTCCTCGATTACCATCTCGGCAACAGCTCCTATCGCTATGATTTCTATTCGTTCCGCGTGGGCATCCAGCCGTTCAACCTCGATTTTCGCGGCTTCCTTTTCCAGGACAGCCAATTGGGCTTCCGCCTGTTCGGCAACCGCGACAACAACCGCTTCCAGTTCAATTTCGCCTGGATCTGGCGGCTGGAGAAAGACACCAATTCGGGCCTCAACAACCTCTTCCAGACGCCGCGCGACGATTGGGTGCTGCACGCCAACGTCTACCGCCAGGATTTCCCCTTCGTCGGCCTGACCAGCGAGGCGAGCGTCACCTGGACCATCAACCGCGAGCGTGAGGAGATCGAGGTCGACGACAACGGCTTCCCGGTCCGGCCCGCGCTGATCGGCAATTTGCGCGCGCGCGATTACGACGCCTTCTATCTGGGCTACAACGCGGACGGGCGGATCGGGCGGATGAACCTCTCCGCTTCGGCTTACGCCGTGTTCGGCTCCGACCGGAACAATATCTTCACCGGCGAACCGGCGCGGATCCAAGGCTATTTCGCCGCGGTCGAGCCGTCCTACGATTTCAACTGGGTGCGGCTGCGCGGTGCGGGCCTGTTCGCGAGCGGCGACGACGAGCCGTTCGATAATGTCCAGCGCGGCTTCGACGCGATCTTCGAGAATCCGATCTTCGCCGGCGCCGACACCAGCTACTGGATCCGCCAGACCATCCCGTTCGCGGGCGGCGGCCGCGCGGTCAACCTGAACGGCCGCAACGGCATTCTGAATTCGCTCCGCTCGTCAAAGGAGCAGGGCCAGTCCAACTTCGTCAATCCGGGGACTCTGCTGCTCGGCGTCGGCGCGGATTTCGACATCACCCCGGCGGTCCGCCTCTCGGTCAACGCCAACCATCTCTGGTTCCACCGCACCGGCGCGCTCGAGGTGCTGCGCCAGCAGCAGACGATTCGCCGCGACATTGGCTGGGATCTGAGCGCGGCTTTGATCTGGCGGCCGACGATGATCCAGAACGTCGTCTTCCGGCTCTCGGGCGCGGTGCTGCAGCCGGGCACGGGCTTTCGCGATCTCTTCATCAATGAGACGCGCGACCGGCGCTATTATTCCGTCCTCCTCAACACGATCCTGACTTACTGATGGCGGCGGCGATGAACCTCGGCGGGCTCGGGCGAAAGGCGCTTCTCGGCGCGGCCCTCGCTTTGTCCGCGATGCTCGGCACCTCGCAGCTCGGCGCCGCCGAGAAGGAAAAACCGGTGGTGCGCGATTACAGCCTGGTCCGCGCCTCGCCCGCGCCGCGCACCCAGGACTGGGGCGAGGCCGAGGCGAAGAGTGCCGGCTGCCAATCCTGTCACACCGAGAGCGACGCCCACACCATGCACCGCTCGCCGGCGGTGGTGCTGGGCTGCACCGATTGCCACGGCGGCAACCCCACGGTCACCGGCAACCCGCAGCTGCGGCACGACAATCCGGCCTATGTCGCGGCGCGCGAAGCGGCGCACGTGCTGCCGCGCTACCCGATCGCCTGGCACTATCCGTCCTCGGCCAATCCGAGCCGGACCTATGCCCTGCTCAACGTCGAGGCGCCCGAATATGTGCGCTTCGTCAATCCGTCCGACTATCGCGCGGTGCGCGATTCCTGCGGCGCCTGCCACATGGAGATCATCGAGGCGGCGGAGCGCTCGCTGATGTCGACCGGCGCGATGCTGTGGGGCGGCGGCGCCTACAATAACGGCATTCTCCCGTTCAAGAATTACGCGCTCGGCGAGGCCTATACGCGCGAGGGCGAGCCGGCGCGCATCCAGTCGCCAATGGGCGCGCAATTGAGCGCCGAGCAGCGCGCCCGCGGCGTGATCGCCGAAATGTATCCGCTGCCGACCTGGCACGTCGTCCCGCCCGGCGACATCTTCCGCGTCTTCGAGCGCGGCGGGCGCAACATCAATACCCAGTTCGCCGAGGTCGGCCTGCCCAATCCGACCGGCATCATCCAGCGCCTGGACGAGCCGGGCCGGCCGGACATCCGCCAATCGAACCGCGGGCCGGGCACGGGCCTCAGGGTCTCCATCCCGATCCTCAACATCCACAAGACCCGGCTCAACGATCCTTTCATGTGGTTCATGGGGACCAACGACCAGCCCGGCGACTATCGCCATTCGGGCTGCGCCGGCTGCCACGTCGTCTACGCCAACGACCGCGAGCCCAGGCACAGCCTGACCTATTCCCGCTACGGCCGCGACGGCCAGACCGCGACCGTCGACCCGACCATCGCCAATCTCGTCCAGCGTGACGGCGCGCATGGCGGCGAGGCCGGCCACAGCGAGGGCGCCGAGGAAGCCGCCCACGCCGAAGGCGAAGCCCATCCGGGCGGCGGCGAGGAAGTGCGGCCGGGCAGCCAGGCGCCGGCGGACGCCAATCATCAGGCCGTGCGCGAGCGCGGACACCCGATCCGCCACGTCTTCAGCCGGGCGATCCCGACGTCGCAGTGCATGGTCTGCCACATGCACCAGCCCAATATCTTCCTGAATTCCTATCTCGGCTACACGATGTGGGACTATGAATCCGACGCCGATCTGATGTGGCCGGGGCCGGAGAACCGCCTGCCCGCGCGCAACGCCGCCGAGGAGCAAAGCTTCCGCAACCAGCGCTACCCGACCGAGAGCGAGATGCACGAGGTGCTCGACCGCAATCCCGAGGCGGCCTCGGTGCGCGGGCTGTGGGCCGATCCCGAATTCCTGCGCGAGGTCTACGATCGGGTGAACCCGCTCGCCCGCCAGACCCAGTTCGCGGACTATCACGGCCATGGCTGGAACTTCCGCGCGATCCTGCGCCGCGACCGCGAGGGCAATCTCGTCGACGCCGACGGCGCGATCATCCCGCCGGACGACCCCGACACCTTCCGCCGCGACGGCGAGGGCCTGTTCGTCCCGGTCGGCACCAATCCGGGCCGCTCGGTCCACCTGATGGACATCCACGCCGAGCGCGGCCTGCAATGCGCCGATTGCCACTTCGCGCGCGACGCGCACGGCAACGGCTTCATCTACGGCGAGGTCGCCAACGCGATCGAGGTCGGCTGCCGCGACTGTCACGGCACGGCGCGCGAGTTCGCCAATCTGCGCACCTCCGGCCCGGCCGCGCCGCCGAGCGGCACCAATCTCGAGCTGATCCGCAACGAGGACGGCCGCCGCCGCTTCGAATGGACCGAGCGCGACGGACGTCGGGTGCTGATCCAGCGCTCGATCGTCGATCCCAACCTCGAATGGGAGGTCAGCCAGGTCCGCGACAGTGCCGATTCCTCCCTGCCGCCCTGCGACGCGCGCGGCGACCAGGCGACGCAGGGGCCCTGCTTCAACATCCGTTCGGCGCGGGCCAAGCTGATGAGCCGCACCGGCGCCGAGACCGGTCGTTTCGTCTTCGGCCAGGGCGTGCCCGACGGCGAGCTCGCCCATCCCGAGACCGAGATGGCGTGCTTCACCTGCCACCTGTCATGGACGACGAGCTGCGCCGGCTGCCACCTGCCGATCGAGGCGAACAACCGCACCACGATCCACCACTACAGCGGCGAGGAGACGCGCAACTTCGCGACCTACAACCCGCAGGTCGCGCGCGACGAGATGTTCCAGCTCGGCCGGCACCAGACCACCAAGAACAACATCATCGCGCCGATCCGCTCGACCTCGGCGCTGATCCTGTCGTCGACCAACGTCAACCGCGAGCGGATCTACGTCCAGCAGCCGCCGATCTCGGCCGCCGGCTAGTCGAGCCAGGCGTTCGCGCCGCACTTTCCGCACACGGTGCGGCGGACCGAGACCAAGCAGTGCAGCGACTGCCATATCTCCGAAGCGAACGACAATAATGCGATCATGGCGCAGCTGCTGCTCCACGGCACGAACTTCGTGAACTTCGTCGGCATGCACGCCTGGACCGGGCTCGAGCGCGGCTTCCAGGCCTCGCGCGTCACCGAATGGGAGGAGCCGCAGGCGGTGATCGGCTCCTACCTCCACCGCTACGCTTACCCGGATTATTACCGGGCCCATGTCGAGCAGAACAACCGCGAGCTGATCAACTGGACCCGCGGCCGCACCTTCGACGAACGGTTCAGCGGCGAGACGCGCAGCCTCGAGGAGTTCCGCAACATCGTCCAGGGTACGCGCGGCGCGGTGCGCTGCCTGCAGATGCGCGGCGAGTATATGTACGTCGCCGAAGGCCGCGGCGGCTTCCAGTTCTACGACATCGCCTCGATCGTCAACACAGGCCTTTCCGAGCGGATCATCACCGCGCCCTTCTCGCCGCTCGGCCACGACACCCGCGTCGGCTCGCGCAACGCGACCTGCATGGCGCTGCCGACCAACCAGCCGGTCCGGCCCGACCGCAACGACATGAGGGCCAATACCCAGCGGCCGCAGCCCGACGGCACGACGATCACCCTGCTCCAGGAGAATCAGGAGCAGAGGATGCACGAGCTCTACCGCTATGCGGTGGTGACCGATGCCGAGGAGGGCCTCTTCCTCGTCAATGTCGACACCATGTCGAACGGCGAGCCGCGGGACAATTTCCTGCGCCGCGCCCGCCTCACCAACGGCGCCACCGAATGGAACGAGAACGGGGTTCTGACCGGCGCGCGGCACATCACGCTCGCCGGCACCTATGCCTATATCATCGCCGATGCGGGGCTGGTCGTGATCGACCTGAACGAGCCGCTCAACCCGCGCCTGGTCGCGACCCGCCCGCTCCGCGACGGCCGCGCCTCGGCGCTCCAGTTCCGCTATCTCTGGGTGACCGACGCCGACGGCCTCAAATTGTTCGACGTGACGCAAATGGGCAACCCGGTGCCGGTCCCCGGCGCGACGGTCCCGTTCGAGAACGCCCAGCGCATCTATCTCGCCCGCACCTACGCCTATGTCGCGGCCAAGCATCAGGGCCTCGCGATCGTCAACATCACCCGGCCCGAGCAGCCCGGCGCGCCGACCTTCGTCACCTTCGACGGGCGAATGAACGACGTCGAGGACGTCATCGTGGCGAGCACCAACGCCGCGCTCTACGCCTATGTCGCGGACGGGCGGAACGGGCTCAAGGTGATCCAGCTCACCTCGTTCGGCACCTCGAACCAGGTCTATGGCTTCTCGCCCCGGCCGATGCCCGAGCTGATCGCCTGGGCGCGGACGCCCTCCCCCGCTCTGGCCCTGTCGAAGGGCCTCGACCGCGACCGCGCCGTCGACGAGACCGGGCAGCAGATCGCCGTCTTCGGCCGCCTCGGCTCGCGCCCGTTCAACCGGCAGGAGATGGAGCGCCTGTTCCTCAACAGCCGCGGCGTGCCCTACCGGGTCAACGACACGGGGACGATGCAGGACTGGGTGCCGCTGAGAACGGCGGCGCGGTAAGAGGAATGGCGGCCAGTACGGCGGCCGAGCCTACAGCGACCTCAGATATCTCGTCACAATCGCGACCGCTGAGAGGCAGAGAACAGTGCCGGCTCCAATCTTGAGGTAATCCCAAAGAGAGTGCCCGCTTGATGTAATGATCAGCGCCGCCCCGGAGACGATCAAAACAAGGGCCAGGCTTCCGAGCGAATTCCAGACGAAGACGTCATCACGCTTCATAGAGATTCCAATGCGGCATTTCGGAATCTGCTCCGGCCTCGTTCACCCCAGATCGAGCAAAGTGCTCCCCTCTTTCTCCCGCACCAGCATGCGGACCAGGGGCTGGAGCTTGGGGGTGTAGCGGGCGAGGATTTCGTGATCTTCAGCCGTGTCGAAATGGCTGGCGAGGCGGCGGCCGTCCCAATGGTGGAGCGCGAAGCCCGGCGGGTCGGCGACGATCATCGGCCGGTCGTCGGGCCGGTCGGGATCGATCGGGCCGAGGCCGAGCGCGACCTGCGGCGCGGTCGAGGGGCAGATCATCAGCGGAATGCCGCTCCAGGCGGTGAAGATCGGGCGGTGGACGTGGCCGGAGACCATCGCGACGATGTTGCGCCGCCCTTCCACAATCTCGCGCAGCCGGCTGACCCAGAGCGCGTCCGGATCCTCTGTGAGCCAGGGGATGCCGGTGTCGAAGGGCGGATGGTGGAGCGCGATCAGGGTCGGCCGATCCGGCGCCTCATCGAGCCGTGCCGTCAGCCAGGCGGCGCGGTGCGCGCAGAAATTGCCGCCGTGCCGCCCCGGCTCGAGCGTGTCGAGGACGATGACCCGCAG
>NZ_JBQTJC010000135.1:0-4364 GCF_052387495.1 Sphingosinicella sp. | reverse complement strand
TCGTCGAAGGCGGGATCGATTTCGTCCTGATCGAGACCGTGTTCGACACGCTCAACGCCAAGGCCGCGATTCACGCCGCGCGCCGCGTCGATCCGGAGCTGCCGATCATGCTCTCGATGACGATCACAGATCTTTCCGGGCGCAACCTCTCCGGCCATTCGATCGAAGCCTTCTGGGCCTCGGTGCGGCACGCGCGGCCGCTGACCATCGGGCTCAACTGCTCGTTCGGCGCGGCGCAGCTTCGGCCCCATATCGCCGCGCTCAACGGCCTCGCCGACACTTTGGTCATGGCCTATCCCAATGCCGGCCTGCCCAACGATCTCGGCGCCTATGACGAATGCCCGGAAACCACCGCGCGGCAGGTGCGGGACTGGGCCGAGCAGGGCATCGTCAACATCGTCGGCGGCTGCTGCGGGACCACCCCGGCGCACATCAAGGCGATCGCCGACACCGTGCGCGGCTACACGCCCCGTGCCATTCCGGCCGTCGAGCGCCTCACCCGCCTCGCCGGCATCGAGCCGATGATTCTCGCCGCCTGACGCAGATGACCACGCCCGCCAGCAGCGCCTTCGTCAATGTCGGCGAACGGACCAACGTCACCGGCTCCGCCCGCTTCAAGAAGCTGGTCATGGCCGGCGACTATGCCGCCGCGGTCGAGGTCGCGCGCCAGCAGGTCGAGAACGGCGCCCAGGTGATCGACGTCAACATGGACGAGGGCCTGCTCGACGCCGAGCTCGCCATGACCACCTTCCTGAAATTGATCGCCGCCGAGCCCGACATCGCCCGCGTCCCGATCATGATCGACAGCTCCAAATGGACGGTGATCGAGGCGGTGCTGAAATGCGTCTCGGGCAAGCCGATCGTCAATTCGATCAGCATGAAGGAGGGCGAGGAGGAGTTCCTGCGCCTCGCCGCCAAGGTCCGCGATTACGGCGCGGCAGTCGTCGTCATGGCCTTCGACGAGAGCGGCCAGGCGGACACGAAGGAGCGCAAGGTCGAGATTTGCGAGCGCGCCTACAAGCTCCTCGTCGCGAACGGCTTTCCGCCCGAGGACATCATCTTCGACGCCAACATCTTCGCGGTCGCGACCGGGATCGACGAGCATCGCCGCTACGGCCTCGACTTCATCGAGGCGTGCAAGGAGATCAAAGAACGCTGCCCGCACGTCCACCTCTCCGGCGGCCTCTCGAACCTCAGCTTCTCGTTCCGCGGCAACGAGCCGGTGCGCCGCGCGATGCACTCGGTCTTCCTCTATCACGCCATTCCCGCCGGGCTCGACATGGCGATCGTCAATGCCGGCCAGCTCGACGTCTACGACACGATCGACCCCGAGCTGCGCGAGGCCTGCGAGGACGTCATCCTCGACCGAAGCGACGAGGCGACCGAGCGGCTGGTCACGCTCGCCGAAAAATATCTCGGCTCGGACCCGGTCCGCGAGAAAGCCGAGGCCGAATGGCGCGGCTGGCCGGTCGAGAAAAGGCTCGAGCATGCCTTGGTCAAGGGCATCGACGCCTTCGTCGTCGAGGACACCGAGGAGTGTCGGCAAAAGGCGCCGCGTCCAATCGAGGTGATCGAAGGGCCGCTGATGGACGGGATGAACGTCGTCGGCGACCTGTTCGGCTCGGGCAAGATGTTCCTGCCGCAGGTGGTGAAATCGGCGCGCGTGATGAAGAAGGCGGTGGCGCACCTCATCCCGTTCATCGAGGCGGAGAAGGAGGCGAGCGGCGTCTCCACCGCCAAGGGCCGGATCGTGATGGCGACCGTGAAGGGCGACGTCCACGATATCGGCAAGAACATCGTCGGCGTCGTCCTCCAGTGCAACGGCTACGAGGTGATCGACCTGGGCGTGATGGTGCCCTGGCAGGATATCCTCAAGACCGCGAACGACAACCAGGCCGACATGATCGGCCTCTCCGGCCTGATCACGCCGTCGCTCGACGAGATGGTGACGGTCGCCGAGGAGATGACTCGCGCCGGCTTCAAGGTGCCGCTTCTGATCGGCGGCGCGACGACGAGCAAGGTCCACACCGCGATCCGCATCGATCCCGCTTATGACGGGCCGGTGATCCACGTCCTCGACGCCAGCCGCGCGGTCGGCGTCGCCTCCAGTCTCGTCTCGGACACGCAGAAGGTGCCGCTGGTCGAGAAGACCGCCGCCGAATATGCGCAGGTCCGCGAAACGCGGGCGAACAAGGGTCAGAACGAGCTCGCCACGCTCGAAGAGGCGCGCGCCAACGCCTTCGCCTACGATCCCGCGGGCAAGGCGCCGGCTCCCGCGCGCCCCGGCGTACAGAGCTTCAATGACTGGCCGCTGCGCGAGTTGCGCGACGGCATCGACTGGACCCCCTTCTTCCGCGCCTGGGAGCTGGCCGGAACCTATCCCGCCATCCTTGAGGACGAGGTGGTCGGCGAGAGCGCGCGCAACCTCTTCGCCGACGCGCAGGCCATGCTCGACCGGATCGTCGCCGAGCATTGGCTGGTGCCGCGCGCGACTGTCGGCCTCTGGCGCTGCCGCCGGGATTTGGAGATTGGGGGGGGCGACGACATCCTGGTCCTCGTCGGAAACGACGAGACCCGCCTTCCCATGCTGCGCCAGCAGATCAAAAAGCGTGAGGGCCGGCCGAATATGTCCCTCGCTGACTTCATCGATCCCGCGGGCGAGGACTGGCTCGGCGGCTTCGCGGTCGCGATCCACGGCATCGACCAGCACCTGGAGCGGTTCAAGGCCGAGAATGACGATTATTCGGACATCCTCCTGAAGGCGCTGGCCGACCGCCTCGCCGAGAGCTTCGCCGAGACGCTCCACGCCCATGTCCGCAATTCGATCTGGGGCTACGCGCCCGACGAGCATTTCACCAATCAGGATTTGATCCGCGAAACCTATGCCGGCATCCGCCCCGCACCCGGCTATCCGGCCTGCCCGGACCACAGCCTAAAGCCGGTCCTCTTCCAGATGCTGGGCGGCGAGCCCGCGGGCGTCACCCTCACCGACAATTTCGCGATGTGGCCGGCGTCCGCCGTCTCGGGCTTCTATTTCGGCCACCGCGACAGCGATTATTTCGGCGTCGCCCGCATCGGGCGCGACCAGCTCGAGGATTACGCCGCCCGACGCGGCGTCAGTGTCGAGCAAGCCGAGCGCTGGCTGCGTCCGAACCTCGACTAAGCTTTCGGCACGGGACCGTCCCGAACCGGGTCAGCCGGAAATTAACCCCGTTCTTCCATCGACTTGGCCGCTTCGGCGGGTCATCTCGCTGGCATGCGCGCGCTCATCATCGCGGTCCTGCTCTCCTGCATCGCCGTCGCGGCTCCGCTGCCGGCGAGCTGGCTTCCCGCGCCTTCCGCTCCCCTTGCCAGCCGCTAGGCGGCGGCGCGCAGCATCCCGCCCAGCCAGTCGTCGACCACCGCATCGATCACCAGATGCACGCGGTCGCCGGCGCCGTCATTGCTGACCGCGTGCGGCTCGGTGAGCCGGAGATACCAGGTGGACCCCGGCGTCATCTCGATCCGTGTGCCGGCGAGCAGGAAGGTCACGTCCAGGTTGGTGGTGAGCGGCACGTGCAGCCGGGCGCGGCCCTCGCCCGCATCGAGCTCGGGATCGACATGCTCCCGGATCCGCGCGCCGGCGCCGAGCCGCATCAGGCGTGCCGACTTCAAGGGACATCGGAAGCGTCCGAGCGCGGCACGGATGGCGGGCGCCCGGTCGAGCAACTGCGTGTCGGCGAATTCGTGCTCGAAGAGCAGGACGCCGATCATCCGCGTCGGATGCGTCTCGCCCACCGCCGCGCGCAGCGGCAGCGCCGCCCAGGCGCCCTCATAATTGTCGCGCACGAAATGCCGCGTCCAGTCCTGCTCGCCGAAGGCGGCGAGATCGGCCGCGAGCGCCCCGGCATCGAAATCGAGCGGGAGCCGGATGCGGTCGGGAAGGGCGGAGGTCATGCCCGAATGCTAGACGGGGTCGCCGAGGCTGGGAAGCATCCCCCTCCCGGCACGCGACGCTTGCGGCTATAGCGCGCCGGTGACTCGGCTCGGGGGCTTCCTGCTTTTCGTTCTGGCGCTGCTCGGCGGCGCCACGGGGGCGCATGCTCAGCCGCTGCGGATGAGCGTCGCGCTGGTGCCGGAGACTCAGGCGGTGCTTCCGGGCTCGACGGTCACGCTCGCCTTCCACATGCGTCCGGCGCCGGGCTGGCACGGCTATTGGCGCAATCCCGGCGACGCGGGCGCCGAGCCGCGCGTGACCTGGCGCCTGCCGCAGGGCTGGCAGGCCGGGCCGCTCCACTATCCGGTGCCGGACCGGCTGCTCGTCATGGGGCTGATGAACTATGTCTACGAGCGCGATTACGCGCTGCTCGTGACCTTGCGCGTGC
>NZ_JBQTJC010000134.1:0-2011 GCF_052387495.1 Sphingosinicella sp. | reverse complement strand
CCGCGCGGCTGGTGCGGCTCGACGAGTTGCTCGGCGCGGTGATCGAGGCGCACGCGCCAGCCGAAGCGGCGGTCGAAGAGGTCTTCCTCAACGAAAATCCCCAATCCACGCTGAAGCTCGGCCAGGCGCGCGGCGTCGTCCTGCTCGCCGCGGCGCGGCGCGGCCTCGCCGTCGGCGAATATGCGGCGCGGCTGGTCAAGAAAGCGGTGGTCGGCACCGGCGGCGCGGAGAAGGCGCAAGTCCACTTCATGGTTCAGCGCCTGCTCCCCGGCGCGAAGATCGCCGGCGCCGACGCCGCCGACGCGCTCGCGGTCGCGATCACCCACGCCCATCATCTCGCCACGGCGCGGCGGGTGGGCTGAACTTTCGCTTTCCTACACTTGCCCGTTCCGCTTATGTACCGGCCGTGACCTCGATCCCTCCGCTTTTCGAACGCATATTGCTGCCAAAGACGATCGCTCGCCGGGGGGAGCTTTTTTCCGTTATGGATGCTGGACTTTTGTCACCTTTGGCTGGGACTGACGCATGATCGCGAGGCTGCGGGGGCTGCTGGACAGTTTCGGCGCCGACCATGCCGTGATCGACGTAGGCGGCGTCGGCTATCTCGTCTCGGCCTCGACCCGGACGCTCTCTCAGCTGGGCGCGATCGGCGAGGAGGTCGTGCTCCACACCGAGACTTTGGTCGGCGAGGATTTCATCCGCCTCGTCGGCTTCGCCAGCGCCGCCGAGCGCGACTGGTTCCGGCTGCTCGTCTCGGTCCAGGGCGTCGGCGCCCGGGTCGCGCTCGCCATCCTCTCCGCGCTCACCATCGACGAGGTCCACCGCGCGGTGGCGAGCGGCGACCACGCCATGATCGCCCGCGCCCAGGGCGTCGGCCCTAAGCTCGCGCAGCGCATCGTCAACGAATTGAAGGACATGGCCGGCGGCATCGCCCTCGGCCCCGGAGGTCCCGCCGCGCCAACCGGCGGCCACGCCCAGGACGCCGTCTCCGCCCTCGCCAACCTCGGCTTCCGCCCCAGCGAAGCCTCAGCCGCCGTCGCCAGGGCCGAAGCCGAGCTCGGCCCCGAAGCCACCCTCGACGCCCTCGTCCGCCTCGCGCTCAAAAAGGCGGCGAAATGAGCCGGATGCTATTCATCGCGGCTGCAGTCGCTGCCTATGCCGGTTCCGCCGGGGCAGCCTCGGCCTGCACTGACCCCAGCAACAGGCGCAGCTATTTCTCTTATGACCGTCCCGCTCTCACTGGCGATTCGGTGCAGTTGCTCGTCAGCATCTCTCCCGAAGAGATACGCACGACAGGCTCCATCCGGGCGCAGCTACTTAGCGGCGAGCGGGGCGTATCGAACGACGGATATGTGCGCATCCGGCTCGGCGAGGCGGCCGTGGGCGAAAATTGTGTGGACCTGGGGCCGACGGAGGGACCGGTCTTCGTGGTTGGAGCCTTGAAGCGCAGCTCACGTGGCGAGTTGATCCTGATGGCTGAGGCCAGGCGCCAAAGTCCGGCGCCCATCTTCCGTCGTGGACAGCGCGATCCGTCATTCTACGACCAGTTCGTCGTCGATCCGGCCTATCTCAGTCCGGAAGAGCGCCGCCGCCGCCGCCAGGAAGGGCGTAATGACCGACCCTGACCGCCTCACCACGCCTGAGCGCCGTCCCGAGGACCTGGACGCCGCGTTGCGGCCGAAGACGCTCGACGAGTTCGTCGGGCAGAAAGCGGCGCGGGAGAATCTGCGGGTGTTCATCGAGGCGGCGAAGGGGCGGGGCGACGCGCTCGATCATGTCCTCTTCTTCGGCCCGCCGGGGCTCGGCAAGACCACGCTGGCCCAGATCGTCGCGCGTGAGCTCGGCGTCGGCTTTCGCGCCACCTCCGGGCCGGTGATCGCCAAATCGGGCGATCTCGCCGCCTTGCTCACCAATCTCGAGGATGGCGACGTCCTCTTCATCGACGAGATTCATCGTCTCGCGCCCGCGGTCGAGGAGATCCTCTATCCGGCGATGGAGGACCGCGTCCTCG
>NZ_JBQTJC010000133.1:0-7381 GCF_052387495.1 Sphingosinicella sp. | reverse complement strand
CTTCCCGTTCAGCTCGCCGATGGCGATGATCGCGATGGCCTCGGAATCGGAAGCGCTGTGGCCGCACCTCGTCGCGCTCGCATGGCACCTGCTCTGGATCGTGCTGATCATTCGCAGCTCGGCGCGCCTCTTCCGCCGCACCGTGCTCAAGTCGCAGTCGAGCGAAACTTTCTTCAGCCCGCGCTTCTGGCGCGGCCGCGCGACGGACTAGGGCGAATCGGAATTCAGCCCGGACGCGGGCGCGCGGAAGCGCCTCGCGGCGCGCGAAGCTCCGCAGGCGCGAAGCCCAAGGAACCCGTCCGCGCGGCTTTCGTTACAACCTCGATGGACGGCCGCCGATTGAGAGAGACGCGGCCGGCGCGACCAGAGCCCTCCGACAGCCTCGCCCCCTTGGCTTTCGGAGGGCTCTTCGTTGGCCAAAGGGGTCGGTAAACCTCGGCTAAGGCCCCTTGTCCGCTGGATTTTTTGCGGTAGGGGATCGTTGAACTTCGGGTTCGGAACATTTGTGCCGGCCCCCCAGAACGGGCGCCGATGGACGGACAGACTTCTTTCAGCAGGCACGTCCTCGACCAGCGCTTTCAGCTACTGGTAAACGCCGTCACCGATTACGCCCTCTACATGCTGGAGCCCGACGGCAGGATCGCGAGCTGGAATGCCGGCGCACGCCGGCTGAAGGGCTACGAGGCCGAGGAGATCATCGGCGAGCATTATTCGCGCTTCTTTACCGAGGAGGACCGCGCATCCGGCCTGCCCCAACGGGCGCTGGCGACGGCGGCGCGCGAGGGGCGGTTCGAAGCGGAAGGGTTGCGTGTCCGCAAGGACGGGACCTTGTTCTGGGCCAATGCGGTCGTCGATCCGATCCGGGACGACAATGGCAGGCTGATCGGCTTCGCCAAGATCACCCGCGACATCACCGAGCGGCGCGAGGCCGAGCGGGCGCTCCACGCGAGCGAGCGGCAGTTCCGGCTGCTCGTCCAGGGGGTTAAAGATTACGCCATCTACATGCTCGATCCAGAGGGCTATGTCTCCAACTGGAATGCGGGGGCGGAGGCGATCAAGGGCTATAAAGCGGACGAAATCGTCGGCCGCCATTTCTCGCAATTCTACACCGAGGAGGACCGCGAGAGCGGCGAGCCGGCGCGCGCGCTGCGAACCGCGCTCGAAGAAGGCAAATATGAAAAGGAGGCCTGGCGCGTCCGCAAGGACGGCGGCCGCTTCTGGGCGCACGTTCTGATCGACCCGATCCACGACGACCATGGCCGCCACATCGGTTTCGCCAAGGTCACCCGCGACGCGACCGAACGGCGCAAGGCGCAGGAGGAGCTGGAGGAGGCGCGAGCCTCGCTCTTCCAGGCGCAGAAGCTGCAGGCGATCGGCGAGCTGACCGGGGGCATCGCCCACGATTTCAACAATCTGATGACCGTGATCCGCGGCTCGGCCGAACTGCTGCGCGCCACCGATCTGAGCGCGGAGAAACGCGAGCGCTACCTGATGGCGATCATCGAGACGGCCGACCGGGCGGCGACGCTGACCAGCCACCTGCTCGCCTTCGGCCGCCGGCAGCCGCTCAAGCCCGAGACGATCGACCTGAACCTACGGCTCGACGCCTTCGCCGAGGTGGTGGCGCGGACGATCGGCAGCCGGATCGAGGTGACGTTGGATCTCGCCAAGGGTCTGTGGCCCGTCGAGGTCGATTCGGCCCAGCTCGAGACCGCTTTGCTCAACGCCGCGATCAACGCTCGCGACGCGATGCCGGGCGGAGGACGACTCATCTTGTCGTCGCGCAACATCCCGGGTGAGGCGGGCGATCCGGACATGGTCTGCATCGCGCTCAGCGACACCGGCGCGGGCATCGAGGCCGAGGTGCTGGAGCGGGTGTTCGATCCCTTCTTCACGACCAAGCCCGTCGGCAAGGGGACGGGACTCGGCCTTTCGCAGATCCACGGCTTCGCCGCCCAGTCCGGCGGCCGGGCCGAGATCGAATCGGCCGTCGGGGAGGGAACAACGCTGCATCTCCTGCTTCCCCGCGCTCGCGCGGCGATCCCGACGGCTCCCCCGATCGAGGCCGGTCTCGCGGCCGGCCGCGGCGCGACGGTGCTGCTCGTGGAGGACAACGACCAGGTCCGCGACTTCGCCGAAAGCCTGATCGCCGAGCTCGGCTATCGCGTGCTCAGCTCCGTTTCGGGCGAGGCGGCGCTGCTGGTGCTCGAAAACGAGCCGGTCGACCTGCTCTTCACCGATGTGGTCATGCCCGGCATGGACGGCATCGCGCTCGCCCGCCGCGCCCGCGAGCTGCGGCCGGACCTGCCGGTGCTGCTCGCTTCGGGCTATAGCGAGCAGGTCGCCAATGGCGGCGCCACCGAGTTCGAGACTCTCGCCAAGCCGTACGGGGTCCAGTCGCTCGGCCGCGCCCTCGCCACCGCCCGGGCGCGCCGCGAAGCCGTTTCAACCGCTTAGGCGCCTCCCGCCCCTCGACAGAAAGCGTTGGAGAACATATAGTGAACGGATGCCAGCGCTCGACGTCCAGCAGAAGCTCGCCATCCTCGCCGACGCCGCGAAATATGATGCGTCATGTGCGTCGTCGGGTACGACGAAGCGCGACAGCCGCGGCGGGCCAAAAAATTCAGGTGCGATCGGCTCGACCGAAGGCATGGGCATCTGCCATGCCTACGCGCCGGACGGGCGCTGCATCTCGCTGCTCAAGATCCTGCTGACCAACGCCTGCATCTTCGACTGCCATTATTGCATCAATCGCAAGAGCTCGAACGTGCGGCGGGCGCGCTTCACCGTGGACGAGGTCGTCGCGCTCACCCTCTCCTTCTATCGACGCAACTATATCGAGGGCCTATTCCTCTCCTCCGGCATCATCCGCTCGCCCGACTACACGATGGAGCGGATCGTCGCGGTCGCCCGGGCGCTGCGCGAGGATCACGATTTTCGCGGCTACATCCACCTGAAGACGATCCCCGACGCCGATCCGGAGCTCGTGCACCAGGCCGGTCTCTTCGCCGACCGGGTCTCGATCAACGTTGAGCTGCCGACCGCGGCGGGGCTCGCCCGGCTGGCGCCGGAAAAGGACGGCGGCCGGATCGAAAGCGCGATGGGCAAGGTCAAGGCGGCGATCGTCGACGGCACGGACGCCATGCGCCACTACAATTCGGCGCCGGCCTTCGCGCCGGCGGGCCAGTCGACCCAGATGATCGTCGGCGCGGACGCGGCGACCGACGCCGCGATCGTCGCCCGCGCCGCGACGCTCTACGACCGCTTCCGCCTGCGCCGCGTCTATTATTCGGCCTTCTCGCCGATTCCGGACGCGAGCGCGGTGCTGCCGCTCGTTCGCCCGCCTTTGCTGCGCGAGCACCGGCTCTACCAGGCCGACTGGATGATGCGCTTCTACGGCTTTTCCAGCCGGGAAGTGGCCGCGGCCATCGCGCCGGGCGGCAACCTGCCGCTCGATATCGATCCCAAGCTCGCCTGGGCGCTGGGCCACCGCCATTTCTTCCCGCTGGACGTCAATCGCGCGCCCCGCGAGGCGCTGCTGCGTGTGCCCGGCCTCGGCGTCCGCGCCGTCGACAAAATTCTCGCCGCGCGCAGGCACCGGCGCCTGCGACTGGACGACGTCGCGCGACTGACCGTCTCGATCGCAAAGCTCCGCCCCTTCCTGATCGCCGCCGACTGGCGGCCGGTCGCGCTGGCCGATGCCGCGGTTCCGCTGCCGCGAACGAAGACGGAACAGCTCGAGCTGTTCGCCGGTTGAGCCGAGGAAGGGAGACGAGGATGGCCACACGCGCATTCGAACGGCGGCCTATCCGCGCGGTGCGCCTCGCCGCTTCCGACGATTTCGAAGGCTGGCGCGACGCGGCGCGGGCGCTGGCGATGATCCGCGTCGCGCCGGAGGAGGTCGTCTGGCAGGTCGCCGGCGAGGCGGATTTGTTCGAGGCACCCGCCCCCGCCCCGCCCGCGCTGCCCGGGGCGTTCTCGGTGCCGCGCGCCTTCCTCGAGCTCGCCGAAGCGGTCGTGTGCCATCGCGATCCCGAGCGCTTCGCCTTGCTTTACGCCTTCCTGTGCCGGCTGCGCGACCGGCCGCGGGCGATGGAGGACGGCGCCGATCCGCTGCTAAGGCGACTCGAGCTGATGGCGAAGGCGGTGCGGCGCGACATGCACAAGATGCGCGCCTTCCTGCGCTTCCGCGAGGTGGCCGACGATGGCGGGCCCCGCTACGTCGCGTGGTTCGAGCCCGAGCATCATATCGTCCGCGCCAATGCCGGCTTCTTCGTCCGCCGCTTCGCGAGCATGCGCTGGTCGATCCTGACCCCCCATCTGTCGCTGCACTGGGACGGCGCCATGCTGACCGAGGGACCCGGCGCGTCGAAGGCCGAGGCGCCGGACGGCGACCCGGCGGAGGCGGTGTGGAAGACCTATTATGCGGCGATCTTCAACCCGGCGCGCGTTAAGGTGGGGGCGATGCTCAAGGAGATGCCGCGCAAATATTGGAAAAACATGCCCGAGACTGCGTTGGTCCCGCAGCTGCTCAAGGGCGCGCAGGCGCGGGAGACGGAGATGGTCGCGGCGGCGGCGGCTCGGGTCGGGGACAATGTCGGGAAGAGCTGGGCGTCGATCCGCGACGAGGCGATGGGCTGCACGCGCTGCGAGCTCTACAAATGCGGCACCCAGACCGTGTTCGGCGAAGGCCCGCTCGACGCCCGGATCGTGTTCGTCGGCGAGCAGCCGGGCGACCAGGAGGATCTGGCCGGCAAGCCCTTCGTCGGCCCCGCCGGGCAATTGCTCGACCGCGCGCTGATCGACGCCGGCGTCGACCGCAAGCGGACCTACGTCACCAACGCGGTCAAGCATTTCAAGTTCGTCCGCCGCGGCAAGAGGCGGATCCACGACAAGCCCGACGGCGGCGAGATCGCCGCCTGCCGCTGGTGGCTCCAGCAGGAGCTGGCGCTGATCAAGCCGCCGCTCACCGTCGCGCTCGGCGCGACTGCGGCGCGTGCCTTGTTCGGCAAGGTGGTGACGATCTCAGGCTTGCGCGGCCGCCCGCATGAATTGCCGGAAGGCGGCGAGACCTGGGTCACCGTCCATCCCAGCTTCCTGCTACGCGTGCGGGACGACAAGGAGGCGGAATATGCCCGCTTCGTCGAAGACCTGCGCACGATCGGCAAACGCGCGAAGGCGCTCGCCTAGAGCCGGACCAGCATCTTGCCGGTATTGCCGCCGGTGAAGAGATCGAGGAAGGCCTGCGGCGCCGCCTCGATCCCGTCACGGACCGTCTCGCGCGAGGTGACCTGGCCGCTCGCGATCCACCCGCCCATCTCGCGGTAGAACTCCGCCATTTCCGGCAAATAATCGGTGTAGATGAAGCCCTTCAGCATGATCCGCGCGGCGATGATGCGCATGATGTAGCGGAAGGCGTGGCTCGAGCCCGTATTGTAATCCTCGATCATCCCACAGATCGCGAAGCGGGCATTCTGCCGCGCGGTCGCGAAAGCGGCGTCGAGATGGTCGCCGCCGACATTGTCGAAATAGACGTCGATGCCCCCAGAGCCCAAGGCTTGCGCCGCCTCGGTCAGCAGCTTCACGATCGGGCCGGATTTGTAATCGAGCGCGGCGTCGGCCCCGAGCTCGCGCACCCATGCGCATTTGTCGGCACCGCCTGCGGAGCCGATCACGGTCATGCCCTTGGCCTTGGCGATCTGGACGACAGCCGAGCCGACCGCGCCGGCCGCGGCCGAGACGAAGACGATGTCGCCTTCCTTCGCCTGCGCCGCCCGGAACAGGCCGAAATAGGCGGTGGCGCCGGTGAGGCCGAGATTGCCGAGCCACTGATGGTCCTCGACAGGGAGCGGCGGCACCTTGTTGAACTGCTCGGCGGGCCCCGCGGCCTGCTCACGCCAGCCCTGCATGTGGAAGACCGTCTCGCCTTCCTTGAAGTGTGGCGAGCGGCTCTCGACGACCTTGCCTACCGCGCCGCCCTGCATCGGCTCGCCCAGCGCGAAGGGCGGGACGTAGCTCTTCACGTCGTTCATCCGCCCGCGCATGTAAGGATCGACCGAGAGCCACTTGTTCTCGACGCGGACCCAGCCGTCCTGAAGCTCGGGCAGCGGCGCGTCCCTGAGGGCGAAATCGTCCATGGTCGGCATCCCGGCGGGACGCGACATCAGATGCCAGGCGCGGTTGGTCATGTGGGGAACTCCTCCGTCATCCCAGCTTGCGCCGGGATGGCGGACGGAGTCAAAGCGCGGGCGCCTTATTCCTCGTCATAGGTGCCCGAGAAGCTCCGGTTGAGCATGTGCGGGCCGCGGCTGCCGGAATCCGGCCGCTCGAACAGCGCCCGGCTGCGGCCCTCCTCGCGCCAACGCTTCATCGCCTCTTCGGCCGTGAGGTTGAGCTTCACCTTGTCGTCAACATTGTCCACCCAGCCGCACGGGATATGGTGATGGACTCCGCCCGCATTCTCGTCGCTCTTGGCGAGGACGATGTCGTCGCCGCGCGTGCAATCGACGGTGCCGACATGCGCGCCGTCCGAGCCGACCACCTCCATATGCTCGCTGACGCGGCCGAGCGCCTCGCGCTGGGCGCCGCGCCGCTCGCGCCAGGCGCCGAACTCCCGGTCGAAGCGCGACTGATGCTCCCTGTGATACTCGTCATAGTCGCGGTCGAGCGCTTCGATCTGGCGGCGGCGCCATTCGCGATAATGCGGATCGCGGGCGCGGATGGCGTGGGCGCGCGCGCTGCTGCTCCAGCCCGCCGGGGCGAAGCCGTAGGCGGGGCTCGAGGCGGAAGCAACCTGATGGACGCCGTGGGTACCGATGCTGCCGACATCGGCGCGGTCGAAGCGCGGGCCGGTCCCGAAACTGGCGTCGAAGCCCGGGCCGCCATAAGTGAGGTCGCTGTCCATCTCCGGGCCGCCATGGCCGCGCGCGCCATAGCCCGCGGCCTCGCCGGCGCCGTAGCGCTCCTCGCCATAATGAGGATCGTCATAGTCGCGCTGGGAGCGGTCGCCGAGCCGCTGGGGCCGGGCGATCTGGTTGCCCCAGCCGCCGCCGAAGCTCGCGTCGCCGCGCCACGCGGTTTCGCGCTCGCCCCAGGGTTCGCGGCGCGCCTCGCGGCGGCGCCGTTCCTGGTCGGAATAGCGGTCGTCATATGCCATGGCTGATCTCCTTGAATTGAGGGCGATTCCCGCCCTTAGAACGAAGGAGAAAAGGGGGCTGTTCCGATGACCGGGACGGCGCGTCGCGCGGGCCGGGCGGAGCGCCTGAATCGGGGCCATTGCATCGGAGCGGAGCCGTCGCTATCTGAGGCGCCCCGAAAGGCACGGGGCCGTAGCTCAGCTGGGAGAGCGCTGCAATCGCACTGCAGAGGTCAGGGGTTCGAT
>NZ_JBQTJC010000132.1:0-7163 GCF_052387495.1 Sphingosinicella sp. | reverse complement strand
GGAATGGGGGCTGATAAGGAAGGCGGTGGACGACGAGGCGCTCGATGCCGAGGTCGATGCGCTTGCCGGACGCTTCGCGAGCGGGCCGACGCGCGGCCTCGCCCGGATTAGGAAGATGCTGCGCGAGAGCTGGGACCACGATCTCGAGCAGGAGCTGAACCTCCAGCGCGACGCGATGCGCGAGCTCGGCTTTTCGGACGATTACCGCGAAGGCGTCGCGGCCTTCATGGAGAAAAGGAAGCCGAACTTCACTGGCAAATAAGTTCCCCTCCCTTCCAGGGAGGGGAGTCAGTCGGCGATCAGCGAGGCGAACTTGGCGAGATCGATATTACCGCCCGAGACCACGCAGACGATCGGCCCCTCCCCCGCCTCGCCGGTCAGCGCCGCCGCCAGCGACAGCGCGCCGGCGCCCTCGGCGATCACCCGCGCTTTCTCGGCGAGCAGACGCATCGCGTGACGGGTCTGGTCGAGGGTGACGACGATGGCGCCGTCGACCAGCGGCAGCATGCGCTCCCACATCCGCTCGGTCACGCTCTGGCCGCCGGCGCCGTCGACGAACGAGGCCTGCCAGCCGGGAAAGCGCCGCGGGCCGCCTTCGCGCCGCGACAAGGCGTAGGGCGCCGCCGTCTCGGGCTCGGCGCCGTAGAGCCGGATCTCCGGGCGCAGCGCCTTGATCGCGCTGCCGACGCCGCTGATCAGCCCGCCGCCGCCGATCGCGCAGATCACGACGCCGGAATCGGGCGCGTCCTCGAGGATTTCGAGGCCCATCGTCGCGTGGCCGGCGATGAAATCGTGATTGTCGAAGGGGTGGATGAAGCGCCCCTCCACGCCCTCATATTCATGATCGGTGACCGCCTGCCACGCCACCTCATAAGGCACCGGGACGATGCGCGCCCCCAGCGCCGCCATCCGGTCGAGCTTGGTCTGTGGCGCGGTTTCGATCGCCACCACCGTGCAGGGGAGGCCCGCCGCCCGCGCGGCATAGGCGACGCCCTGCCCGGCATTGCCGGCGCTCACCGTCCACACGCCCCGCGCCCGCTCCGCCTCGCTCAGCCGGCCGACGGCATTGGCGGCACCGCGGATCTTGTACGAATTGGTCGGCTGCAGATTTTCGAGCTTGAGCCGGATGTCGGGTCCGTCCGGGCCGAGATCGAGCCTGACCAGAGGCGTGCGCAGCACGGTGCCGGCGATTCGTTCGCGGGCCGCCTCGATATCGACCAGGGTGACGGGCCTTACCGGATCGATCATCGTCGCTTCTCCTCAATCGCCCGTGCCGTCGCGCGAATTTTCTTTTAAGGGGACGCGATGAAGACTCTCAAGCTGCTCAATTATGCCGCCGACTCCTGGGTCGTGGGCGACGGCTCGCTCGCCCCGGTGCACAGCGCCGTCACCGGCGAGGTGATCGCGGAGACCGGCTCCGGCGGGCTGGACTTCAGGGCGATGCTCGATCACGCCCGCAAGGTCGGCGGGCCGGCGCTGAGGCGGATGACCTTTCACGAGCGGGCTTGGATGCTCAAGGACCTCGCCAATGCGGTGATGGCGCGCAAGGAGGAATTGTACGAGCTCTCCTACAATAGCGGCGCGACGCGCGGCGACGGCTGGATCGACATCGAGGGCGGGGCGGGCACGCTGTTTTCCTTCTCGTCGAAAGGCCGGCGCGAGCTGCCCAACGGCCATGTCCTCACCGACGGGGCGATGGAGCCTTTGTCCAAGGGCGGCACCTTCGTCGGCCAGCATGTCTACACGCCGTTGCAGGGCGCGGCGGTCCATATCAACGCGTTCAACTTCCCGGTCTGGGGGATGCTGGAAAAGCTCGGCCCGACCCTGCTCGCGGGCGTGCCGGCGATCGTCAAGCCGGCCTCGGCGACCGGCTATCTGACCGAGGCGTGCGTGCGGATCATGCTCGAGACCGGGGTGCTGCCGAACGGCGCGCTGCAATTGATCATGGGCGGCGTCGGCGACCTGCTCGATCATCTCACCTGCCAGGACGTGGTCAGCTTCACCGGCTCGGCCGCGACGGCGATGAAGCTGCAATCGCACCCGGTGATCGCGCGCGAAAGCGTCCGCTTCGTCGCCGAGCGCGATTCCTTGAACGCCTCGGTCCTGGGCCCCGACGCGGGGCCGGGCACGCCGGAGTTCGACCTCTTCATCAAGGAGGTTGCGCGCGAGATGACGGTCAAGGCGGGGCAGAAATGCACGGCGATCCGCCGGGCGATGGCACCGGCGGGGCATCTCGACGCCGTGCAGGAAGCGCTGAGCGAGCGGCTCGCTCGAGTGAAGATCGGCGACCCGCGCGAGGAGGGCGTGCAGATGGGCGCGCTGGCCAGCCGCGCGCAGCTCGCCGACGTGCGGGCAAAGGTGGCGGAGCTGGCGCAATCGGCGCGGATCGTCGCGGGCGATCCGGATGTGTCGCCGGTGCCCGGCGACGGGGCCTTCATCGCGCCGATTCTTCTGCGTTCCGACAACCCCTGGGATTCGGACGCGGTGCACGATGTGGAGGCGTTCGGACCGGTGTCGACGATCATGCCCTACAAGGATCTGGACGACGCGATCGCGCTCGCCAATCGCGGCATGGGCAGCCTCGCTTTGTCGCTCTTCACCTTTGACAAGCAGGCGGCGCGGGAGTTCGTGCTCGGCGCCGGCGCCTATCACGGCCGCATGGTGATCCTCGACCGCACGAGCGCCAAAGAATCGACCGGGCACGGCTCTCCCCTCCCCGTCCTCGTCCATGGCGGGCCGGGCCGCGCGGGCGGCGGCGAGGAGATGGGCGGGGTGCGCGGCGTCAAGCATTACATGCAGCGCAGCGCGCTCCAGGGCTCACCGGACATACTCTCCGCGGTGGCCGGCCAGTGGCTCCCCGGCGCGGCCAAGCCGACCGGCGAGGTCCACCCGTTCCGCAAGCGTATTTCGGAGCTGGAGATCGGCTATACGCTGAAGACCGAAAGCCGGACGGTGACGCTCGACGATATCGAGCATTTCGCCGCCTTCACCGGCGACAATTTCTACGCCCACATGGACGAGGAAGCGGCGAAGGCGAACCCGATCTTCGACGGCCGGGTCGCCCACGGCTATCTGATCCTCTCCTTCGCCGCAGGGCTGTTCGTCGATCCCGATCCGGGGCCGGTGCTCGCCAACACCGGGCTCGAGGGCCTGCGCTTCCAGACGCCGCTTTATCCGGACGATTCGATGCGGGTTGAGCTGACTGTCAAGTCGATCAGCGTGCGCAACGAAGAGATGGGCGAAGTGCGCTGGGCGGTCTATGTCTACAACCAGAAGGACGAAGTGGTGGCGAGCTACGAGCTGCTGACGATGAACCAGCCTTAGGTGATACCGCGACATGATCCAACTCGCGCTGGCCCTGATAGCGCTGCAGGCTGCCGATACACCACACGCCGAACTGGGCGAAGTCCGCATGCACCTTTTTTACAACGGAACCGGCCGCCTTTCCCGCGACATTTCGCCACCCAATTACTTTTCTGGTTGGAATACGATCATCGGCGAAGGCTCTGCCGAGGAGCCTGCGAAAGATCTCGTTATCGTCGCCGAAGTTCGGGCTGACGGCCACCATTATATCGAACGACCATTGAGGATCGTCGCCCGGAGCGAAAATGGGCGTCTGCTCGGGCAGCGCCGCTTCAACGCCGTCCTGACGTCGCCGGCGGGTCGCGCCTATAATGCGCTTTGGCTCAATGATGTGGGTTGCGCCGGCGAGATCACAGTGACCGTTACCTATGGCGCCCAGAGCCGCAGCGAAACGTTGACGCTGGCATGTGGCGAGTAGTTCGCCTAGGGCGGACACCTACCGATCGCTAGGCTATCGAGGCGCGATGCGCTTTCTGCTTCTACCCCTTATCGCGCTGTCGCTGGTCGCCTGCCAGGCGCCCGCTTCCGCCCCCGCCCAGCCGACCGCGCCGGTCCAGACACCGGTCTATTCCTATCGCGTCGTCGGCACCTATCCGCACGACACGCGCGCTTTCACCCAAGGACTGCTCTGGCTCGACGGCCATCTCTACGAGAGCACCGGCCAGATCGGCCAATCGACGATCCGCCGGGTCAATCTGGAGGACGGCGAGGTGCTGCAATCGGTCAGCATCCCGCGCGGCCTGTTCGGCGAGGGGCTGGTCGATTGGGGCGACCAGCTGATCAGCATCACCTGGCAGGACGGGGTCGGCTATCGCTGGGACCGCGCGACGTTCAGGCGGCTCGGCCTCTGGCGCTATGACGGCGAAGGCTGGGGCCTCACCCAGAACGGGCGCGAGATCATCATGAGCGACGGCACGCACGAGCTGAGGTTCCTCGATCCCGCGACGCTGACCGAACGGCGGCGCCTCGCGGTGACCGACAATGGCGTGCCGGTGCCGCGATTGAACGAGCTGGAGTGGGTCAATGGCGAGATCCTCGCCAATGTCTGGCAGACGCCGATGATCGCCCGGATCGATCCCGCGAGCGGCAACGTGACCGGCTGGATCGACTTGACCGCGCTCGCCATCGAGAACGGCAGCGGCAGCGACAACGTCCTCAACGGCATCGCCTACGACGCCCAGCGCGACCGCCTGTTCGTCACCGGCAAATACTGGCCGCGGCTGTACGAGATCGACCTGGTAGCGCCAAGCCGCGGCTCCGTCGACAGTCGCTAACCATCAGCTCCCGGGCGCGCGAATCGGCTGTCGATATCGGGCAAATGCTGAAGGATCGGCCTGTATGGCGTTGAAGGCGTTCATCCTTAAGCGAGGCCATCCTGGAATCGAGAGCGGCTCCATCGCTTCAAGCCTAGTTATCAGGCCGTTCTCGAACCACGCAGTGAGTGAAAGTTCCGGACTATCTCGGAAGGTAATGATGCTCGCCAGAGGGCCGACGCCATCAACTCGGCAGACCCACGACAACTGCACCCAGTTCGGTCCCTCGTCGTAAGAGATCGGACCGATACAGCTAGCCGTTGCTGCCCGGATGGTCTCGGCAGAAAGTGGCGCCCGCTGAATCTCCGTACCGGAAAACCATAGCAGCGCGAGATTCGCATCCGGGGCCACAAACCGATTGAAGGCGCGACCATCACCCTCGTTGGCGGCTGCAAATGCGGCCCTCATGCGATTGAACAAGGGCCCGTCCACTCTGTTTTCGGGGTCGATCTGGACAACCGAGCGAGTACCCGGCCTTGCTTGGCGTTCCTCGCCCTGAGCGCTTGAAACAAGTGCCGCCACTGAAGAACTGCTCAGGACAAGCAACGCTGGCAGGATAAGCTGTCTGGCTGCCGTCATCCGTTGATCCTTTCGCCTCCTGTTGAGGCGTGACAAGTCTAATCCAGCGGCCAGCTTTCCAGCACCTCCACGAACCGCGTCAGCCAAGCGTTGGTCTGATACCCGTCCACTACGCGATGGTCTATGGTGAGGCTGACATAGGCGAGCGGGCGGATCTGAATCGTGTCCACTTTGTCCACTTCGCGCACCACGACGCGCTTCTCCAGCTTGCCGACGCCGAGGATCGCCGATTGCGGCTGGTTGATGATGATCGGCGCGGCGAAGAGCGAGCCGGAGACGCCGTGGTTCGAAATGGTGAAGGTGCCGCCCTTGATGTCGGCGCCGGTCAGCCTCTCCCGCCTCGCTTTCTCGATCAGCTCCTCGAGCTGGGCGGCGACGCCCTTCAGCGACAATTGCTGCACCTGCCGGACGACGGGGACGATCAGCCCCTTCTCGCCCAATGCGGTGCCGACGCCAATGTTGATGTCGTCGTAAAGCTCCAGCCTGTCGTCATGCCAGCGGCTGTTGATCGCCGGCGCGACCTTCATCGCCTCGGCCGCCGCGGCGACGAGATAGGCGGTGTAGGTGAGCTTCACGCCCTTCTTCGCATAGGCCGCCTTGTGCTTGTCGCGGTGCGCGATGATCGCGCTGAAATCGGCCTCGAAGACGGCGGTGACGTGCGGTGCGTTCGTGACCGAGGCGTGCATGTTCTCGGCGATGGCGAGGCGCATTCGGTCGTGCGGGACGAAGTGCGATCGGATGTCCCCCGTGACGCCGGGAATCACCCCCTCGACCGGACGGCCGACCTTCGTCGCCGCCTCGATCGCGCGGTCGACGTCGGCGCGCGTGATGCGGCCGTTTCGGCCGGTGCCCTCGATCTGGGCGGGATCGAGATCGTGCTGGAGGACTGCGCGCTTGACCGAGGGGGAGAGGCGGGTTTCCTGTTGCGCACTGTGCCCCGGCGAAGGCCGGGGTCCAGGCGTTTCCTTGCTGGGCTGGGCCCCGGCCTTCGCCGGGGAACGATCTGAGTCCATCTCCACGACCGGCGCGATGCGGCCGAGAATGGCGCCGGGGACGGCGTCCTCGTTGGAATGGAGCAGGATTTCGCGCAGCACGCCGGCGGCGGGGGCGGGAACCTCCATCGCGACCTTGTCGGTCTCGAGCTCGACCAGCGGATCGTTGACCTCGACGCGGTCGCCGACCTGCTTGAGCCAGGCGCGGACGACCGCCTTCGTGCCCTCCTGCTCCTCGGGGACGACGACGTCGATCATGACGGCCCCCACAGGCCGTCACCCCGGCGAAGGCCGGGGTCTCGGGTCACCTGGCAGAGCCTCTTCCGGCCCGAGGTCCCGGCCGTCGCCGGGATGACGATGCGCGCCATGGTCAGAACCCCACCAGCTCGTCGATCTTCGCGCGGATGTCCGCGGCTGACGGCACCGCCCAGTCGAGCAGGACCGGATTGTGCGGGCTCGGAATGTCCGGCATCGTCACCCGCGCGACCGGGGCGTCGAGATCGAGGAAGGCCTCGTCGGCGACGACGGCGGCGATCTCGGCGCCGAAGCCGCCGGTGCGCAGATCCTCATGGACGATCAGGCAGCGCCGCGTCCGCCGCACCGATTCCAGCACCATCTCCTGGTCCCACGGCATCAGCGTCCTGAGGTCGATCACGTCGGCCGAGACATCCTTCGCCGCTTCCTCGCAGCGCGGCACCATCGCGCCCCAGGTGACGATGGTGATGTCCCTGCCCTCGCGCGTCTTCTTTGCCCGGCCGAAGGGGAGGACGAACTCGTCGCCCGGCCAGGGCCGGCGCGCCCAGACATCGTCGAGGGGGGCGCGCTGCGCGGTGGAGTCGGTCGGTGCGTTGCCCCCGAGCGCCGGGCGCCGCCGGCCGCCCGCGACCGCGGCAGTGCGCGGGGGCGCGCCCCGCCC
>NZ_JBQTJC010000131.1:0-9537 GCF_052387495.1 Sphingosinicella sp. | reverse complement strand
CGGGCGCTCTCGCCGGCGCGACGCTGGCCGGCTGCTCGCCGGCGGCCAACGAAGCGGCGACCGCGAACGGAGCAGCCAATGCGGCGGCGCCCGCCGCTGCCGATCACGAGGCGGCGATCCGCGCCGTCACCGAACGCTGGCTGGAGCTAGTCCGCAATCGCGACGCCGCCGGAATCGCGCAACTTTACAGCGAGGACGGCGCCGTGCTTCCGCCGAACGCCCCGGCCGGGATCGGCCGTCCGGCGATCGAGCAGGTCTGGCGCGACATGATGGCGGCACCCGGCCTCGAGCTCACCTTCGCGGCGGAGCAGATCGTCGTCGCTTCCGGCGGGGACATGGCGCTCGACCGCGGCACTTACCGCATGGCCTATGACGGGCCGAACGGGCGCGTCACCGATACCGGCAAATATGTCGTTGTGTGGCGCAACATCGCGGGCGAGTGGAAAGCAGCCGCCGACATCTTCAACAGCGATCGTCCCGCTTCCTAGGAAGAGCCGACCGGATTCCGGCCCTAGTGCGGCCCGGCATTCCCCGCTAAGCCCCGGCGACCTATCACCGGGGCCGGGATGTTTCGACCGCTTTACGACTGGACGCTTCGTCTCGCCCATCACCGCCACGCCATCCGCTCGATGGCGGCGGTGTCGTTCGCGGAAAGCAGCATCTTCCCGATCCCGCCCGACGTGATGCTCGTGCCGATGATCCTGGCGCGGCGCGAGCAGGCCTATTGGATCGCGACGGTGTGCACGATCGCCTCGGTCGCGGGGGGGATGCTGGGCTACGCCATCGGCTATTTCCTCTACGACAGCGTCGGGCTGTGGCTGATCAACCTTTACGGCGCCCACGACGCGATCGGCGAGTTCCGCGCCTGGTACGACCATTACGGCGCCTGGGTGATCCTGATCAAAGGGCTGACCCCGATCCCGTTCAAGATCGTCACCATCGCGAGCGGCTTCTTCGCCTATAATTTCCCGCTGTTCGTGATCCTCGCGACGATCACGCGTGGCGCCCGCTTCTTCCTGATCGCCTGGCTGCTCAAGCGCTACGGCGAGCGGATGCAGGGCTTCATCGAGAAAAGGCTGAACCTGATCGGCACGATCTTCACCGTGCTGCTGGTCGGCGGCTTCCTGCTGATCGCTCTGCTCTGAAGCGGGTTTGGGCTCGACATCGCGGCGATCTCTGCCACAAGGCGGCTGCGACAGGGGACGATTTGCGAGGTGTTATGGGTCGTCCCCGCCCCCTGTTTGCGCTTGTCCTTTTTCTGACCGCACCCGCCGCCTTCGCCGCCCAGCGCGACGGCGGGCCCGTCCGGCAGATCAACATCACCGTCTATGGCGAGGAACGCTGCCCGGAGCCGGAGGGGGACGATATCGTCGTCTGCGCGCGGCGGCCCGAGGAGGAGCGCTACCGAATCCCGCCGGCGCTGCGCGAGCGGACCGACCGGCCGGCGGAGATCGCCTGGGGGACTCGCAACGACGTCCTGGAGGAGGACGCGCGGACGATGCGGCCCGACAGCTGCTCGGTGGTCGGCTCCGGAGGGCAGACCGGCTGCACCTCGGCGCTGGTCCGGCAATGGGCGGCGGAGCGCCGCGCCCGGCGCGGGCGCTGAGCGGGGGGCGGCGATTCAGGAGGGTTCGCGCAGCAGCTTGTTCATGTCGGTGACGAAGAAGGCGGTCGACCAGCCGAGCATCAGGAAGCCGATCACGCCTTCGATCGCGCCGAGGAGCCGCCATTCGACCGGAATCGCATATTCGGCATGGCCGAGGGTCGAATAAGCCGAGGCCGAGACGAACAGCGCCTCCTCGAGCGAGCCGATCGCGCCGACCGCGAAATAGAAGAGGCCGAACAGGACGATCTCGATCAGGTGAAGGCCGAGCAGCATGAGCGCGACCGCGGCGAGGATCACCACGGTGCGAAGGTGGAACCCGCCCGCGATGCGGCGGCGATCGAGGCCGAGGCCGTGGGCAATGCCGGCGACGCCCGCGCCATGGACGATCGTCATCGCCAGGGTGAGGAGTGCGGCCGCGCCGAGTTGGGTGGCGATAAGCATCGGCGGTCCTTACGGTCCGGCGCGGCGACCAGCAACGGTGGCGAGGGAACGGACTTTGGCGCGGGGCCGCGGGTAGGGTAGCTTTCCGTCCGAGCGACTCGGGGAGGATAGGATGCGGAGGAGATCGGCCGGAGCGTGGCTGGCCGCCGGCGCGGCGGCTGGAGCGGCCCTCGTCTTTTCGGCGGTGCCGGGGGCGGCGTGGGACGAGCCTAAGGGCAAGGCCGGCAAGCACGACCGCTATAGCCTGCCAACCCAGGTACCGGAGGCCGGCGAGCCGCCCGAGATCTCCTATCGCGGCTGCGCCACGTTCGAGGAGGAGGATTATCGCGGCCGGCGCGTGGACGTGCGCGCCGAGGCGTCGGTCGAATGGGTCGGCGCGGACCGGGACAATAGCATCTCGTCGCTCGCCTGCGCCTCCGGCTGCCGCCTGCTCGCCTACGCCCGGATCAATTTCGGCGGCGCGCGGCGCAGCTACCGCGGCGCCGCGCGCGCGCTCGGCGAGTGGAACGACAGGATCAGCGCGCTGCGCGTGATCTGCGCGGGCGACGCGCCGCTCATCCACCAGGGGCATTAGGGTCCACCCGGGAGGCATGCGCGTTCTTCTTCTCGGCGCGACCGGGCTGATCGGCTCGGCGATCGCGGCGCGGCTGAAGCGCGACGGGATCGAAATCGTCGCGGTGGCGCGCGGCGGCGGGACCGCGGCGGCGCGGCTCAATGCCGACGAGGTGATACGGATCGACCTGCGCGTCGCGGTCCGGCCCGAGGATTGGGCGGGGGTGCTCAAGGGCGTGGACGCGGTCGCCAATGCCGCCGGGGTGCTGCAGGACAGCGGGCGCGACGATGTCGCTTTGGTGCAGGAGCGCGCGCCGGCGGCGCTCTACGCCGCCTGCGAGGCGGCGGGCGTGCGGCGGGTGATCCACGTCTCGGCGATCGGGGCGGACGCGGGCGCGCCGACGCCGTTCTCACAAAGCAAGCACCGGATCGAGGAGCGACTGAAGGCGAGCGGGCTGGATTGGGTGATATTGCGTCCGGCGGTGGTGGTCGGTCGAGCGGCCTATGGCGGCAGCGCTTTGTTTCGCGCGGTGGCGGCCTTGCCGTTCGCGCCGGTGCAGGCGGGGGCGGGGCGGATCCAGATCGTCCAGCTCGACGAGGTCGCGGAGACGGTGGCGCGGCTGATCCGACCCGGGGCGCCGGCGCGGGTGACGCTCGATCTCGCTTTTCCCGAGGCGATGACGGTTGAGGATGTGGTTGCGCATTATCGGCGCTGGCTGGGGTGGGCGCCGGCGCGGGTGCTGCGGCTGCCGGGATGGGCGATCGGGATGGCCTATCGGCTGGGCGATCTCGCGGGGCGGCTGGGCTGGCGTTCGCCGCTGCGCTCGACCGCGCGGCGCGAGCTGGAACGCGGCGCGGTGGGCGATCCGGGCGAGTGGATGCGGGTGACCGGGATCGCGCCGCGCTCGCTGGCCGAAGCGCTGGCCGCCGAGCCCGCTTCGGTGCAGGAGCGCTGGTTCGCGCGGCTCTATCTGCTGAAGCCGCTCATCCTGATCGTCTTCGCGGCCTTCTGGATCCTGACCGCCTTGATCTCGCTCGGGCCGGGGCGGGCGATCGGCGAGGCGCTGCTGCGCGAGGCGGGGCTGGGCGCGTACAGCGACGCGGCGGTGATCGCGGGCTCGCTCGCCGACCTTGCGATCGGCGTCGGCATCCTCTTCCGGCGGACGGCGCGGCCGGCCCTGCTCGCGGCGCTGGCGCTCGCCTTGTTCTACGCGCTCGCCGGCTCGCTGCTGCTGCCGCGGCTGTGGGCCGAGCCGATCGGGCCGATGCTGAAAATCTGGCCGATCCTCGCGCTGAATCTGGTCACGCTGGCGATGCTGGACGAGAGATGACGGCCTATTTCATCCTCAAATATCTGCACGTGATCGGCGCCGCGGTGCTGCTCGGGACGGGGGCGGGCATCGCCTTCTTCATGCTGCTCGCGCACCGGACCGGCGACGCGCGGCTGATCGCCGGGGTGGCGCGGATCGTGGTGATCGCCGATTTCGTGTTCACGGCTACCGCCGTGGCGGCGCAGCCGGTGACGGGCTGGCTGCTCGCGCGCGAAATCGGCTATCCGCTGAGCGAAGGCTGGATCGCGCTCTCGATCCTGCTCTATTTGGTCACCGGCGCCTTCTGGCTGCCGGTGGTGTGGATGCAGGCGCGGATGCGCGACCTGGCGCGGGCGGCGGCGGCGGCCGGGGAACCGCTGCCGGCGGCCTATCACCACCTGTACCGCCGCTGGTTCGCGTTCGGCTTTCCCGCCTTCGCCTCCGTCGCCGCGATCTTCTGGCTGATGATCGCGAGGCCCGAGATCGCCTTGTTCTGACCCGCCCCGGCGCCGTCACAAATCGCTTGCCACGTGCCCTGAACAGGCAGAGGCTTCGCGTGCTGAGTCAGGGTCATGGGGGGAGCCATGAGACCGGGACACAAGATCAATCGACGCTCATTCCTGGCGCGGGTCACCGGCGGCGGCGCGGCCCTGGCGCTCGCCGGCGCGGCGCGGGCGCAGATCACCGACCGCGATCCGACCGACCCGGTGGGCCGGGGGCGCGGCGGCGGGACCGGCATCACCGATCAGGACAGCGGCTATGGCGCCGATCCCGCGGGACGCGGGCGCGGCACCACGGCGCGGCAGGGCACGGGCGTGACCGACAGCGACAGCGGAGCGGGCGCGGACCCGGTCGGCTGCGGCCGCGGCGGCGGCGGACGGCCCGTCACCGGCATCACCGACCGCGACAGGGGCGCCGGCGCCGATCCGGTCCAGCGCGGGCGGGGCAGCGGCGCGGCGGACGACCGCTACGCCGCGCTCATGCGCTGCCAGCGCGGGTTTCGGGAGTAGGACCCGCGCCGAGGGAGGCGATGATGAAGCCCTTGCACAAGCTCTGCCGCCGCTCCTTTCTCGCGCGGGTCGCCGGCGGCGCGGTCGTCGCGGGCGGGCCGCTGGCGCTGGTCGGCGGCGAGGCGCGGGCGCAGATCACCGACCGCGATCCGACCGACCCGGTGGGCCGGGGGCGCGGCGGCGGCACCGGCATCACCGACACGGATTCGGGAGTGGGCGCCGACCCGGCCGGGCGAGGCCGAGGGGGCGGGCCGCGGCCGGGCTCGACCGGCGTCACCGACAGCGACCCCACCGATCCGGTCGGGCGCGGGCGAGGCGGCACCGGCATTACCGACAGCGACTCCGGCCCCTATGCCGATCCGCGCGGCCGTGGCCGGGGCGGTCTGCGCGGACCGAGCGAGAGCAGCCCCTACGATCCGGCGCAGCGGGATCTGCGCTGCGACAACAATCGGCGGCTTTATGCCGAGCTGAGCCGCGACGGGCCGACGCCGGACACCTGGTCGGAGGGGCAGTTGCGCGTCGCCCAGGCGGATTATCAGGCGGTGATGGGCGCGAGGACGATGCAGGAGCAGAATCCCAGCGGCGATCCGCGGATAATGGATCAGGCCTGGGCGATCGTCAGCCCAATCGCGCAGCGCTGGAGCTTTCCCTTAGCGCGCTATCAGCCCTGGTACGGTCTGAGCTACCACATCTCCAACCAGATCTACGCCGCGATCAACTCGCCCGTTCGCGCCGAGCGGCTCCGCCAGCTGCAGCAAGCCCGCACCAACCTCGCCGCGCTCGGCTGCTGAGCCGCGACAATCAGGCGGGCGCCGCCTCGACGACTTTTGGCCTGGTCGGGGGCAGGCCCTCGCGCTCGGCCTGGGCCATCAGCTCCTCCTTGCGGGCGAGCATGCGATCGCGCAGCGCGACGAGGTCGACGTCGGTGTCGCGGCACTGGGCGAACATGCCCTCGGCGGGGCGCTCCTCCTCCTTGACGTGATGCTCGATCTGCTCCTGGAGGACCTTGACCTTGGCGTCGTAATAGTCGTCGCCCTCGCCGCCGGCCTCGATGTCGTTGATCAGGACCTTGGCGCCGTCATGCTCGACATAGGCTTCGGCGAGAATCTCCTCCTCGATCTTGCCCTCGAAGGCGGGGTAGAAAATTTCCTCCTCGATCATCGTGTGGACCTTGAGCTCGGTGCAGATCCGGCGGGCAAGCTTCTCCTTGCGGGCGGCGTCCCTCGCGCTCTCGAACGAGGCGAAGAGATGCTCCACCTTGCGGTGGTCCGCCTTCAGCAAGGCGATCGCGTCGGTATAGTCCTCGGCCATTGGATGCTCCCATTTGCGTTGCTGAAACAGGGTGAAGGCGGAGCGGGCGGCCATCAGCCGTTCCCGCGCCGGCGGCGGGTCTTGTGGACCGTCCTGCTCTCGTCATGCTCGGGCATGGAGCCTCTCCCGTCGATGGCTGCACAACGCCGCGATCGCCGGTTCGTTTCCGTGCCGGACCGAAAGCTGATCCAGATCAACGGGAAAGCGGAACCGGGCGGGGTCCGGGCGGGTTGGGACGGCTCAGCCTCACGGGAGCGACGATGCCGAGCGAAGCCGACAAGGACTATTATCTGGAGCGGGCGGAGGCCGAATTGACGCTCGGCGACGAAGCCGGCGACAGCCGCGCCGCCTGGGCGCATTTCCAGCTCGCGGGGAGGTATCTGGATCTGGTTTATCGGGACGGGGAGGAGCGGGAGGCCGACGAAGAGGCGATTTTGGTGGGGACTTTCGAATAGGTTCGCGCGAGCCCGACCCGTCGGCCGGCCTGGCCGAGTCCGCGGCCAACTTGCGGCCGCTTCGCGTCCGCCGCGATTGGCCGCGGCTCGTCTGCGGCGAAGAAGCCGCCGTCCTTTGGCCCGGGCGGCGGCTTCCACATGGCCAATTGAGACCGTGTCATCACTGGCGCGCCGCTCATAGCATGCAAGTTACCGGCCTGTTAACCATGTTTCTCCACGCTCCCTTAGTGGCGTTCGGGCGATGGCGGACGCGGCGGCAGGTCTCTCTGTCGTCTAAAGAATGAGGGACTGTGGACATGAAGAAGCTTTTTCAGTTGCTGCGTGACAGCAAGGGCGCGACCGCCATCGAATATGGTCTGATCGCCGCGCTGATCGCCGTTGCCGCCATCACCGCGATGCAGGGCCTCGGCACCAGCCTCAACCAGACCTTCACCAACGTTTCGACCGCGATGAGCGGCTAAGCAACGGTCTCATACCGAGTTGCGAAGGGCCGGCGGGGCGACTCGCCGGCCCTTTTCTGTTGGGTCCGGCTGTGATTGCGGACCGTGCGCCGCCAGAGCTGGATTTTAATGGGGACAAATCGCGCGCCTAGCGCTTTGCCCATCGCTCCTCCGCCGCCTTGCGCGCGATCTCCGCCCGGCGTTCCGGCGTCATGTTCTCGGCGCGCTTATTCCCGCCCCGGCGGCCAGGCTCGGCGGCGGCGCTTCGCACCGGGTCGCGCTCGTCCCCGACCTCGCCGTCGCGATCCCGCCGGCCATGACAGCCCGGCCCACGGCATCGGCGGGACGCTTCTCGCCGCGCGGGCATTCACGCATTGGCGGCGTTCGCAATCCGGTCGTCGAGGTTGGCGATCCGCGCCATGAGGCCGACATGGCGCCCGACCGTGGCCTCCTGTTGATTGTAGCCGTCCAGCGCCGCCTGCAGCCTTGCGCGCTCCTTGAGCATCTGGTCCCTGTCCACGCGGCCTCCATACTTTGTGCCAAGCATATAGGAAGCGGGGGCACCGCGCGCCATGGTCGGCGGCTGATGAAACCGAGCCTCGGCCCGGCGCGCCCCATGCGCCGGATCAGGAACCTCCCCGCGCCGATGGCGTTTCGAGCCTGGAACGATGCGGCCTGTCGCCGCGTCTCAAGCGGAGAGATTTCATGCTCAGCACCATTCTGATCATCGTCCTTGTCCTGCTCCTGATCGGGGCGCTGCCCTCCTGGGGCCATAGCCGCAGCTGGGGCTACGGGCCCTCTGGCCTGCTCGGCGTGGTGCTGATCGTGCTCGTCATCCTGCTCCTGATGGGGCGGATCTGAACCAGGCGGCGCAAATTTTTCGAACCGACATGGAAAAAAGTGCTTGACAGCGTCACGCTGATATGGCACATTCTACCCATGCTGAAGAAGTGTAGCTGATTCGCACCGCCCACTCGGGAGAGGGCGGGCGACAGCAGGACGCTTCGGAAGGCTTGCAGGAAAATTTTCAAGGCCGGCGCGGCAATGCCGCGGCCGGCCTTTTCATTTGGCGAGGCAGGGATGAGCGACGAACCGGAGCGGATCGTGTCGGGCGGCAAGAACGGCAAGCAGGTGCGAAAGGTGCGCAAGGACGGGTGGACGGCGGAGAAACGCGAAATTTTCCTCGATCATTATGCCGCGACCGGCAATGCCGCCGAGGCCTGCCGCACCGCCGGCATGGCGGAGGGCGCCGCCTATCGGCTGCGCCGCCGCGACAGCGAGTTCGCCGAGCAATATGACGCGGCGCACGCAATGGCGAAGGCACGGCTCGAGGAGCTGTGCATCCTCTATGCGCAAAGCGGCGGGCGGATGACTCCGGTCGAGCCGGGCGAGATTCCGCCGGTCGATCTCGGCCAGTTCGACCCCGCGCTGGCCCTGCAAATCCTGCGACACGCGCGTCCAAGCACGGGCGGCGGCCGCCGCGTCGGCGCACGTCCGAGGACGGCGAGCAAGGCGGAGCTGATCGGGGCGCTGACGAAGCTGCTCGCAGTGCTGGACCGCCGGACGCGGCGGGGTTGATGAGCGAAATCGAGGCGCTTCGCGACCTGGCTAAAGCGCTGGGCGGCCGGACGGCCGAGGAGATCGCCTATGTCCTTGCGCGGCTGACCGAACCTCAGCTCCGGAGCCTTTTCGAATGCTGGGCGCTTTGGGCGCATGACGGCCAGCTCGCTCCGGCCGGCGACTGGAGCGAGTGGCTGATGATGGCGGGGCGCGGCTTCGGCAAGACCCGCGCCGGCGCGGAATGGGTGAGTGAATTGGCGCGCAGCCATCCCGGCGCCCGGATCGCCCTGATCGGCGGCACGCCGGCCGAGGTGGAGCGGGTGATGATCCAGGGGGAAAGCGGCCTGATCGCGGTGGCCCGGACCGGGGAGGAGGTGGGTTGGCATCCCTCCCGCGGACTGGTTCGGTTCTCGGGCGGGGCGGAGGCGTTCGTCTATTCGGGCGCGAACCCCGATAGCCTGCGCGGGCCCCAGCATCACTTCGCCTGGTGCGACGAGCTGGCGAAATGGGCCCATCCGCAGGCGACATGGGACAATCTCAAGCTGGGGTTGCGGCTGGGAACGCGGCCACGGGCGCTGATGACTACGACGCCCCGGCCGATCGCGTTGCTGCGTCGATTGGTCGGCGCGGCGGACACCGCCATTTCGCGGGGACGAACGCGCGACAATTTGAACCTGCCGGATGCGGTCCAGGCGGAGCTGAACGACCTCTACGGCGGCACCCGCTTCGGCCGGCAGGAGCTGGACGGCGAGCTGATCGAGGAGGTGGAGGGCGCGCTGTGGACCCGCGCCGGGAACGAGCGGGACCGGGCGCGCGCGCCGGCGAGCTGCAAGCGCGTCGTGATCGGCGTCG
>NZ_JBQTJC010000130.1:0-2195 GCF_052387495.1 Sphingosinicella sp. | reverse complement strand
GAGGGGGCGAACCAGATCAACGGCCCGTCGCTCGAGATCGACCGGCCCGAGGCGGCGCTCGACGAGGCGCGCACGGCGGCGCTCGCCAACGCCCGCGCCCGCGCCGAGCTTTATGCCCGCGCGCTCAATATGCGGGTGCGCCGCGTGCTGCTCGTGAGCGAGAGCGGGCTCGTGCCGCCGGGCCCGATGCCGATGCTGCGCATGCAGGCCGCCGACGCGGCGGAGACCCGGATCGATCCCGGCGAGCAGACGCTGAGCGTTACCCTGACGGTCAGCTTCGAGCTCGAATAATGACGAAGGGCCGCCCAGGCGCGGGCGACCCTTTCGAGCTTCGCGTCCCTAGCGGACGCTGCCGCGCCGGAAGAGGTTGACGATCGCCAGGAGGATGATCGCGCCGACCAGCGAGACGATGAACGAGGTGACGTTGATATCCTGATTGATGTTCCCCCGGTTGAAGATCAGCCCGCCGATAAAGGCGCCGACGATGCCGACGACGATGTTGAGCAGGATGCCCTGCTGCGCGTCGGTCCGCATGACGAGGCTCGCCAGCCAGCCGACGATGCCGCCGATGACCAGCCAGATGATGATTCCAATCATGTCCCTTCCCTCCTGTCTCTCGCGCCGCCCTGGCGATGATTTCGCGGGCGGTCCGAGCCTAAGACGCGCCAAAGCGCGTTCTTGTTCCTGCCGAAGCGCGGCGGAATGCGAGGGTCTAGACCTAAGGAGAAAAGCGGGAAAGGGCGCCTGGCAGCGCCCGCCCGGTCAATACTTCTGCTGGCGCTCGTAGAGCGATTTGTAATGCTGGATGCGGGTCACGCGCAGCCCCGGCATGCCGGAGCGGTCGACCGCGCGCTGCCAGCCGGCGAATTCCTCGAGACTCAGGCTGTAGCGCTTGCACGCCTCGTCGACCGAGAGCAGGCCGCCGTTGACCGCGGACACGACCTCGGCCTTGCGGCGGACGACCCAGCGTGTGGTCGAGGGCGGCGGCAGCGAGTCGATCGTAAGCGGCTCACCAAGCGGACCGATGACCTGGGCAGGGCGGATTTTCTGATTCTCGATCATTACTACCTCAAAACTTTACGCGCTTTACGGCCTCCCTAGCCCTGTCGCGCTTTCGTCATTTAATCGCCGACCGTTGAAGGAAGGCTAAAACGCCAAGGTAAATTTCCCGGTGAACAGGGTTTACGAGCCATTGACCCGGCGTCCCGCTTCGGCACGGCTGAAGCAGCCGCGCTGCGCCGACTGGGCCTGCCGCCAGGCCGGGCCGCCGAGCAGCAGTTCCACCAGAGGGTCCTCGTCGGCGGCCTGCACGCGGCACCCTTCCCCGCAAGCCGGCCTTCGCTCGGCCGGCCGCGGCGCGCGCAGCGCGAGTGCGGCGAGCAGCAGCTTGTGGTCGAGCGGCGCCGGCGCGGACTCGCCGAGCATTCGCCCGGCGCGCTGGAGAAAGGCCATGTCCATCGCCGACCGGCCTAAACGAAGAGGGTGAAGAGCCGGTAAAGCACCGCCCCGGAATGGGTGAGAGGGTTGAAGCAGGCCGCCAGCTCCGCCGATCGCGCCGTGGGCAGGGACTAGACGCGGTGTGAATGCCGCCGGGGGCCTGCCGCAGTCAGCGGCGCGTCAGATCACGGTGAAGTCGCTTGCCGCGAGGGCGGGCGCTCCGCTGAGCACCGCGAACTGGACGGCGGCCCCGGCGCCGTTGCCGTCGGCATCGAAGAAGAGCTGGCCGGTGGCTGGGTTGTAGAGGATGCGGTCGTCCGCATCGAGCGCGGCGCTGCCGGTGCGGAACGCGCCCGCCGCAAGCGCGCCGTTGGGAAGGCCGGTGAACACCGCATTGTCGAGGAAGATGCGGTCGAGCCCGCTGACGAAGTCCTGGATGCGGTCGGCGAGGGCGGGGCCGAACGCGTCCGCGAACACGAACCGGTCCGCGCCCAGCCCGCCGTTCAGGACGTCGTAGCCCGCGCCGCCGTTGAGCTGATCATCGCCGTCGCCACCGAGCAGAATGTCATTGCCGCCGAAACCGGCGATCACGTCCGCGCCGCCGCCGCCCGACAGGGTGTTGGCGCCGTTATTGCCGAGCACGGTCTGGCCGAATTCGTTGCCGGTCAGGTTGAGCGCGGTCGTCGCCGACAGATCCCGGGTCGAAAGCACCTCCACCTCGCGGCCCGCGCCCAGCGTGTAGCTGACGTTCGACAGGA
>NZ_JBQTJC010000129.1:0-2971 GCF_052387495.1 Sphingosinicella sp. | reverse complement strand
GCTAGGCGGCGGGGCAGCTTGCGACGACGGTCTCGAAGCGGTCGCCGCCGGCGTCGGTGTAGATTTGCCGCAGCCGCGCGCCGAGGCCGACGAGATAGGAAATGGTGTGGTCGGCGCACATGGCGATCGGGTCCGACGCGTCCTGGACGCGGCGGAGCGCGGCGATCTCGTCGGCGGTGAGGTCGCGATTGAGCGTAATGTCGTAAATGACCTCGACGCCGTCGGCGCGGACGCCGGTCCAGATCCGCTCATTGTCAAGCGGGCGCGGCACCAGCGCCCGGGCCTGCTCGACCAGGGCGGCGACAAGCTCGCGAAGCTGGGCTTCCGACGCCGGCTGCGCGGCAGCGGGCGCCGCACCGAGCAGCAGAGAACAGGCCAAGGCGAGACCGGACCGCATTGGGTGCAGAAATAACCCGGTCCGCGGGCTCAGTCCATCGACGGAATGAGTAACCGGCGTTCGCGGGAATGCCGGGTCGTGATTTCAACCGAGGAGAAAGTGAATGCTGGAAGTCAAAGCGGATGCGCTGGAGGCGTCGTTCGAGGCGCTGGAGCGCGAGGATGAGGACGTGGCGGCGTTGCGCGAGGAGGTGGCGGCGCTGAAGAGCCGGGTCGAGGCGCAGGCGGTCGCCGCGGCGCGGCCGGCGCTGAGCGGGGCGAAGAGCGAGGCGTCGCCGTTCGTCGAGCGCTATTTGCGCAAGGGGCTGGAGGCCGGGGTCGAGCTCAAGGCCTTTTCGGGCGCGAGCGAGGCGGCGGGCGGCTATGCGGTGCCCGAGGAGCTGGACGCGGCGATCGAGCGGACGCTGACCGCGATCTCGCCGATCCGGGCGATCGCCAACGTCGTCAAGGTCGGCTCGGCGGGCTACCGCAAGCTGGTCACGACCGGCGGGACGCCTTCGGGCTGGGTCGCCGAGACGGCGGCGCGGCCGGAGACCGACACGCCCGATTTCGCGGAGGTGGCGCCGCCCTTCGGCGAGCTCTACGCCAATCCGGCGGCGAGCCAGGCGATGCTCGACGACGCCGCGTTCGACGTCGAGGCCTGGCTGGCCAGCGAGATCGCGACCGAGTTCGCGCGGGCGGAAGGCGCGGCCTTCGTCTCCGGCAACGGCACCAATCGGCCGAAGGGCTTCCTCGCCGCGCCGAACTCGATCCAGGTGGACTCGATCCGGCCTTTCGGGACGCTGCAGTTCCTCTCGACCGGAGTCGACGGCGGCTTTCCCGCTTCGGCGCCGCAGGACACGCTGATCGACCTCGTCCAGGCGCTGCGCGCGCCCTACCGGCAGGGGGCGGTGTTCGTGATGAACTCGGCGACCGCCGCGCGGATCCGCAAGTTCAGGACCGACGACGGCGCGTTCCTTTGGCAGCCGGGGCTGGCGGCGGGGCAGCCCGATACGCTGCTCGGCTATCCGGTGGTCGAGGCGGAGGACATGCCGGACGCGGCGGCGGGTTCGCTGTCGATCGCTTTCGGCAATTTCAGGGCCGGCTACCTGATCGCCGAGCGGGCCGAGACCGCGATCCTGCGCGATCCCTTCACCAACAAGCCCTTTGTCCATTTCTACGCGACCAAAAGGGTCGGCGGGCAGGTGATGAACTCCGAGGCGATCAAGCTGCTCAAGTTCAGCGTCTGACCTGATCCTCCCCACGATTTCGTGGGGAGAGGGACCGGCGAAGCCGGTGGAGGGGGAGCCGTGCCAGGTGCCGAGCCCCCTCCACCGTGCTGCGCACGGTCCCCCTCCCCGTCCCGGGGAGGATCTCAAGAAGGAAATCCACATGACTCTGTTCTTCGCCGACCTCGTGCGCGAGGCGGGCTGGGGTGGCGGCGCGTCCGATCTCCCCCTGGGCGGCGCGCTGCCGGGGCACCGGCGCTTCGCCGACGCCGTGCCGCCGGGCGCGCGCTTTCATTATTGCATCGCGGGCGTCAGCCATCCCGAGGAGTGGGAGGTCGGCGAGGGCGAGATCGGCAGCGGCGACACGCTGATCCGGCTGCCGCTTGCTTCGTCGGCGGGCGGTGAGGCGGTGCCGTTTTCGCCGGGGCTCAAAACGGTCGCGCTGACCGTCGCGGCGGACTGGTTCGCGGCGCGCGATCCGGCGCCTGAGATCGCCGACGTCGACGGACTCGAGGCGGAGCTGGCGGCCAAGCAGCCGCTCAACGCGCAGCTCACGGCGCTGGCGGGGCTGGCGGGCGAGGCCGATAAGCTGCCCTATTTCACAGGGGCGGGGACGGCGGCGCTGACGACGCTGTCGAGCTTCGGCCGCGGCCTGATCGACGATTCGAGCGCCGAGGCGGCGCTGAGCACGCTCGGCATCGGCACGGCGTGGGGCGTCTTTACGCCGACGGTTGCGGCCAGCTCGGGCGTGTTCACCGCCGCGAGCGCGACCGGGCGCTTCAAGCAACTCGGCAAGCTGGTCTTCTTCCAGCTGGTGATCACGATCACCACGGCCGGGACGGCGACGGGCGTGCTCACGGCGACCTTGCCGGCGACGGCCGCCGCCGCCTTCACTTTCGCCGGGCGTGAAAACAGCGTCACCGGATCGATGGTCCAGGGCAATGTTTCGGCCGCGTCGGGCCTGCTTTCGATCACCCGCTACGACAGCGCCTCGATCATCGGCGACGGCCGCGCGATCCGGATCAGCGGCTATTTCGAGGTGGCCTGAACGATGAACGGACAGGCGATCGCATCCCAGGCGATCGGCGAGGCGGCCTTGCGCCGGCTCGCCAGCGAACATGGCGGTCCCCGGCCTCCGGGGACCCGCGAGCAAGAGACCGCGCGACCGGCGCGGGACCCGCGCGTCGCCTCCGCGACGCGGCCTTAAGATCAAGGAAAAGACCATGAGCTTCTATCTCAAGGACCCGCATTCGCGGGTCGACTATGCGATCGACTGGGCGAACTATCTCGACGGCCAGATCATCGCCGACAGCCAATGGTTCGTCGCGCCGGCCGAAACCGGCGGGATCGACATCGACGCCGAGAGC
>NZ_JBQTJC010000128.1:0-14350 GCF_052387495.1 Sphingosinicella sp. | reverse complement strand
CTCTACGAAACAGGTGGACGCCGACCAGAGCGCCCCAGGCCGCCTGGATCGCATAGACAATGAAGGCGCCGGTGACGTTCATCGCGACGATGCCGCCGAGCAGCAGCACGGGCGGCACGAGGCCGGCGGCGAGGCCGAGCGCGCCGATCGCTTTGGCCTCGCCGCCGCCGCGGCGCAGAAAATCCATCGACCAGAACAGGAAGGCGACCGAGGCTGCGATCACGCCGAGCTTGGCCAGCGCCTGATTCGCCTCCCAGGCGAGCAGGAAAATGTCGTGGCCCGGGACCGCGTCGCGCCCGGCGAGCGCGGGGACGACGAAGCCGTTGATCGTCGCCGCGCCGGCATGGCCGAACAGGGCGAGCGCATAAGCGACCATGCCGGCGAGGATGAGCGGGCGCGCGGCCCCGCGCAAGGCGCAGAGGGTCGCGAAGCCGAAGGCGGTAAGCCCGAGCAGCACGATCATCGCCGCGTGGACAGACGGCCCGAGCAGGCCGCCGCCATGCGCGCCGGTGGGATGGTGGGCCATCGCCAGCACCGTCCCCGCGCCCGCCGCGATCAGCGCCGCGCCTCCGATCCGTCCGTTCGCTTCCATCTAATCCTCCCGGCTTCGAGGACGGTTGTGACCGGGCCGGGCTTCGGCGAAAAGGCCGGAAGGCGCGCGGCCGGACTCGGGCCGCGAAATGTCCGGGGAGCAACATGCACGAAGCGCCGGCAAGCCGGGCGGGACGGACGCGGAGCGCGATCATCGACGCGTTCAACCGGCTCGTCCTCGAACGGCGGCAGCGCCGCATCCGCGCCGCGGACGTCGCAGCCGAAGCCGGGGTCGGCCGCTCGACCTTCTACGACCATTTCTCCGGCGCCGAGCAGGTCCGGCTGGAGGCGCTGTCCCACCCCTTCGCGATCCTCGCCGACGCGGCGGCGGGGCGGGGCGATCCCGCTTCGCTGACGCGGCTGCTCGACCATTTCTGGGAGTATCGGGCGCGTGCCCGCGACCATTTCTCGGGCCGCGCGGGGGAGCAGGCGCGGCGCCTTCTCGCCGAGCTGATCGAGCAGCGGCTCGAGGGCGACCTGGCCTTGCCCGCCAAGCTCGCGTCCCGGCAGCTCGCCGAGGCGGCGCTGGCGCCGGTGCGGGCCTGGCTGCTCGGCGAGGCGCCGGCGACCTCGGAGGTGCTTGCGGACAGTCTCTGCCGCTCGGGCGCCGCGCTGGCGGCTTCGCTGCGCCGGGACTGAATCGCATGCGCCCCGACATTCTCAATCCGCTGTTCGCCGAAGTGGAGGCGCTCAAAGGCATCGGCCCGCAGCTCGCCAAGCCTCTGCACCGGCTGAAGCTCGACCGGGTGGTGGACGTGCTCTTCCATCTCCCGGTGAGCTGGATCGACCGCAAGAAGGTCGAGCGGCTCGATGAGGGCGATGTCGGGCGGACGATCACGGTCGCGCTGACGCCGCGCGACTATCGTCAGGCCGGGGGGAGGGGGCCGTTCCGGGTCTATGCCGAGGACGCGGGCGGCGATTATGTCACGCTGACCTATTTCAACAATCCGGGCTGGGCGAAGAAGCAGCTGCCGCTGGGCGAGACGCGGATCGTCTCGGGCAAGCTCGACCGCTACGGCCAGGAATTGCAGATCGTCCATCCGGACTATGTGCTCAAAGCCGACGAGGCGGCGCAGATTCCCGAACGCGAGCCGGTCTATCCGCTGTCGGAAGGGCTCACCAACCACCGGCTCGGCGATCTCGCCGGCCAGGCGCTGGCGCGGTTGCCCGCGCTCGACGAATGGATCGAGCCGAGCCTCAAGGCGCAGCAGGACTGGCCGGATTGGGCGGAGGCACTGGCGACCGCGCATCGCGATCCGGCGGCGGCGACCGCCCGCGAGCGGCTCGCTTATGACGAGGTCTTCGCCAACCAGCTCGCCCTGATGCTGGTCCGCGCCTCGTCGCGGCGGCGCAAGGGCGTGCCGCTCTGGGGCGACGGCAGCTTGAGCGGCAAGCTCAAGCTCCCCTATGAGCCCACGACCGCCCAGCGCGGCGCGGTGCGCGAGATCGAGGGCGACCTCGAGCAGGAAGTGCCGATGCTGCGCCTGCTCCAGGGCGATGTCGGCTCCGGCAAGACCCTCGTCGCGCTGATGGCGATGCTCGCCGCGGTCGAGGCGGGGGCGCAGGCGGCGATGCTGGCCCCGACCGAGCTCCTCGCCCGCCAGCATTACGATACGCTGACGCGGCTGCTTGGCGGCCTCCCGGTCAACGTCGCGATCCTCACCGGGCGGGAGAAGGGGCGCGCCCGCGAGTCCTGCCTGATGGGGCTCGCCGACGGCTCGATCCACATCCTCGTCGGCACCCATGCAATCTTCCAGCAGGCGGTGAGCTACAAGAGGCTCGGCCTCGCGGTGGTGGACGAGCAGCACCGCTTCGGCGTCGCCCAGCGGATGATGTTGAGCCAGAAGGCGGAGCGGCCGCCGCACCTCCTCGTGATGACCGCGACGCCGATCCCGCGCACGCTCACCCTCACCCATTATGGCGAGATGGACGTGAGCCGCCTCGACGAAATGCCGCCGGGCCGCCAGCCGGTCGAGACACGGGTGATCAGCGAAGACCGGCTGAGCGAGGTGGTCGACGGGCTGGGGCGGCATCTCGCGGGCGGCGGCCAGGCTTACTGGGTCTGTCCTTTGGTCGAGGAGAGCGAGACCTCGGACCTCGCCGCCGCCGAGGAGCGGGCGCGGGTGCTGCGCCTGCGCTTCGGCGATGCGGTCGGCGTCGTCCATGGCCGCATGAAGGGGCCGGAGAAGGACGCCGTGATGGAGGCGTTCGCGGGCGGGCGGATCGGCGTGCTCGTGGCGACGACGGTGATCGAGGTCGGCGTCGATGTGCCCAATGCGAGCTTGATGATCGTCGAGCATGCCGACCGCTTCGGTCTCGCCCAATTGCACCAGTTGCGCGGCCGGGTCGGGCGGGGCGAGGCGAAGAGCGTCTGCCTGCTGCTGCGCGGCAATGTGCTGAGCGAGACCGCGCGGGCGCGCCTGAGCCTGATGCGCGAAACCAATGACGGCTTCCGCATCGCCGAGGAGGATTTGCGCCTGCGCGGCGCCGGCGAGATTCTCGGCACGCGCCAGTCCGGCGAGGCACAGTTCCGGCTGGCGGGCCCCGAGCAGATCGGAGAGCTGGCGCCGATGGCGATGGACGACGCGCGGCTGCTGGTCGATCGTGACGGCGGGCTGGAGGGCGAGCGGGGCAGGGCGGCGCGGGTACTGCTCTACTTGATGGAGCGGGATGCGGCTGTGGGATTGCTGAGAGGCGGGTAATGCAAACGATTGTAGAGATTGCGAACGTCATTGGCGGTTTCGGTACGCTTATGGCGCAATTCAAGAGGCGGAGCTGATATACGACGACGATCTTCTCCAGGACCTCAAGACAGTCGCTATAAAATTGGACATGCTAGAGAGGACCGTCAGACGCTTGGAGCAAGCTCGAAGCGATGAAGAGCGATATCAGGCGCTCTTGGCTAAACAGTTCCAGACGGAAGACGAACTTTGGCCCATCCTTGACCCGCTCTTGGAACGAATGCGTGCAGCTACCAGGGTTCAGGAGCTCAAGTAGTCCTCAGAAGTCCGTGCTTCTTTTTGCCCAAGCTGACCTTCCTCGGTGTTGGACCGAAGTAGAGTCTGAATTCGGGCTCCTTGATGACCTCTCCATCGGCTCTTACCGCCCCTTCGGCAATCTTGCGACGGGCCTCGGTCTTGGAAGCGACAAAGCCAAGGCCAATCAGCGCGCTGACGATATCGATATCGCCAGTCGCTACCTGGAGAGTCGGCAATGAACCTCCAGCTGTTCCCTCTTCGAAGGTTTTGCGGGCAGTCTCGGCAGCCTCTGTAGCAGAAACCTCGCCGTGCAGCATTGCTGTAGCGGCATTCGCGAGTTTCCTCTTTGCGTCGTTGATCTCGGCGCCCTGGAGCGCCTCCAGCCGGGCGATCTCGTCGAGGGGCAGATCGGTGAACAGCTTCAGGAACTTGCCGACGTCGGCGTCCTGCGTGTTCCGCCAGAATTGCCAGTAATCGTAAGGAGCGAGTTGCTCGGCATTGAGCCAGACCGCGCCTCTCTCGGTCTTGCCCATCTTGCCGCCGTCGGCGGTGGTGATCAGCGGGGTGGTGAGGCCGTAGACCTGGGTGCCGTCGACACGGCGGGCGAGCTCCATGCCGTTGACGATATTGCCCCACTGGTCCGAGCCGCCGAGCTGCAGGCGGCAGGCGGCGCGGCGCGACAGCTCCAGGAAGTCGTAGGCCTGGAGGATCATGTAGTTGAATTCGAGGAAGGTGAGCGGCTGCTCGCGCTCGAGCCGGAGCTTGACGCTGTCGAAGGTCAGCATCCGGTTGATCGTGAAATGCGGGCCGATGTCGCGGAGAAACGGGATGTAATCGAGCGCGTCGAGCCAGTCGGCATTGTCGGCCATGATCGCGTCGGTCGGACCGTCGCCGAAGCTCAGGAAGCGCTCGAAGACGCGGCGGATCGAGGCGATGTTGGCGTTGATGTCCTCGTGGCTCAGCAGCCGGCGGCTCTCGTCCTTGCCGGAAGGGTCGCCGATCTTGGTGGTGCCGCCGCCCATCAGCACGATCGGCTTGTGCCCGGCTTGCTGGAGGCGGCGGAGCATCATGATCTGGACGAGGCTGCCGACGTGGAGCGAGGGCGCGGTCGCGTCGAAGCCGATATAGCCGGGGATCACCTGCGCCCGGGCGAGCGCGTCCAGCCCGGCCGCGTCGGTCACCTGATGGATATAGGCGCGCGCTTCGAGTAGGCGCAGAAGCTCGGACCGGTACTGGCTCATGGGGGCGTCGTTACATGGGGGGAGTTAAGCCCGCAATCGTGCTCGGCCTGATCGCGGCGCTCCTGCTGGCCACGCCCACCGCGGCCCAGCCTCCGATCGAGGCGCAGGTGCTTTCCCTGCGCGAGCAGGCGCGGATCCGCGACGACTGGCTGGCGCGGCGGCTCGACACGATCGTGCCGGCGCTGATGCGCGAGCAGGGCGTCGACATGTGGCTGCTGATCGCGCGCGAATATCTCGAGGACCCGGTGATGAGCACGATGCTCAACGCGACCAGCCTGCGCGCGCGGCGGCGGACCATCCTCGTCTTCCACGATCCCGCCGGAGGGCGGCCGGTCGAGCGGCTGACGGTGAGCCGCTACGGTCTCGGCGGGCTGTTCGCTCCGTCCTGGGACCCGTCCGCCCAGCCCGACCAGTTCGCCCGCCTCGCCGAGCTGATCGCCGAGCGCGACCCGACGCGGATCGCGGTCAACGTCTCGCCCGGCACGGCGTTCGGCGACGGCCTCACCCACAGCCAATATGAGGCGCTGATGGCGGCGCTTCCGGAAGCGACGCGGGCGCGGGTGGTCAGCCACGACGCGCTCGCGATCGGCTGGCTGGAGACGCGCATTCCGGAGGAGATCGAAGCCTATCCGGCCATCGTCCGGCTCGCCCACGCAATCATCGCCGAGGGCTTTTCGGATCGCGTCGTCACACCCGGCCAGACGACCGCGAACGACCTTGCCTGGTGGTATCGCGAGCGGATCAACGCGCTCGGGCTCGACACTTGGTTTCACCCCAATGTCGCGATCTTCCGCCGGGGAGCCGCGGCGCCGCTCGACGGCGACACCGTGATCGAGCGCGGCGACATGCTCTGGTGCGATTTCGGCATCGTCATGCTCGGCCTTAACACCGATACCCAGCAGCTCGCCTATGTCCTGCGCGAAGGCGAAAGCGAGGCGCCCGCGGGGCTGCGCGCCGGCCTCGCCGCCGCCAACCGCGTCCAGGACGCGGTGACGGCGAGCTTCCGCACCGGGCTATCCGGCAACGAGATCCTCGCCGCCGCGCGGGCGCGTGCGCTCGCGGCGGGCTTGCGGCCGACGATCCATTCGCACCCGATCGGCTTTCACGGCCACGGCGCCGGCGCCTCGATCGGCTTCTGGGACAATCAGGAGCCCGATCCGCGCGGCGAACATCGCCTGCGCGCTAACACCGCCTGGTCGATCGAGCTCTCGGCGCGCCACATTGTGCCCGAATGGGGCGGGCAGGAGGTCGATTTCCGGCTCGAGGAGGACGCCTTCTTCGACGGGACGAGCGTCCGCTACCTGGATGGGCGGCAGACAGGCTTCCACCTGATCAGCGGCTAGTGCCCTTCCGCCTCGTGCCGGCCGAAGCCTTCGGGCCCGGCCGGGCGGGCGCGGATCCAGCGGCTGGCGATCAGCTTGACGCCCCTGGTCACCGGCGCGCCGGCATGGCGCGTCGCCGGGTCCGGACGCCCGTCGGGCAGCGCGTTGGCGAAGAGCAGGAGATCGCCCTGACCGCCCTTCACCGCGAGGCCGCTTTCGAGAAACAGCGTCTCGCCGCCTTCACAATCGTCGTTGAGCCAGACCAAAGCGGTGAGGATGCGCTGGTTCGCCACGCCCGGCACTGCGTCGAGATGCGGGCGATATTGCTGGCCGGGGGCGTAGCGCAGGATTTGCAGCGTCTCGCCCTGCGCGACATCGGTGCCGCTCGCCGCGGCGAGGCGGCGGTTGAGGGCGTGAACGAACGGGCTCTCCAGCACGACCGGAAAGCCGGCCGCGTCGGAATCGCGCAAGGGATCGCGGACGAACTGTTTCCGAGCCTCGTGGAAAATCGAAGCGGGCTTGAAGCGCGCCTCGGCCAGCTCGACGAGCAGGCGGCATTCCTCCGGGGTGAAGAGGCGGCGGGTCACCGCGATCGCAGGGCTATCGCGCAGCACTTCCGGCGACGGTAGGCTCCGCGGATTGCCGTCCTCGGTGAGGTCCATCGCTGCGATCAGCTCGTGCTGGCGACGGAGCAGCGGATCGTCCGACGCCGCCAGCAGCGCGAGTGCGCTCGCCCAGTCGCGCGGACCGCCGATCCCGCTGGCGACGAAGCCGGCATAGACCCGCGCGGCGTCGCGCGAGCCCAGTTCGGCGGCCAGCCTGAAATCCGCGCGCGCCGCCTCGAGCTCGCGCGGGAGCAGCCGCCCGTCCACTCGCCACAGCCCGCGCGCGAACAGCGCTTCGCCGTCGCCCGCCGCGCCGCTCTCGGCCAGCAAGGCGAGCGCTTCGGCCACGCGCCCTTCGCCGGCCAAGGCGACGGCGCGCCGCGCGGGGGAAAGGCTGCTCATGTTGAGGCTTATGCCAAGCGGCGCGCGCCGGGGCCAGAAGTCAGGCGTGGCGCAAGACGCGTTCGCGGCTGAGGCCGAACTGCTCGAGGCTGTAGCGGTGGCCGACATGCTCGCGCGCGCCGGCGAGGTAGGCGGCCATGCGCGCCTCGGTTTCCGACTCCAGCTCCTCTCCGAGGAAGTCGTAGATGCGCGCGATCTGTGCGCGCCAGTCGCGGTCCATCGCCTCGTAGCTGACATCGAGCTGCGGCACGTCGGGCCGGGCGCGGCGGGCTTCCGCCGCGCACTCGATCCTGAGCAATGTCTTGCGCAGCCATTCGCGGCCGATCCATTCGGGATCGACCTCGTCGGACTGGATCCGCATCTGCTGCCAGACGAGCGACGCGGACGAGGCGACGACCCGGTCGAGCGGCCGATCGAGGCAGATTAGCCGCGCCTCGGGAAACGCCTCCAGCAGGACAGGCAGGTCCTGCATGAATTGCGGCGCCTTCAGCAGCCAGACCTTGTTCGTCGCCTCGCCGCGCGCCCAGCCGATCGTCTGGAGCAGCGCGCGAAACTCCCGGTAGAGCCAGCGCGAATCGGCGCTCTCCCACCAGCCGGTGAAGCGTGGGACCCGCCATTGCGCCTCGAACTGGGCGCTGCCGAAAGAGAAACTGAACAGGCCGAACTCTTCCTCGGCATCGTGCGGCGCCATCGGGTGGATTCGGGCCAGCGCCGGGTTGAAGCGGCGGATCGCGGCGAGACTGGCGCGGGCCTTCAGGACGCGGCCACGCGCCGGCACCGGATCGAGCGATTCGAACAGGCGGGTGTGGGCGAAGCGGGGATCGCAGGCGAGCAGCCGGTGCAGCCGCGTCGTCCCCGAGCGCATCGGGCCGAGGATGACGACCGGGGCGGGGATTGGCCGCTCGAGGATTTCCGGATGCTCGCGCCACAGCGAAGCGGCGCGGATGCGGGCGCGCAACGCACCGACGATCTGGCCGTGCGCCATGCTGAGCCCGAGCGGGTTGAGCGCCGCCTCGTCGCGGAGCGATTCGACGAGCAGTCGGAACGGCGTCCGCCATTCTTGTGCCGGGCCGAAGGCGTCGGGCGACCGCCCCTTGAGCGCCGCGGCTTCGAGCGCTTCCGCGTCCAGTATCGGTCGCGGCAGCAGCCGCGTCCGCCACAGCCCCGCCAGCCCGCGACTGGCGGCGGCAGCGAGGCGGGACGACGCCTCGCTCACGGCATCCGCCGCGCGACGATCCAGCCGGTCGGCAGACCGACAAGGATCACCCAGGCCGCGAGCGCAACCGCCGTGTCGACCGGGGTGACTTGCGGAAACAGGGTCGGCAGCCCGCGCGGGGCGAGCAGCCAATGGGTGGCGCCCAGCAGCAGTCCAAATGCGCCGCCGCCGAACACCTTGTGGGCTCTCAGAAGCGCAATGCGCCTTGCCGCGATCGAATAGACCAGCACGACAACCGCGATCATGACGAAGTGCAGCGCGAGTCCGATCACCGCGCCGCCCCAGCCGCGCGCACGCATTCCTTCGCCGAGCATCCCCGCCGCCATCTCGCGCAGCACCGGCAAAATCCCCCGCCCGCTCGCCGCCGCGAGCAGGAAGGCGATGCCGAGCTGGAGCGTCCCCGCGACGGCGGCGGCGATCAGGATGGTTGAAAGGCGTCGCTCCATGCCCGAGCGCGGCTCAACGCTTCCGGCTCAGGGTACGCATCGCCTCGTCGAGGCCGGCGAGGGTGAGCGGGTACATGCGGTCGTGCATCAGCTCGCGGACGATGCCGACCGAACCGGTATAACCCCAATATTTCTCGGGCACCGGGTTGAGCCAGGCGGCGGCGGGATAGGTGGTCGTCAGCCGCTGCAGCCAGACCGCGCCCGCCTCATCGTTATAATGCTCGACCGAGCCGCCCGGATGGGTGATCTCATAGGGGCTCATCGAGGCGTCGCCGACCAGCACGAGCTTGTAATCGTGGCCAAATTTGTGAAGCACGTCCCACATCGGCGTGCGCTCGGCGAAACGGCGGCGATTGTCCTTCCACACCGCCTCGTAGGGGCAATTGTGGAAATAGAAGAATTCGAGATTCTTGAACTCGCTGGTCGCCGCGCTGAACAGCTCCTCGCACAGCTTGATATGCGGGTCCATCGAGCCGCCGACGTCGAGGAAGAGCAATAATTTCACCGCATTGTGCCGCTCGGGGCGCATGCGGATGTCTAGCCAGCCCTTGCGCGCCGTGCCGGCGATCGTCTCGTCGAGATCCAGCTCCTCGGCGGCGCCCTCGCGGGCGAAACGCCGGAGGCGGCGGAGCGCGACCTTGATGTTGCGCGTGCCGAGTTCCTGCGTATTGTCGAGGTTGCGGAACTCGCGCTTGTCCCAGACCTTGAGCGCGCGCCGCTGCCCGCCTTCCCCGCCTATGCGAACGCCTTCCGGATTGTAGCCCGAATTGCCGAAGGGAGAGGTGCCGCCGGTGCCGATCCATTTCGAGCCGCCCTGATGCCGCCCTTGCTGCTCTTCGAGCCGCTGCTTCAGCGTCTCCATGATCTCTTCCCACGAGCCCAGTGACTTGATCTCCGCCATCTGCTCGGGCGTGAGATAGAGTTCGGCGATCTTTCTGAGCCATTCCTCCGGGACGGCCGCCGTCTCGGTGCCGTAGCTCGTTTCGAGGCCCTTGAAGACCTTGCCGAAGACCTGGTCGAAGCGGTCGAGGAGGCTCTCGTCCTTCACGAAAGTGGCGCGGGCGAGATAGTAGAATTCGTCCGGGCTGGCACGGATCACCTCGGCGTCGAGCGCCTTGAGCAGGGTCAGATGCTCCTTCATCGAGGCCGGAATCCCGGCGGCGCGCAGCTCGTCGACGAAGGAGAAGAACATCGAATCATCCTAACCCAGACCCACGCGCGGGTCACGGGGCTGCTAGCGCCATGATACTCCGCCCGTCATGAGGACGAGCAAGATCAGCCCATAGCCGATCGCCGGCCAAAGGACCGGCATCAGGATCACCGCCGCAAGGACGCTGTTCCCGGCTCTATGCACGACGATTGACATAGCGATTATGCCCCAGGCCAGCACAACGAAGATCAGGGAAAAGCCGGCTCCGCCGGACGGGTCCCACACAAGGCTTGCGTCAGCCACCCCCCACAGAAAGAAGAAGGTCAGCACGGCGGCCGCGATAACGGAGATACCTAGAACGATGCGATAGGTCATGGCCGGTCCTTCTCAGGATCGTTTCGCTACGATAACGAAATATATGGCCCGCGCCCAGCGGCGCATCCGCAAGCGGTGGTTAACGTCCTCTCAACATCTTCCGCTTAACCCCTCTCGCGAAAGCATAAGGCTTTGGGGGCGCGACGGTGGCGACGGCGGCGAACGAGAGGACGGACGGCGAGGCGATCAACGCGGTGGCGCGCAATTGCGGCAGCCTCGCGATGGAGTGCAGCGACGTCGCCGGCTATGTCGGCGGGGTCAATGCGCGGATCAGCGCCAATTTGAAGATGCTCGACATGCTCGAGGAAGTGACGACCCGCCTCCTCGGCGATCAGGCCCGGGTCGCCGATTCCACCGACGAGGCCCGAGTCCTCGCCGAGCAGGCGCGCGGCAAGCTGGAGCAGGGCAGGGCGGCGATCGAGGACACGATCCAGGTCTTCTCCGGCCTCACCGATCTCGTCGTCCAGCTGGGCGACCGCATGGCGGGCTTCGCCGAGGCGATGAACCGGGTGCAGAGCGTCTCCGCCGCGATCGAGACGATCGCCAACAAGACCAACATGTTGGCCCTGAACGCGACGATCGAGGCGGCCCGCGCGGGCGAGGCAGGGCGCAGCTTCGCGGTCGTCGCCGCCGAGGTGAAGAAGCTCGCCCACGACACCCGCGCCGCGACCAGCGAGATCGGCGGCACGATCGCCTCGCTCACCCGCGAGGCCGAGATCGTCACCAGCGAGATCAAGAGCGGCGTCGAGAAGAGCCGGGTCGCGCAGGGCGGCTTCTCGACGATCAACGAAACCGTCCGCGACGTCGCCGACATCGTCGCATTGGTCGATCGCCAGACCGACGGCATCGCCCAGTCGACCGGCCTCATCCAGGCCAGCGTCGATTCGGTCAAATCCGGCCTCACCACCTTCGCCGCCGACGCGCGCGAGAATGGCGGGCAATTGAAGACCACGCAGGACAAGCTCGCCACGCTTGAATTGCTGTCCAACGAGATGCTCGACCGGCTGGCGAGCTGTGGCGTGCGCATCGACGATACCGCCTTTGTCGAGCGCGCCCAGGCCGCCGCGCGCGAGCTCGAGGCGATGATCGAGGAGTCGATCCGCCGCGGCGAGATCGCCGAGGACGACGTTTTCGACCGCGACTATGTCGTCATGCCGGGCACCAACCCGACCCAGTGGGAGACCCGCTTCTGCGCCTATGCCGATGCGCATGTCCGCCCGGTCCTCGACCGGGTCAACGGCTCCGATCCACGGCACATGGCCTGCGTGATGAGCGACCTGACCGGCTATCTGCCCACCCACGTCACCGAGCGCTCGCACCCGCAGGGCGACGATCCGGCCTGGAACGCCGAGCATTGCCGCAACCGCCGCAACTTCATCGACGCCGCCACCCAGCGCGCGATCGATAGCGACAAGGAGGCGATGCTGTTCACCTACCGCGTCGACCTCGGCGAGGGGAAATATCTCCCGGTCAAGAACGTCTTCGTGCCGATGTACGTGCGCGGCCGGCGCTGGGGCAATTTCGAGCTCGCCTACCGCGACGAGGCGCTGCGCTGAGCCCGCTTTAGTCGGGATTGGGCCCGACGCTGATCTCCGCCATGCCGCGCGATTGCCCGCTCACCACAGGCACCGCTTCGAGGAAAGTGCGGCCGATATCGGGCAGGCCGTCGAACAGATTCACCACCCGGGTCGATTGGGGCAGGCTGGCGAAGCTCGCCGCGCTGTTCTCCGGCAGGCCGGGCAAGGTCGGCCGCAGCACGCGGGCGGAAACGGCCCGGCCCGAATCGCTGACCAGCACGATCCATTCGCTGCCGTCGAGGCGGCGATAGGCGGTGCCATATTGCGGCGGGATGTCGCTGCGGGCGCGGCACCAGGCGCCCGGGTCGGCGGCGAGGCCGCCATGGCCGCGCGCCTCGGCGTAGACCGCGACTCCGTTGACGCTCGCCACGGCTTGGCCCTCGTCGCGGCGGATCGCGTTGCCGCCGAGCGTCGGATTGTCCGCGCAGGGCGCGGGAACGCGCAGCGGATGCGGCGCGGGGAGCGGATTTGCGAAGCGCAGCGCCGCCAGCAGCCGGTCCATCCGCGCCGCCACGCCGGCACGGTCCAGCGTCGCCGAGGTGACCCGCGCCTTCACGATCCATTCGCCGGCTTGGATGATCGTGACCGACGTCGCCCGCCACTGGCCGCCGGCGGGCAGATCGAACTCCTCGCGCAGCGCGTTGGGAGCGGGCGCGCCGCCCAACGTGATCGCGCGCGGCGCCGCCGCCACTCCTTGCGCGCCGACATTCTCGTTCATCGCGGTGCGGACGCGATCGAACCACAAGGCCGGATTGGGATAAGCGGAGCGGTAGACGTAGAGCGTCGCCGGCTCGCGATCGCTGCCGAGCTGGACGATGACGTCGTAGCGCCCGGCGTCGCCGAACTCGCGCTCGTCGCCGATCCGCAAGTCGCCGAATTCGCGGGGAATGCTGACCCCGCTTTCGGCATGCCGCCAGTCGCCCTGCTGGGCCAGGCCCGGCGCGGCGGCGAGCGCGAGCGCGGCCGCGATCAGAAAACGGATCATGAAGCTTCCCCCTTTTGGGGCAACAGCTTAGCCCGGGCCCGCCCGCTCGGCAATCGGGCGAGGCTCAGCCGCCCCGCCGGGTCATGAAGGCGAGCCGCTCGAACAGCATCACGTCCTGCTCGTTCTTGAGCAAGGCGCCGTGCAGGGGCGGGATCGCCTTGGACGGGTCCCTGGACTGGAGCACCTCCAGCGGCATGTCCTCGTGAAGGAGCAATTTCAGCCAGTCGAGCAGCTCGCTCGTCGACGGCTTCTTCTTCAGCCCCGGCACCTCGCGGACCTGGTAGAAAATGTCCATCGCCTTCGAAACGAGCATCTTCTGGATTCCCGGGAAATGGACGTCGACGATCGCCTGCATCGTCTCGCGGTCGGGGAATTTGATGTAGTGGAAGAAGCAGCGGCGGAGGAACGCGTCGGGCAGCTCCTTCTCGTTGTTCGAGGTGATCACGACAATCGGCCGTTCGCGGGCGACGATTGTCTCGTGCGTCTCGTAGACGTCGAACGACATGCGATCCAATTCCTGGAGGAGGTCGTTCGGAAATTCGATGTCGGCCTTGTCGATCTCGTCGATCAGCAGCACGGGGAGCTCGGGCGCGGTGAACGCCTCCCACAATTTGCCGCGCTTGATGTAGTTCGAAATGTCGTGGACCCGCGCGTCGCCGAGCTGGCCGTCGCGCAGCCGCGCCACCGCGTCATATTCGTAGAGGCCCTGATGCGCCTTGGTCGTCGACTTGACGTGCCATTCGATCAGCGGCGCGCCGATCGCCTGCGCTATCTCGTGCGCGAGCACGGTCTTCCCCGTCCCCGGCTCGCCCTTGACCAGCAAGGGCCGCCGCAGCGTCACCGCCGCATTGACCGCGCCCTGGAGGTCGTCGGTCGCGACATAGGATTTCGTGCCCTCGAACCGCATCTTCTGCCCTTAACGTAAACGTCAATTAGTCGCGCGGGCTAAAGCATGGCGGGGAGGGGGACGCAAGGGTGGGGCTGCCAGTGCGGCGGCCGGACTAGTTTTCGCTTCGCGCCTGCGCTCTCGCCTCAAGCAGATCCCACAGCCCCCAATGCTGATGCGCCAGCTGGGCGGCTCCGAAGAGGAGGGCGCGTTCGCTTGTTTCGCTCTCGCCGGCGATGTCGGCGACGGGGCGGAGCTCGTCCTCGCTGCCGAGGCGGCCGGCGGGGATGGCGACTCCGAGCCGGGCGGCGGCGGCGTCGAGCAGGATGCGGACCGCGCGCCAGTCGGCGGCGAAGGCCAGAGCGGCGCCGAGCGCGCAACCGGCGCGATCGGATTGGGCGAGGGTGGCGAGCGCGGCGCGCTGCTGATTGAGGGCGGAGTCGCTGGCGGCGGCCCCGGGCGTGCCGGGCACGGGGCCGGCGGCGACGGCGAGGCGGGTCAAATAGCGGCGCTCGGCGGCCATCGCCTCGGCGGCGGCGGCACACCAGGCGCGGGCGGCGGGCTCGGTCGCGCGGG
>NZ_JBQTJC010000127.1:0-6005 GCF_052387495.1 Sphingosinicella sp. | reverse complement strand
TCCCGTGAAAAGTCCGCGCGCCGGATTCAGCGCGGGGCCGGGCAGCTCGAAGGGAAGGGAGAGGCCAAAGCGGCCCGTTCTTTCCGTCGCAGGCGACGTCAGCTCCCTGAGTATGGCCGTATCGCGGCTGTTTTTCAATGGCGGCGCACCGGACCGGGGGCGGGCGGACCTTTCCCCGGCGCGGCCCCTCCTCTAGAGAGCCGCGCAAGAGGAACCCGATCATGGCCGACACCAAAGACGCCCCGCCGCCCTTCGCGACACCGTCGCTGGAGGACATCCAGCACTGGACCCATGTCATGGGCCGGGCGCAGCAGATGATGCTCGAGCATCTGTCGAAACAGATGGGCGACGCCGCGGCGAAGGCGCAGGCGGAGCCGGACAAGGCGGCGCAAGCGGCGACCGCGTGGCCTGGGATCAACCTGTTCGGCGATCCGGCCAAGGTCATGCAGGCTCAGGCGGAGATGTGGGCGGAAGGCCTCAACATCTGGCAGCGGGCGCTGGGCGGCAAGGCGGAGGGCGAGACCAGCGCGCTCGCCGAGAAGGCGGACAAGGACCGCCGCTTCGCCGCCCCCGAATGGCGCGACAACCCGCTCTTCGACACGATCCGCCAGACCTATTTGCTGATCTCCGACCGGCTGCTCGGCTCGGTCGACGCGATCGAGGGGGTGGACGAGCCGACCCGCGAGAAGATGCGCTTCATGACCCGGAGCTTCGTCGACGCGATGGCGCCGTCCAACTTCGCGCTGACCAATCCGCAGGTGCTCGAAAAAGCGATGGAGACGAAGGGCGAGAGCCTGCTCGCGGGTCTCCAGCACATGCTCGACGATCTCTCGAAGGGCCAGCTCACCCACACCGACCCGGAGGCGTTCGAGGTCGGCCGCAACATCGCCACCACCCCGGGCAAGGTCGTCCAGCAGACCCGGCTGTGGCAGCTCATCCAGTACAGCCCGGCGACGGACGAGGTGCACGAGACGCCGCTGATCGTCTTCCCGCCGTGGATCAACCGCTACTACATCCTCGATCTCAACCCGAAGAAGAGCTTCATCAAATGGGCGGTCGAGCAAGGGCTCACCGTCTTCATGGTCTCGTGGAAATCGGCCGACGAGACGATGGCCGACGTCACCATGGACGATTATGTCCTCGCCCAGATCGAGGCGATCGACGCGGTCCGCGAGGCGCTCGGCGTCGAGAGCGTGCACGCGATCGGCTATTGCGTCGCCGGCACGATGCTCGCCGCGACCCTGGCCTTGCTCGCCGCGCGGGGCGAGGCGGGCCAGGTCGCCTCCGCCACCTTCTTCACCGCCCAGGTCGATGTTTCGGAAGCCGGCGATCTCAAGCTCTTCATCGGCGACGAGCAGCTCGAGCTGATCCGCCAGCTCTCGGCCGACCAGGGCTCTCTCGACGGCCGCTACATGGCCGCGACCTTCAACCTGCTTCGCGGCCGCGACCTGATCTGGTCCTACGTCACCAACAATTATTTGATGGGCGAGGAATATCCGCAGTTCGACCTGCTCTACTGGAACGGCGACACCACCAATCTCCCCGCGAACTGGCACCGCGCCTATCTCCAGCAACTCTACCGCGAGAACCGGCTCGTCCAGCCCGGCGGCCTCACCATCGACGGCACCCCGATCGACCTGCGCAAGGTCGCTGCGCCCACCTACATTCAGGCCGGGCGCGAGGACCATATCGCGCCGCCGCAGAGCGTCTGGAAGATCACCCACCATTTCCAGGGGCCGCTCAGGTTCGTGCTCGCCGGCTCTGGCCATATCGCCGGCGTCGTCAACCCGCCCGAGGCGCAGAAATATCAATATTGGACCAACGAAAAGAAGGTGGACACGCTCGAGCAGTTCATCGCCGGCGCCAAGGAGACCAAGGGCAGCTGGTGGCCCGACTGGATCCGCTGGCTCGCGGGGATCTCCGCCGAAAAGGTCCTCGCCGCCGGCGTCCGCGAGCCCGGCAAGGGCCGCCTCAAAGCGATCGAGGACGCCCCCGGCAGCTACGTGAAGGCGCGCTAACCCCTTCATTTTCCTCGCCTGTGACGGTTATGTTGCAGCGCACAAAAAAATCCTTGCAATCGCGCTTGGCGCTTCCTATTTGCTGCACTGCAACAAAGGAGCAAGCCGTGGCCGACACCGTCGCCGAGAAGAAAGCAACCGACGCCGCCCCCGCGGTGCCGAAGGACGAGGCCGCCGCGCTGAAGAGCGCCGAGGCGGCCTTCGCCCAGGCCAGCGAGGCGATCGCCGCGCCGGTCGTCAAGGCAGCCGCGCCGGCCCCGGCCAAGGCACCCGTCGTCAAGGCGTCGGCCAAACCCGCCCGGAAGGCGAAGGCGAAGCCCGCCGCCGCCAAGAAGGCGGCGCCGGCCAAGCGCGTCACGGCGCGCAAGGCCAGCAAGTCCACCACCACCAAATCGCCGGCCCGCGCGGCCGCGAAGACCATCAAGCAAGGAGCAACCATCATGAACCAGCAGACCCGCAAGGCGGCCGACACCGCCAAGACCGCCGCCGACCAGATCAAGAACGTCTTCGGCGACGTCAACGAGCGCGCCAAGAGCGCGATGGAGCGTTCGGCGAAGATCGCCGAGGAGCTCGCCGACCTGACCCGCGGCAATGTCGAGGCGCTCGTCGCTTCGTCGAAGGTCGCCGCCAAGGGCGTCGAGGGCCTGAGCCAGGACGCCGCCGAATATAGCCGCAAGAGCTTCGAGGAGGCTTCGGCCACCCTGAAGAGCTTCGCCGAGGTCAAGTCGCCGACCGACTTCTTCCGTCTCCAGAGCGACTATGCCCGCAGCGCCTTCGACGCCGCGGTCGCCGAGAGCGCCCGCGTTTCGGAAGCGATGATCAAGCTTGCCGGCGACGCCGCCGAGCCGATCACCAGCCGCTACACCGTCGCGGCCGAGCGCGTGAAGACCCTCGCCGCCTAAGCCAGTCGGCTTAGCTTTCGAGGGGCCGCACCGCGCGGCCGTGTCAAAGGGCGGGCACTCCCAGTCGGAGTGTCCGCCCTTTACTTATCCGCTTCACGCGCCTCACGCGCGCCGTATCGCGGCGGGACGCCCCATCCGGCCTCTTGCAGCGGCCGGGCACCTTGCCATATTTATCGCGTTGTGACCGACATGGAGAACTGGCAGATCCGCGCCGCGGGCGACGAGGATGACGGCGACGATTTCGCCGGCGCCGGCAATGGCGTGCGCGACGACGACGAGGGCACCGGCCTCGGCCTCGCCACCAGGACCCGCACCCGCACCAAATCGCCCTCGCCCTCCAAGGTGCTGATGCTCAACGACGATTACACGCCGATGGAGTTCGTCGTGCTCTGCCTGCAGAGCTTCTTCAAGATGGGCATCGAGGACGCGACCCGGGTGATGCTCCACGTCCACCAGCGCGGCGTCGGCGTCTGCGGCATCTTCCCCTACGAAGTCGCCGAAACCAAGGTCGCCCAGGTCATCGACTTCGCGAGGCAGAACCAGCATCCGCTGCAGTGTACGCTGGAGAAGGCCTGAAAGGCCGACCCCGCCGAGCATAAGCGCGCCGGCGTGCAACGCCGCCGTGCTTATGCGTAGAGCCGGGGCGACCCGGACGGCCTGCGCCCGCAGGGCGACAGGACCGACGTCACGGGATTCACTCCCGTGACGCCCCCTACTCGCTCACCCTATTTGAAAAAATTCTGCATCGCCCGCGGCTCGGGCCCGCTGGGCTTTTCCGGGCGGATCCGGGGCGGCGGCGCCATCGCGGCGCGCTCGGCCGCTTCGGCGTCGTGGGTGGAGAGGCGGAGGTAGACGCCGTGGGCGCGCTTGAGCCGGGTCCGCTCGCCCTCGCTCGTCGCCGCCTTGAGCTGGACGAGCGTGTCGGCCGCCTTCGCCAGATAGTCCTTGGCCGTCGCGGTCATCATCGTTCCTTTCCGGGGGGCTCAGCCAGTCCTGAGCGGGACATACACCCAAGATGGGCGCTCGCAGGGAGAAAGGCAACGCCGGCGGCCCAGCGGGCCGACAGGACTGACGTCACGAAATTCAGTTTCGTGACGCCACGGCCTCCGAGATTTGGCGCCATTTTCCCCCTTGCGCAATAGGATTTCGTTCTATTGATGTTCTGCTCCTTGCTGCAAAAGGAGCCGAGTCGATGAACGCCCCCACCACCCCGCCGACATCCCCGCCCGCCCCCCATCCCATCCCCGTCGTCTGCGATCGCTGCCGCGCCGAGGGCCTGAGCGGCGGGGACCCGTTCGAGGCGTTCGGCGACCTGCTCGATTTCGAGCCGGTCCCGCGCCGCAAGACCCGCCCCGACGGCTGGGACCATGAATGCCAGCGCGCCTTCATCGCCGCCTTGTCGCTGACCGGCTCGGTCCGGGCCGCCGCCCGCGCCGTCGGCAAGTCGCCCTTCGGCGCCGAGCAGCTCCGCGAGGCCGAGGGGGGCGAAAGCTTCGCCGCCGCCTGGGAGGAGGCGATCGAAATCGCCGGCGACGAGCGCAGCCGCCGCTTCGCCGAGGGCCTCCGGGCGATTGCGTCCGAGCAGTCCGGCTGGCGCGCGCCCGCCTCGCCCTGGGCGAACGCCGCCGTCCGCCGCGGCCGCCCGCCGGTCTTTCCCGCGCCCGCCCCGGCATCCGCGGAAGGCGGGGAACCGGCCGACGAGAAGAAGCTCGATTGGCTGGGCCAGATCGTCAGCAAATATCTCGTCAAGGTCGGGCAGGAGCGCGAGGAGCGGCTTGCCGGCGACATCGTCGCCGCCGATTTCTATCTGCGCCAGCTCACCTGCATCGAGGTGATGCTCGATCTCCTCGGCACGGACGGCTTCGAGGTGCTGAACGCCTTCCGGCGCGATGGGCACAGCATCGTCGAGATCGTCGAAACGCCCTTCTCGCGGATCCTGGACGACATGCGCCGGGTGAAGTGGGCGCTGATGGGCGAGCCGCTCCGCCCCGAGCATCCCGCGCGCCGTTATCTGGTGGAGAAGGAGGGCGGCGGCTATTGCCTCGCACCGGGGAACGGGCTCCCGACCGGGCCGGCGATGAGCTTCGCCGATCGCGTCGCGGCCGAACGCGAACGCCACGCCGCGGATGCGGAGGCACAGCTCGAGTGGGAAGCCGAGGCCCGCCGAGACCATGAGTCGAGACGCGCCAGCGTCGCAGACCTCATGGACGTAGAGCCGGGCGAGGCCGGCCAGCCTGCGCCCTTGGGCGACAGGACTGACGTCACGAATTCAGTTCGTGACGGCCCCTCGCCGGCACAAGACCTCACCGGAGAGGACCAATGACCCCCGAAGAAACCATCGCCGCCCTCCTCGCCGCCGCCGGCCAGGTGGCCGGCGAGCAGGAGCAGCGCGAGGCGCGGGTCGCCGCCCGCGTCGCCTGGGTGAAGGAACGGGTCGCCGCGCTCAAGGCGGCGCAGCAGCGCGTGCAGGATGCCTGGGATCGAATTTTCGACGAGCTCGGCGACGATCTCGACGACGACGAGCTGGAAGCGATCCCGGAGCCGCCCGAGCAGGCCGAGCTGGACGCCATCCACGCCGAGCTCGACGCGGTGCGGGAGCACGATCGGTGGCCGAAACACCTTCACTGGGGGAATGTCTGAAGCGACCGAGCGTAAGCGCGCCGACGTGAAGCTTAGCCAGCCTGTCCCGGCGAAGGCCAGGAAGGGTCGCGCTTAGGCGAAGAGAGCGCGAAGTGCGGCCGGCCTGCGCCCCTGGGCGACAGGACTTCTACCAAGATATGTTCCATCCTCTCACTGATGCACGTGAACGGATCGACACCTTGGCACGGAAGGCATCTCACTTCTTCTCAAAGTCCGGTTGAAGGAACTCGCCCTATTCTTCTCCCATTCGTAGCGCAGCAATGAATGCCTCCTGCGGAATGCTCACAGACCCATATTCGCGCATTCTGGCCTTCCCAGCTTTTTGTTTTTCGAGGAGCTTCTTTTTGCGCGTGATATCTCCGCCGTAGCATTTCGCCGTCACGTCCTTGCGCAGCGCGGCGATCGTTTCCCGCGCGATGATCTTGCCGCCGATCGCGGCCTGGAT
>NZ_JBQTJC010000126.1:0-8376 GCF_052387495.1 Sphingosinicella sp. | reverse complement strand
GACGCGGAGGCATCATGATCGGGCGAATTTTCGGGTTGCTTCTGGCCGGCTCCGCGATGGCAACTGCTACGCAGGCGGAGGCGCAAGACAACGCGAATCGCCGCTTCGCTGGCGCCCCGCGAATCGGCTCGTCGGACAGCTGGTCGATCAAGCCGCGCGGCCGCGTCCAATACGATATCGGCAGCATCTCGGCGCCCGATGGCGTGGCCACGGCCGACCTCGGCTTCGTCCGCGAATTGCGGCGTGCCCGCCTCGGCGTCGAGGGGACGATGCCGCACGGCTTTTCCTACACGTTCGAGCTGGAGCTGTCCGAGGGCTTCGCGGAGATCACCGACGCGGTGCTCAACTGGCGCGCGGCGGACGGGATCACGATCACTGCCGGCCAGCACAACAATTTCCAGTCGCTGGAGGAACTGTCGAGCTCGCGCTTCACCTCTTTCGTCGAGCGCGCCGCCTTCACCGACGCCTTCAATTTCGAGCGGCGGCTCGGTGTCTCGACGACTCTCACGAGAGGCCCAGTTACCGCGCAGGCCGGCGTCTTCATCGACAATCTGCTCGAGATCGACGAGGGCGACGGCACCTGGAGCGTCGACGGCCGGCTGGTCTACGCGCCGCGGCTTGGCGAGACCCAGCTCCACTTCGGCGCCTCCGCGCATCGGCGCGACAATGGCGACCTACTCACGCGCGGCACCACGACCCGCTACCGCCAGCGGCCGCTGATCCATGCCACCGACGTGCGCTTCGTGGGAACGCCCGCGCTGGCGGTGGATCGCGAAACCAGCTTCGGGCTCGAGGCGGCGGCGATTCGCGGCCCCTTCCACGCCACCGCCGAGGCGCACTGGCTCAATGCCGACACGCTCGCGGGCCCGAATCCGAGTTTCTTCGGCTTCTATGCCGAGGCGGGCTGGTTCCTGACCGGCGAATCGCGCGGCTATCGCGGCGCGAAGTTCGATCGCACGCGCCCGCGCCGCTCGATCGAGGAAGGCGGGCTGGGCGCGCTCCAGGTGACGCTGCGCTACGATCATCTGGATCTCAATTCGGGCACGATCGCGGGCGGGGTCCAGAACGGCATTCAGGCGTCGCTGATCTGGATCCCGACCGACCATGTCCGCTTCCTGCTCAACTATGGCCGACTCGGCTATCGGGACGCCCGCATTTCCGCCGCGGGCGGCGACCGCGATTACACCGTCGACGTCCTCGCCGCCCGCGCGCAGATCGATTTTTGAGGGGAATGGCGGCGGCTGTCATACGCCTGTCACGCACGCGTCACAGAGGACGATCCGAACCGACCTTATTCCGCCGCGCGATGCGGCTAGGCTTCCGATGGAGGGGCAAGTGAAGAAGACACTGATTTCGATGATGGCCGCCGCGCTCGCGCTGGCGGGATGCGGCCAGGGCGCCACCGGCGGCGGCGACGGCGGCTCGCGCGGCCAGATCCGCATCGTCGGCTCCTCGACCGTCTACCCCTTCTCGGTCGCGGTCGCCGAGCGGTTCGCCCAGGCGAACCCGTCTTTCGGCGCCCCGATCGTCGAATCGACCGGCACCGGCGGCGGCATGAACCTGTTTTGCGGCGGCGTCGGCCCGCAGCATCCCGACATCTCGAACGCGTCGCGGCGGATCAAGGCGGGCGAGATCGAGCAGTGCAACCGCAACGGCGTCCAGCAGATCATCGAGGTGCCGGTCGGCATCGACGGGCTGGCGTTGATCGAATCCTCGGGCCGCCCGACCGGCTTCCAGCTCACCGCGCGCGACATCTATGCCGCGCTCGCCGCCAATCCCTTCGGCCGGCCGCAAACCGCGCGCACCTGGCGCGAGGTCAATCCGGCGCTGCCCGACGTGCCGCTCCGGGTCTACGGGCCGCCGCCCACCTCGGGCACGCGCGACAGTTTCGCCGAATTGATCCTGGACCAGGGCTGCGACAGCGATCCGGCGATGGAGGCGCTGAAGGAATCGGACAGCGACCGCCATCAGCAGGTCTGCCGCCAGATCCGCGAGGACGGCGCCTATATCGAGGCCGGCGAGAACGACAATCTGCTCGTCCAGCGCGTCGCCGAAAATCAGGGCGCGATCGGCGTGCTCGGCTATTCCTTCCTCGAGGAAAATGGCGAGCGGGTGCGCGGCATCCCGATTGGCGGCGTCTCGCCGACCGCCGAGACGATCCAGAACTTCACCTATCCGGGCGCGCGGCGGCTCTACATCTACGTGAAGGGCGAGCATCTCAACGCCATTCCGGGCTTGCGCGAGTTTCTCACCGCTTTCTCGCAGGGGTGGGGCCCGGGCGGCTATCTCACCCAGCGCGGGATGATCCCGCTGCCCGACAACGAGCGGCAGGCGGCCGAGGCGGCGATCCAGAATCCGCGGCCGATCACCGTGCGCGACTTGCAGTAGGACTTGCGTGGACGCGCCGGGCCCGCCGTGGCCCGGCGCGTATTTTTGATCTAGGGGTTTCGCCGGTGTCGCTCGCCGTCATCGCCTTGCTGCTCGCCGGCCTGGGCCTCGTCGCCTGGCTGTCGGCGCGCGCCCGCGCGGCGGCCTTCGCCGGCCCCGGCAAGCCGCGCCCGCATTCGCTGCCGGGCCAGCACGGCTGGTATGTCGCTTTGTGGACGATCGTCCCGGCGGCGATCTTCCTGATCGCCTGGTCGAACCTTTCGGGCAACCTGATCTACAGCCACGTGCTAGCGAGTCCGGAGGCGCAGGCGCTCCCCGGCTTCGGGCTGCAGCGCTCGACGATTCTCAACGAGGCCTATGCGCTCGCCACCGGCGCATCGACCACCGCATTCAACCCACAGGCGCACAGGCTCGCGCCAGTCTATGCCGAGGCGATCTCCTTCTATTCCTGGATCGGGCTGGCCGTGACCCTGCTCGTCGCCTTCGCCGGCGGCGCCTGGGCGTTCACCCGCCTCTCTCCGAACTTCCGCGCGCGCACCCGGGTCGAGCGGATCGTGATGGGCACCCTGCTCCTGGCTTCGCTGATCGCGGTTCTGACCACGCTCGGCATCGTGCTCTCGCTGCTGGTCGAAAGCCTGCGCTTCTTCTCGATGGTGAACCCGCTCGAGTTCCTGTTCGGGCTGAACTGGAGCCCGCAAATGGCGATCCGCGCCGACCAGGCTGGCTCGTCGGGCGCGTTCGGCGCGATTCCCCTGTTCTGGGGGACGATCTTCATCGGCGCGATCATCGCGATGATCGTCGCCATTCCGCTCGGGCTGATGAGCGCGATCTACCTCACCCAATATGCCCGGCCCCGTGTGCGCGCCTGGATGAAGCCGATCCTCGAAATCCTCGCCGGCGTGCCGACGGTGGTCTACGGCTATTTCGCGGCGATGACGGTCGCCCCGGCGATCCGCGATCTCGGCCTCTCGCTCGGCATCGCCGCCTCGACCGAATCGGCGCTCGCCGCCGGCCTCGTCATGGGGATCATGATCATCCCCTTCGTCTCCTCGATGGCCGACGATTCGATCGCCGCCGTGCCGCAGGCGATGCGCGACGGCAGCCTCGCGATGGGCGCCACAACCTCGGAGACGATCAAAAAGGTGCTCGTCCCCGCGGCGCTCCCGGGCGTTGTCGGCGGCGTGCTGCTCGCGGTCTCCCGGGCGATCGGCGAGACGATGATCGTGGTGATGGCCGCCGGCCTCGCCGCCAACCTCACCGCCAATCCGTTCGACAGCGTCACCACGGTGACGACGCAGATCGTGCAATTGCTTACCGGCGACCAGGAGTTCGATTCGCCCAAGACGCTCGCCGCCTTCGCGCTCGGCCTCGTCCTCTTCCTCGTCACCCTCGCGCTCAACATCGTCGCGCTGCGCGTCGTGAAGAAATATCGCGAAGCCTATGAGTGATCTCGCCTCCTCGACGCGCGACACGATCGATCCGACGCCGACCGACTGGGCCGGCTCGGCGATGCAGCGGCGCATCCGCAAGCGCTACGCCGCCGAGCGCCGCTTCAAGCTGATCGGGCTCGGCGCGGTCCTGCTTTCGGCGGGCTTCCTCGCCTTTCTGCTGGTGACGATGATCGGCAACGGCGCGCGCGGCTTCACCCAGACCGAGGTCGCGCTGGAGGTGGATTTCCCGCGCTCGTCGCTCTTCCTAGATCCCGCCGCGGTGCAGGGCTTCGGCGGCGAGCAGGCGCTCGCCAACGCCGACTTCGACACCCTCGTCGGCGAGGCGGCGCGGGCACAATATGGCGCGAACGGCGCCGCGCTCTTCTCCGACGGCGCGCGGCTGCGGCTGCGCGACGCGGTGCGCGACAATCCCGAGATATTGCGCGGCCGCGCCACGATCTGGCTCCCCGCCTCGACCGAGCTCGATAGCGCCGCCAAGGGTGGCGGCGCGGCGGCGGCCGAGGCGATCTACGACGGGCTCGCGGCGCAGAACCGGGTGCGGACCGGGCTCAACTGGTCGTTCCTGACCGGCGCCGATTCGACCGATCCGACGCTCGTCGGCATCTGGGGCGCGTTCAAGGGCTCGCTGCTGACCATGTTGGTCACGCTCGCCCTCGCCTTTCCGATCGGCGTGCTCTCGGCCGTCTATCTCGAGGAATATGCGCCGCGGAACCGCTGGACCGACATGATCGAGGTCTCGATCAACAATCTCGCCGCAGTGCCCTCGATCATCTTCGGGCTGCTCGGCCTCGCCATATTCCTGAATTTCATGCACCTGCCGCGCTCGGCGCCGATCGTCGGCGGCCTGACGCTGGCGCTGATGACGATGCCGGTGATCGTCATCGCCGGGCGAAACGCGATCAAATCGGTGCCGCCCTCGATCCGCGACGCCGCGCTCGGCATCGGCGCGAGCCGCATCCAGGTCGTCTTCCACCACGTCCTGCCGCTGGCGCTGCCCGGCATCCTCACCGGCACGATCATCGGCATGGCGCGCGCGCTCGGCGAGACGGCGCCGCTGCTGATGATCGGCATGCGCGCCTTCATTTCGTCGCCGCCGGGCGGTTTCTCCGATTCGGCGACGGCGCTCCCGGTCCAGATCTTCCTCTGGTCCGACGAGGTCAGCCGGGGTTTCGTCGAGAAGACGAGCGCGGCGATCATCGTCCTCCTGGTCTTCCTGCTCGCGATGAACGGGCTGGCCATCTATCTTCGCAACAGGTTCGAACAGCGGTGGTGAACGCATGACTGATCTCAAGGACATCGCCGTGGCGGAGGCGACCGCGCAGAGCGGCACGCCGAAGATGACGGCGCGAAACGTCAGCGTCTTCTACGGCGACAAGATGGCGATCGACGACGTCTCGATCGACATCTCCCAGGAGAACGTCACCGCCTTCATCGGTCCGTCTGGCTGCGGCAAATCGACCTTCCTGCGCTGCCTCAACCGGATGAACGACACCATTCCCTCGGCGCGGGTGACTGGCGATATCAGCCTCGACGGCGAGGATATTTACGATTCCGGGATGGACGTCGTGCAGCTGCGCGCCCGGGTCGGGATGGTGTTTCAGAAGCCGAATCCCTTCCCCAAGTCGATCTACGAGAATGTCGCCTACGGGCCGCGCATCCACGGCCTCGCCGCGAGCAAGGCCGAGCTCGACACGATCGTCGAGCGCTCGCTGAAGCGCGCCGGCCTGTGGGACGAGGTGAAGGACCGGCTGGTGGAGAGCGGGACCGCCTTGTCCGGCGGCCAGCAGCAGCGGCTGTGCATCGCCCGGGCGATCGCGGTCGATCCCGAGGTGATCCTGATGGACGAGCCGTGCAGCGCGCTCGACCCGATCGCCACGGCCAAGATCGAGGAGTTGATCCACGAGCTGCGCGGCCGCTACGCGATAGTCATCGTCACCCACCATATGCAGCAGGCCGCGCGCGTTTCGCAGCGGACCGCCTTCTTCCACCTCGGCAGCCTCGTCGAATATGGCGAGACCACCGAGATTTTCACCAATCCCAAGGCGACCCGCACCAAGGATTACATCACCGGCCGCTACGGCTGAGGAGAGATTTCATGGCAAGCACAGGCCACACGATCAAAGCCTTCGACGAAGAGCTCGACACGCTGCGCGCGACCATCTCCGAGATGGGCGGGCTCGCCGAAGCGGCGATCCGCGAATCGATGCAGGCTTTGGTCAACCGCGACGCCGAAGCGGCGGCGAAGATCGTCGAGCGCGACAAGAAGATCGACGCGCTCGAGATCGAGATCGAGCGCCGCGCCGTCCAGATCATCGCGCTCCGCGCGCCGATGGCGGACGACCTTCGCGAGGTCGTCGCGGCGCTCAAGATCGCCGGCGTGGTCGAGCGGATCGGCGATTATGCCAAGAATATCGCCAAGCGTGTTCCTTCCGTTGAGGACAGCAAGATCAGGCCGCTTTCGTTGCTCCCGGAAATGGCGCGGATCGCCGGCGAGATGGTCCACAACGTGCTCGACGCCTTCGCCGCGCGCGACGCGAAGAAGGCGATCCAGGTCACCGAGCGCGACCAGGCGGTGGACGATTTCTACAATTCGATCTTCCGCGCCCTGCTCACCCACATGATGGAGAATCCCCACAACATCACCCCGGCGACCCACCTCCTGTTCGTCGCCAAGAATCTAGAGCGGATCGGCGATCACGCGACCAATGTGGCCGAAATGGTCTATTTTGCCGCGACCGGCGAGCATCTCGGCGACCGCGCAAAGGGCGCGGATGTGACGGGCATCGCGGCGGGCGATCTGAGTGAATAAACCGCGCATCCTCCTCGTCGAGGACGACCGAGCGCTCGTCGAGCTGCTCACCTTCCATTTCCGCCGCGAGGAGTTCGCGGTGGAGGCGACGCCGGACGGCGAGGACGCGCTGCTGCTCGCCCGCGAGCAGGCGCCCGACGTCGTCATCCTCGACTGGATGATCGAGGGCGTGTCTGGGATCGAGGTCTGCCGGCGGCTCAGGCGGCTGCCCGAGACCGCCAACGTGCCGATCATCATGTTGACCGCGCGCGGCGAGGAGGCGGACCGGATCCGGGGCCTCGAGACCGGCGCCGACGATGATGTCACCAAGCCCTTCAGCCCACGCGAGCTGGTCGCCCGGGTTCAGGCGGTGCTGCGCCGGGTCCGGCCCGCGCTGGCGGGCGAGCAGCTTTCCTATGCCGATGTCGAAATGGACCTGGTCGCGCACAAGGTGAAGCGCGGCGGCCAGGCGGTGATCCTGGGGCCGACCGAATTCCGGCTGCTCAGGCATTTCCTCGAGCATCCGGCCCGGGTCTTCTCGCGCGAGCGGCTGCTCGACGCGGTCTGGGGGCATGACAGCGACATCGAGCTGCGCACCGTCGACGTCCATATCCGCCGCCTCAGGAAGGCGATCAACGCCGGCGGACGGCCCGATTTGATCCGCACCGTCCGGGCGGCCGGCTACGCGCTCGACGCCGAGGATGTCCTTTAGGCGGATATTTTCTCGTTTCTCCCGCGTTGTGGCTAGTCGGCGGCGGTTCGCGTTCGAGCTGCGGCCTCCCTTGCGCCCGCGTAACCGGCGTTCGAGACGAGGAGTAGATTCATGAAGAGCATCAACCTGGCCGCGGCCCTGCTGACGAGCGGCGCGGCGATCGCACAGACCACCGCACCCGCGGACCAGCCGGGCCAGACCGTCGCCCCCGGCAACAGCGCGCCCGAGCGCGACGCGCGCGGCATCCCGGTCATCTCCGACCCCGCGACCGCCCCTCCGGGCTTCAACGAGCCGCCGCAGGTGGGCGGGACCGGCGCTCCGGCGAACGCGCGCCCGGCCCCGCAGCCGGCGACCGAGGATTATCCGGTCTGCTCGCGCACCGTGACGGACAATTGCGTCCAGGCCTACGAGCGCGGCCGCAGCCCGCAATAAGCGCGCGGGGTTCGGATACTTCGCTCCCCTCCGGCGTTTAGGAAACCTGGTCGCGCATGGATCGCGGCCTTCCCGCGCCGCACTGCGCGGCGCCCGGTAAAAGGAGTAGCTCGATGAGAACCGCGATTTTCGCGGCGGTCCTGCTTGTGGGCACCGCCGCCATTGCCCAGGACTATGAGACGACGGCTCCGGCCGATACATGGACCGCGACCACGACGACGACAACGTCGTTGCCCGTCGTCGTGCAGCCGAGCAACGCCAATCCCGAGCATGACGCGCGCGGGATCGCCGTGATCTCCGATCCGGCGGTCGTGCCGGCGGGCTTCAACGGCGTTGCCGGCACCGCCATGGGCGGCCCGCTCGTCGATCCGGCGACCGGCGAGACGGTCGTCGCGGCGGACGATTCCTATCCGAATTGCACCGCCGAGGTGACCGACAATTGCCTTCAGGCCTATGAGCGGGGCCGCACGGATTAAGCCGGCTTTCCGGTTCAATTCGAATCCCCTACTCCGCGCTCACCATAAAGCGTGGAGTGGGGGATTTTCATGACTATCAGCTTCGAAGGCCGCGTCGCGATCGTCACCGGGGCGGGCGGCGGGCTGGGC
>NZ_JBQTJC010000125.1:0-3427 GCF_052387495.1 Sphingosinicella sp. | reverse complement strand
CACCGAGATCTCGGGCGGCGCCTCGCTGCGCCAGGCGAGCCGCCGGCTCGCGGGCGCGCTCGCCGATCCGGCGGTGACCGCGATCGTGCTCGAAATCGATTCGCCGGGCGGCTCGGTGTACGGGGTCGAGGAGTTCGCCAATGAAGTCTTCGCCGCGCGCGCCCGCAAGCGGATCGTCGCGCATGCCAATGCCCTGGCGGCGAGCGCCGCTTATTGGATTGCCGCCCAGGCCGAACAGTTCTCGGTGACGCCCTCGGGCGAGGTCGGCTCGATCGGCGTGGTCGCGGTGCACGTCGATTATTCGGAAGCGCTCAAGGCCGAAGGCATCAAGATCACCTACGTCCATGCCGGCGAGTTCAAAGTCGAGGGCAATCCCGCGGAGCCCCTGAACGACGCCGCCCAGGCCTTCATTCAGCAGCGCGTCAATGAGTACTACGAGATGTTCCTCGCCGCAGTCGCCCGCGGGCGCGGCGTCGGCAAGACGACGGTGCGCAAGGATTTCGGCCAGGGCCGCGTCTATGGCGCGGAGCAGGCGAAAGCGGCCGGCATGGTCGATCGGATCGAGCCGCTCACCGAGCTCATCCGCCGGCTGCAGCCGAGGAGCCGCGCCAATCAGGCCGCGCTCGCGGCCCACGCGGACATCGCGGAAGCGATTTTGAAGGCGTCATAGCGGTAGGCCGTTCTGATGCCGCACGGAAGCCCCGCGCCGCGGGGCTTTTCATGTCCAGAAGAGGAGATTCCGACATGAAGCGTTTGGCTCTGCTCAAGCAGAAGCTCGACAAGGCGATCAAGGCCTACCGCGAGCACATCGAGGCCGGCGCGCCGGAAGGCGACGAGGCGGCCGCGGTGGCCTATGCCGAGAAGACGGCCAAGCTCAAGGCCACCATGGACGCCGCCAGCCAGGCGGTACAGGAGGAGAACGAGATACTCGAGGCCGAGCGCCTGCTCGCGCCCACGCGCACCGCGATCGACCGCGATCCGTACATCTCGGGCGGCGAGGACCTCGCCGAGCAGGATCCGAAGTTCGGTTTCAAGTCGAAACCCGACTTTTTCCGCGCGGTGATCGAAGCCGGCATGCCGGGCGGCAAGCCGGATCGCCGGCTGCGCGGCAGCATTGAGGCGGCCGCGCCCACGACTTCCGGCAGCGAAGGCACCGGCGCCGACGGCGGTTACCTGGTGCCGCCTGAGTACTCGCGCGAAATTTACCAGCTCTCGCTCGACGAAGGTTCATTCTTGCCGCTGACTTTTGGCCTGCCACTCGATGGCAATTCGATCACCTTCCCAGTCGACGAGACGACACCTTGGGGCACCGACGGGATCCGCATGCACTGGGCGGGCGAACTGACGGTAGCCACGCAGACCAAGCCGAAGCTCGGCGAGCGCACGCTCAAGCTGCGCAAGCTTCTGGGACTGGTGCCGCTGTCCGATGAGCTCCTGGCCGATGCCCGGGCATCGGGGGCATTCGTGACCATGGCGCTGGGGCGCTCGCTCGCCTGGAAGGTGAACGACGCGATCATCAACGGTCCTGGCGGTCAGCAGCCGCTCGGCTTCCGCAGCTCGGCGGTCGCGATCTCGATCACGAAGGAAGCTGCGCAGGCGGCCGACACGATCGTGACGGAGAACGTGGCGAAAATGATCGGGCGGTTCCTGGGCGGCGGCTCGCCGCGTTCGCGCTTCCTGGTCAACCACGATGCTTTCAACCAGATCGTGACCATGAAGCTCGGCAACCAGCCGATCTGGACCCCGCCGCAGTCCGGGCTCAAGGAAGCGCCGATGGGCTTCCTGCTCGGCCGCCCGATCGTCATGAGCCAGGTCTGCCAGACGCTCGGCGACGCGGGCGACATCCAGCTGGTCGATTTCGGCCAGTACGTCACGATCTCGAAAGGCCCGGAGCAGGCGGAGTCGATGCACATCTTCTTCGACTACGACGCGACCGCGTTCCGGCTCACCTTCCGCATGGACGGACAGCCATGGCTGTCGGCGGCGGTCAGCCCGGCGAACGGCACGAGCACGCTCAGCCCATTCGTGCAAATCGAGGCCCGCGCCTAACCAGCGGCGTCATCACCACCAAGGAGTACAGCAATGAATCCGAATGCAGTGGCGGAAGCGCTGGCGGTCCTCTCGACCATCGACCCCGGCACCATCACTTCCACGCCCAAGGTCGGCGACTGGGTAGCGGTCAAGAACTACCACAAGCTGATCGCGATCTTCCTGCTCGGCGACATCGTGGCCGAAACCATCGACGCCGCGGTGCAGGAAGCCCAGAGCGGCTCGGGCACCGGTGCGCAGGCCTTCAAGGCGGCGACCCAGCTCGCGGCGCACGCAACCAACAACGACAATGTGCAGATCGTCATCGAAATCGATGTCAGCAAAATCTCGGCGGGCTTCACCCATGTGGCGCCGCGCCTGGTTACGGGCGGCATCACCGGTGGTCCGGCCGCGGCCGTGATCTTGGGCGTCGTCAACCGATTCGATCCGGCCTCCGACAGCGATCTCGCTTCGGTCGTCGAGATCGCACGCAAGTAATCCAGCTCCGGCTGGCGGGAGGCGGGAGGCGGGATCGGTTCGGTCCCGCCTCATCTTTTCTGAAGGAGGCCATCCATGGCGCGCGCGCGTGTGTTGCAGAACGTGTTCAAGGGCGGCGAGCTCAGCCTGAAGAAAGACGATTTCGTCGAGCTCGAGGATACCGTGCTCGCTACGCACCTCCGGCGCGGCAACGTCGAACCGGCCAAGGCCGAGCCGACGAAACCGGCCAAGGAGGCGGGCGAGAAGGGCAAGGCCGCGAAGTAGTCGATGGGTCTCAAGCTCATCACCGCGCCCGCCCTCGAACCAGTGAGCCTGGCGGAGGCGCGGGCCCACTGTCGCGTCGATCTGCCGGATGACGATGGCCTGCTCGCGGGCTACATCCTGGCCGCGCGCCAGTGGGCCGAGACCTATCTGCGCCGTGCACTCGTGACCCAGACATTCGAACTCACGCTCGAAGGCTTTTCGCCAGAGATCGTATTGCCACGGCCGCCACATCAGAGTGTCACATCGATCCAGTATCTGGATGGGGCAGGCACGCTGCAGACACTCGCTGCGAGCGAGTACCAGGTCGATCTCTCAAGCGGCAGCCTGGCGGCGCGAATCCGCCCGGCGTATCTCAAGACCTGGCCGACCACGCGGCTCGACAGCTACGACGCCGTGCGCGTGCGCTACGTCGCGGGCTACGGCGCGAATCCCTGGAATGGACCCGACGCGATCCGCTCCGCGATCCTGCTCCTGCTCGGCCACCTGTATCGATTCCGCGAAACGGTGACGGCGGGCAGTACACCTGCGGAATTGCCGTTCGGCGCGCGCACTTTGCTGGATCCATATCGGGATCCGGACAGCGCTTTCTGATGGACGCCGGCGCCATGGACCGACGGCTCACGCTCCAGACGCGTAC
>NZ_JBQTJC010000124.1:0-10939 GCF_052387495.1 Sphingosinicella sp. | reverse complement strand
GTCGCGCTGCTCGGCCTCGCTTTCAAGCCCAATACCGACGACATGCGCGACGCGCCGTCGCTGTCAATCGTACAGGCCCTGGAGGATGCCGGGGCCGAGGTGCGCGGATACGATCCGGAGAGCATGGAGCAGGCGCGTCTGCTCATGCCGGGCGTCGCTTTGTGCGAGGGGCCATATGCCGCGGCAGAGGACGCGGACGCGGTCGTGCTGGTCACCGAATGGGATGCGCTGCGCGCGCTCGATCTCAGGCGGCTCGCTGGCGTGATGCGTCAGCCGATCATGGTCGATCTCAGGAACATCTATCCCCCCGAAGAGGCTGAGGCCGCGGGCTTTGCCTGGTACGGCATCGGTCGGCCGGCGCGGAACGGTTGAGCAGCAACCCATTCACTTGCCAGCCGTTGCCTCGTCGAAGGAGATGAAGCGATGAGATCGGCAATCCTGGGCGCGGCGGCAATCCTGGCCGGCTGCGCGACGGGCACCCAAGGCAGTGGCGGCTATGGCGCGCGCGCGGAGCTTCGCGACTCCGTTGGTCGGGCCGTCGCGCGGGCCGATTTGCGAGAAACCGGCGACGGCCTGCGGCTTCGGGTCGAGGCTTCGGCGGTGAGCCCCGGAATCCATGGCGTGCACATCCATGCCGTCGGCCGCTGCGACCCGCCGGGCTTCGAGAGTGCAGGCCCGCACTGGAACCCGGCCGGTCGGCAACACGGACGGGAAAATCCACAAGGCCCACATCTCGGCGATCTTCCGAACCTCATGGTGGGGAGCGATGGCCGCGGCCGCCTCGACATCACCATCGCCGGGGCTGCGCTGCGCGGGGCCGGCGGCGCTCTTGACGGGGATGGCGCGGCCCTGGTGATCCATGCCGGCGCCGACGACGACCGCACCGACCCGAGCGGCAACAGCGGCGCGCGGATCGCCTGCGGCGTGATTGGCTAGATCGGCTCGCCTACTTCGCGGGCGCGTTCGATCTTGGTCGCTTCGAGCTCCGCGAGGCGGCGCCCGGCGATCCACAACGCCGCGACCGTGAAGGGCGGCACGACGAACAGCGAGAAGACGCCGAGGCTGAGGCTCTGAAAGACGTCGGCCATCTTGCCGGCGAAATAAGGACCGAGCGCCAAGCCCACCATGGTCGTGCCGAGAATGTAGGTCGCTCCGGCCGTCGCCCGCATCCGCGGCAGCACCACATCCTGCAGCGTTGCCACGGCCGCCCCGACCCAAAGCGCGCTCAAGACATGCGAGAGCGGATTGAGCCAGTAGAAGACGGCAAGATCGCCGGTGGTGAACATGATGAAGACGACCGGCGCCGGCGTCACCGCAGCGATCATGTTGACGAACAATCGCCCGCGTGGATCATGCTGGCGCCACCAGTCGGAAATGATGCCGCCGAGAATGACGCCTACGGCCGCGGAGACGGCGGCGCTCCAGCCGAGGATCGTCGCAACTTCTTCGGCGGCACGCATGCCGTCGATATAGAGCGCCGGTCCGGTGGGGTCCGGATAGAAGGTGCGCAGCACATAAGGTGGCCCCCAGAAGCTGACCGCATAAGTGACGAAGGAGATGCTGCCGAACGCGACCGCCATCGTCACCACGAGCGGAGTCCCCCATATTAGGCGGTACGTGGCCGGATCGCGGCGCTTGAGCGACTGGACCCATGAAAAGACGGCATAGACGCCGAGCCCATAGGCGGCCCATTGCGCCCAGGTCCCGGTCAGATAGGCGAGCGTCGCAGCGGCGGCCACGGTCGCCGCGAGGAAGGCGAGATTGGGACGGAGCGCGCCGGGAATGCGCGCGACGTTGATCAGAGTCAGCGGCGGCAGGATCGCCATCAGCTCGCGGCCGAAGTCGCGCCAGGCATTGGGCCGCACGACCGGCTGGGGCAGGCCGTCCGAAGCACCGCGCTGGGGCTCGCGCAGCGTCATCACCCATAATGCCAGCAGCAGCCCGGGAATCCCGACGGCGAGGAAGGCCGCCTGCCACCCCGCCAGTCCCAGCGGGGCTTCGGCGGCGACCGGATAAGCGGTGTTCCAGCGGCTGAGGACGAAGCCGCCGATCGGCAGGCTGAGCCCGCCGCCGATATAGAGGCCGCTCGAATAGATGGAGAGCGCGGTCGCGCGCCGCTCCTTCGGAAAATAATCCGAGATCATCGAATAAGCGGCGGGAGACGCGCTCGCCTCGCCGATGCCGACGCCGATCCGGGCCGTGGCAAGCATGCCGAAGCTGTTGGCGAAGCCCGACAATGCGGTCATCGAAGACCACAAAGCCAGGCCCATTGCCATCAGCCGGCCGCGATACCAGCTGTCGGCGAGCCGGCCGAGCGGAATGCCGAAGAGAGCGTAGAAGACCGCGAAGGCGGTCCCGTAAAGGAAGCCGATCTCCGCGTCCTGTAGCCTGAGGTCGCTCTTGATGTCCTCGGCGAGGATGGAGAGGATCTGGCGGTCGATGAAATTGACGATGTAGACGAGGACCAGCACGAACAAGGCGTACCAGGCATAGGCGCCGATGCGCGGCTTCTCCGGCGTTGGCGGCGCCCCGACCTCAATGGCCATCGGATCCCCTCGATTGTGCTTCTGTTTTCCCTTGGCTAGCAGAGCGGAGCGCTTTGGCAACAATGCTGGTGCACATGACCGTTCGGGTGCTGTTCGTCTGCCTTGGCAATATCTGCCGCTCGCCGCTGGCCGAGGCGGCGTTTCGCGCCGAGGCGGAGCGGCTCGGGCTCGACGTGGAGGTGGATTCCGCCGGCACCGGCGACTGGCATGTCGGCCATCCGCCGGATCGCCGGGCGCGCGCCGTCGCGGCGCGCAACGGCGTCGACATCGGCCACTTGCGGGCGCGCCAGGTGAGTTCCGCCGATTTCGACCGCTTCGACTATATCGTCGCGCTCGACGAAGCGAATCTCGCCGATTTGCTCAGGCTGCGCCCTCGCGGCGCATGCGCCCGTGTCTCGCTGCTGTTCGATCATGTGCCGGGCCGCGAGGGCGAGGCGGTCGCCGATCCTTATTATGGCGAGGACAGCCATTTTGACCGCACCTGGGCCGAGGTGACCGAGGGCGCACGCGGCCTGGCGCGCACGATTGCCGGGGACGGGTGACCGCGTTCGCGCGCAAGGTGTCGGCGCTGGCCGGCGTGCCCGAGGAGCAGCTCGAGCGGCTCGCGGGCGGCGATCTTTCCGAAGTGCTGCTCGTGCCGCGGCCCGATGGCGAGCGAGTCGTCGCCAAGGGCGGCAGCTCGCCGGGCGTCGAAGCGGAGATGCTGCGCGCGCTTGCCGCCGCAGGTGTGCCCGCTCCGCTCGTGGAAGGCGAGTTCGAAAGCGTGCTGCTCCTCCGGCATGTCGAGCATGACGGGCTGTTCAATGCCCGTGCCTGGGCGGACATCGGTGCGCGGCTGGCCCAATTGCACGCGAACATTGGGCCGAGTTACGGCTGGGTGGCCGACTACAATCTCGGCACCGTCCATCTCGACAATCGCGAGGGCCAGGATTGGCCCACCTTCTGGGCGGAGCAGCGCCTGATCTCGGTGGCGCGCCTGCTCGATCGTCCCTTGCGCGCGCGGATCGAGGCGCTGGCGCGCCGGCTCGGCGACGCTCTACCCCGTTCGCCGCCCCCAGCGCTCCTTCATGGCGATCTGTGGACCGGCAATATCCTGGTCCGTGACGGACGGCTCGCGGCGCTGATCGATCCGGCCTGCTATCATGGCGACGCCGAGGTCGATCTGGCGATGATCACCCTGTTCGATGCGCCGCCCGAGAGCTTCGCCGGGGCTTATGGCGCGCTCGCGCCCGGCTGGGAGCAGCGGCGGACCATCTATCAACTCTTCCCCGCGCTCGTGCACCTGCGCCTGTTCGGCGGCAGCTATTCGGCGCTGGTCGATCGCCTGCTCTCGTCCGCTGGTGCTTGAACAGGGCTGAGCGGATAGCTCTCGACGACCGAATAGACGGCGCCCTCGGGCGTGAGCCGGCTTTCGAACAAAGCGAACCTGTCGACTATGAACGGGGGACTGGTCAGGCCGCCCGCCGTCTCCAGCAGATGGATTGGCCTGCCGGCGCCCTTCAGCCGCGCCAGCGTGATGTGCGGCAGATAGGCGCGTTGTTCCGGCGCTATGCCGACGCGCGCGAGCGCCTGGCTCACCTTTTGATGCAGGCTCTTCAGCGGCGCGTGCGGGGCGACGCCGGCCCAGGCCGCGCCGGGCTGGCCGCGGCGGTCGAATGTGCCGAGGCCATTGAGCGCAATCTCGAAGCGCGCGTGATGCACGCTGCCGAGCGCCGCGTGGATGTCTCCCGCGAGATGCCGGTCGACCTCGCCGATGAAGCGTAAGGTGAGGTGGAGCTGATCGTCGCTCTGCCAGCGGGCGCCCCCTACCCCGCCCATCGCGTCGAGCAGCAATCTTCGGATCAATGCCGGCGGGCGGATAGCGACGAAGAGGCGGCGCATATCGCCACGATAGCGGCCGCTCGTCCCGGAATCACGTGTGACGATTAACCTCGTTCGTTCCGGTTTCGCTTGAAAGGCGACCGGATTCTCACGATATTGCACCCGTTCGGCGAATGATCGCCGATGAAGGGAGTTTGAAAATGGCCAATTGGTCCGACCCGCAGCTGGGCAGCGCACAAGCGACGGCCACGGCCGGCACGCGCGACGTCGCGTTCGACGCCGGGCTGCGCGCGCACATGCTGTCGGTCTACAATTACATGACGTCGGGCATCCTCTTGACCGGCATCGTCGCCTTGCTGTTCTCGCAATGGGAGGGCGCGCCGGCCATCCTGTTCGGCCCCGGCATCCTCAAATATCTGATCATGTTCGCGCCGCTCGCGTTTGTGATCGTGCTGAGCTTCGGCATCAACCGCCTGTCACAGGGCACGGCGCAGGCGATCTACTGGGCCTTCGCGGTGACGATGGGCCTGTCGCTCTCGTCGATCTTCTTCGTCTATACCGGGGCCTCGATCGCGCTGACCTTCTTCGCGACGGCGGCGTCGTTCGCGAGCCTCAGCCTCTACGGCTACACGACGAAGCGCGACCTTTCGGGCATGGGCACCTTCCTGCTGATGGGCCTGGTCGGCCTGATCGTCGCGTCGGTGATCAACCTGTTCTGGATGAACGATACGTTCAGCCTCGCCATCGCGGCGATCGGCGTGCTGATCTTCGCCGGCCTAACCGTCTACGACACGCAGAAGATCAAGAGCATGTATTTCGAGCTCGCCGGGTCCGATTTCCTCGGCAAGGCGGCGATCATGGGCGCGCTGGCGCTCTATCTCGACTTCATCAACATGTTCCTGTTCCTGCTGCGCTTCCTCGGCAGCCGCGAATAGGCTCGACGAGACGAACGACACGGAAGGCCCGGCGGAAACGCCGGGCCTTTTCGTTGGTGGGTCAGAACCGGATGCGGATGCCCGCGGAGGCCGAGGTCGTCTCGCCCATCCGGAAGCCGGCCGTTCGCACCACGACCGCGTCGAGCGAAACCGTCGACGACAGCGCGATGGAGCCGCTGACGCCATATTCCAGCCACTGATCGCTTTCGTCCTCGGCCGCGATCAGCTGCGGGGTTCGCGAGGCGATCAGGCCGCTGCCCTGGCGGTTGATCGAAGCGCGGTTCGACGTCGCGGCCGCCGCCGCATATACGCCGAGGCTGCCGCCCGCCCAGACCCGCTCCGCGGAGACTCCGCCGATCACCGTCAGACCGCCTTCATCGCGTTCCTCGACGATCGGGTCGCCGGCCGCGGGAAGGATCGTGCGCGCGCTGTCCAGATCGCTGTAGCTCAGCGACGCGAAGGGGGCGACTGACCAGTCGCCGCCGACGGGCGCATCCCAGGTGAGCGAGCCGCCGATCGTGAACAGGCCGCCCTCGGTTTCGTCGCGGACGATGCGCCCATTCGTCCGCGCCGGACTCGGCGGGGTGAAGTTGCGGCGACCGAGGGTCGCGTAGCCATCAAGCAGCACCCGACCAGCCTGGTAGCCGCCGCCCAGCGTGATTTGGCGGGTGCGTGCCGGGAGCGGCTCCGCGATGTCCGGATCGCCTTCGCCCTCGAACCAGGCGACGCCGGCGCGGACATAGCCGCCGCCGAAATATCGGTACATCGTGGCCGAGACGAACGGCTGGCCGCCTTCGCCCGCGATCGTGGCGACACCGCCGCTCAGCGACAACGACCAGTCCGTGGCCGAAGCGCCAGCCGGCCACAAGGCAAGCGCCCAGACAAGATGGCGTGGTGACATGTCCCCCTCCTTGCTGTCTCCCCTCTAACGGCGCGGCCGGTAAAATCCTTCGAAGGGATTCTGCTATAGTGGCGTTAAGCCTTCGGCCGCGGGAAGAGCAATGTGCCGGATGTAGGCGTCAAAGCCAGCGAGACACGCATGCGCGTAACCAGCGACGCCGCCGACGAGCGGCGGCTGATGACGTGCGTGGCGAACGGCGACGCCCAGGCCTTTGCGCAATTGGTGACGCGGCACACGCCGATGGTCCACGGGATCGCCTGGCGCATGCTCGGCGACGCGGTGGAGGCGGAGGATGTGGTGCAGGAGACGTTCACGAAGATGTGGGTCAATGCCAGAGGCTGGACACCGGCAGGCGGAGGGCTGGGCGGCTGGCTCCGGCGAATTTCCACCAACGCCTGCCTGGACCGGTTGCGGCGGCCCCGCTTCGTCAGCGATCAAGGCCTGCCCGAGCGCGTCGACGAGGCGGCGCCGGCGGATCTGGCGATCGACGCCGCCCGGCGCCGCGACGCGGTGGCGGCCTCGATCCAGGCGCTGCCCGATCGGCAGCGTGCGGCGATCGTGCTCACTTATTATGAAGGCGTGTCGAACGCCGAAGCGGCGTCGATCCTGAACATCGGGGTCAAGGCGGTCGAATCGCTGCTGGTCCGCGGCCGCCAGTCGCTGACGCAATCGCTCGCGGCCAAGGGGCTGCTGGCCGAGGGAGGGCGCGAATGACCGACCACGCCCTTGACGCGCTGCTCGCCGAATATGTGCCGCCGCTGCCCGCAGCCGATCTCGTCGGCCGGATCGTCGCCGCCGCGATCGCGCTGCCGCAGGATCGAACGCCCCCATCACCGCGCGAGCGCTCCACGCCGCGGCACGATCGTCGACGCAAATGGCTGCGGCGGCCGCTCCTTGCCGGCGCCGTTGCGCTCGGCATCGTCGTCAGCGGCGCCGTCGCCGCGAACTTGGCCGGCGTACGGCTCGACCGGCTGCCGCTGGTGGAGGCGGTGTTCGCGAGGCTTCCTTTCCTTTCTGGAGAGTCGGACCGAGAATCTGCGCCACCGCCCTCTCCTGCATTGCCGCCCACGGCACAGGCACAGGACGAAGCACCTACGGTCGAACCGGATCCTGTCACGCCACGCCGGGAACCGGCGCCACCACCACCTATCGTCGCGAGTCGCAACGAGGTCGCGCCTGCGGCTATCCCCATTGAAGATCCCGTTCGGCCGGCGAACGCACGGGACGAACGGATCCTGCCGCCCGTCGCGCTCCCGCCGCCGCCTGTTGTGCGAGACGAAGGCCTGGCGCCTACGCCGATCGTCGAACGGTCGCCCACCGCGCCGACGGCTGACGAGCAGCTGCGGTTGCAGCGCGAGCGCGAGCAGGCCGAGCGCGCCGCGCGGCTGCGCGCCGCCCGCCAGGCGCAGATCGAGCGGTTGCAGCGCGTGCAGCAGCGTCGCGAACGCCTTCGCCGTATTCGCCGTGACTGAGCCGCCGAAGGGTTTTCGGCGGCGCCCCGTTAGGGGCCTCAGAGAGTGGTGGCCGCCCTCTCCCTCAACGATGAAGGAGAGTATAGCATGAAGATTCTCGGCATGATTGCCATTGCCGCCGCACTTTGCGTGCCGGCATTGGCTTCGGCGCAACGCGGCGGCCAGGCGGGCGGCACCGCCGTCCAGCGCGCCGATGTGGGCCGGACCGCAACCATCGGTCGCGCGATCGATGTTCGCGGCGGCACTTTGCGCGGCGATATCGTCACCGGCACCCGCATCCGGCCTCGGCCCGAGCGGCCCGACCGCGACCGGGCACACAATCCCCGGCGCCGCTGGTACAACGCAACGCACAACCCGCAGCGCCGGCGCTGGTACAACGCGAACCACCCGACCAGGCCGGATCCTTCCCGCCGGCGCGGCCGCTGACGCCCCCCAACGGCACGCCGACTTGCCCGCTCCGCCCCGCGCGGGGCGGGCATTTTCTCTAGCCGCGAAGATGCCGCTCGAAATGCACCAGGGTCGCGGCCCAGGCGGCTCCGGCGGCGGCGCGGTCGTAGCGCGCCTGCGAGGTATCGTTGTGGAAGGCGTGGTTGACGCCCGGATAGGTGATGCCGTCGCCCTTGCCGGCCGACCGCAAGGCGGCGATCCACGGCTCTCCCGTAGCGTTCACGCGCGCGTCCAGCCCGGCAAGGATGACGAGCAGATTGGCCTGCACGTGCGCGGCTTGCGACGGATCCGGGGCGGGGCCGTAGAAGGACACGCCGGCGGACAGCGCCGTGCCCGCCTCAACCGCGAGCCGGTTGACCAAGGCCCCGCCCCAGCAGAAGCCGACGATCCCGACCCGGCGCGACCCACCTTCCGTCGAGGCGAGCCAGCGGATCATCGCCGCGCCATCGGCGATCGTCTCGGCCATGTCGAGTTGGCCGATCATCTCGCGCGCGCGGTCCTCGTCCGCGGGGGTACCGCCCGCCGGGCTCAGCCAGTCGGGCGCGACCGCCGAATAGCCGGCAACCGCCACCCGCCGCGCAACATCGCGGATATGGTCGTTGAGCCCCCGATTCTCGTGGATCACGAGCACGACTGGAAGGTCACTCGCTTCCCCAGGAGCGGCATTGTAGCCGCGATAGACGCGGTCGGGCCGCGGCTCCCACTCGATGGCCTGAATCCTGAGCCGCGCGTCGTCCGGCGCGACCTGCGGCTGAGCCTGCGCCCGCGCGGCCACGCTGGTGAGGAGCAGCGAGGCAGCGGTGGCCCCGCCGGCGATCCGGGTCAGCTCGGACATGAAGGCGCGACGGTCCATGCCTTCATGCGTGAAGCGGTCGTAGAGCGCGATTGCGCGCCGAAGGTTGGCTTCTTCGGTCATGATTTCCTCCCTCTCGCCGACACGCGCCGTCCGCGATCCGCGAGGTCAGGAAGGCGGCGCCTGCTGCGCCTGTATCTCGGCGATCAGCTTGCCGTCGATCTCCCTGGCGCGCCGATAGGCCTCGCGGTCGGTCATGCGGGCGGCATAGTCGGTGAAGACGGGGCGGGGTTCAAGCAGGTTGAACTGCAGCATGAAGTTCACATAGGCGCCGACGAACAGATCCGCCGCGCTGAAGCGGTCTCCCGCAATATATTCCTTTCCCGTCAGAGCTCGCTCAAACGTGTTGATGCACAGATCGTAATTGCCGTAGCCGAACATCGCCTGCCGCTCCGGCACCGGCTCCCAGCCGGCCGCCTTGTTGCTGAACGCGGCCTCGACCGGACCTGAGGTGAAGAAGATCCAGCGATAATAGTCTGCCCGGTCCGACGTGGGGGGTGCGAGGCCGGCCTCGGGAAAGGCGTCGGCGAGGTAACAGACGATCGCCGCGACCTCGGTCACGACTCTACCCTTGTGGACGATCGCGGGAACCTTCCCCATCGGATTGATGGAGAGGTACGGCTCCTGCTTCATCGTCGTCGTGTAGTCGAGAATCTCGGTTTCGTAGGGCTCGCCAACCTCCTCGAGCATCCAGCGGACCGTCTGCCCGCGCGACATCGGATTGGTGTAGAAGACGAGGCTCATCGCGCGCTCCATCGCTGAGGAAGCGGCACACTAGCCGAGGATGGGCGGCGAGTGAACGGCCTCCGCTGCGGGAAGCCGCTCGCTCAGGCCTGTTCGCCGGGCTTCTCGGCTTCCTTCGCCTTCGGCGCGGGCTTCTTCTTGCTCTTGCCGGCCTTGGGCGGCGCCGGGATGATCTCGAAGCTCGGCGCATTGTCCTTGATCCGCACCTTGACCTCGCCGCCCTGGGCGAGCTTGCCGAAGAGCAGCTCCTCCGCGAGCGGCTGCTTGATCTTCTCCTGCACCAGCCGGCCCATCGGACGGGCGCCATAGAGCCGGTCGTAGCCGCGCTCGGTGAGCCAGGCGCGGGCCTCGTCGTCCAGCTCGATATGGACGTTGCGGTCGGCGAGCTGAAGCTCGAGCTGGAGGATGAACTTGTCGACGACGCGGGCGACGACGTTGGTCGGCAGGTAGCCGAACGGCACGATCGCATCGAGCCGGTTGCGGAACTCGGGCGTGAACATCCGCTTCACCGCCTCCTCGCTCGCATCCTCCTTCGAGACGTTGCCGAAGCCGATCCCCTCGCTCGCCATGTCGGCGGCGCCGGCATTGGTGGTCATGATCAGGATGACGTTGCGGAAATCGACGCTCTTGCCGTGATGGTCGGTGAGCCGGCCATTGTCCATGATCTGGAGGAGGATGTTGAACAGGTCCGGATGCGCCTTCTCGATCTCGTCGAGGAGGAGCACGCTGTGCGGATGCTGATCGACCGCGTCAGTCAGGAGACCGCCCTGGTCGTAGCCGACATAGCCCGGCGGCGCCCCGATCAGGCGGCTGACGCTGTGCCGCTCCATATACTCGCTCATGTCGAAGCGCTGGAGCGGAATGCCCATGATCGAGGCGAGCTGCCGCGCGACCTCGGTCTTGCCGACGCCGGTGGGTCCACTGAAGAGATAGGACCCGATCGGCTTGTCCGGGTCGCGCAGGCCCGCGCGCGCGAGCTTGATCGCCGAGGAGAGCCGGTCGATCGCCTCGTCCTGGCCGAAGACCACGCGCTTCAAATCCTTGTCGAGATGCTCGAGCGCCTTCTTGTCGTCGCTGGAGACGCTCTTCGCCGGGATCCGCGCCATGGTGGAGATGACCGTCTCGATCTCCTTCACGGTGATCGTCTTCTTGCGCTTCGAAGGGACGACGAGCATTTGCATCGCGCCGACCTCGTCGATCACGTCGATCGCCTTGTCGGG
>NZ_JBQTJC010000123.1:0-1806 GCF_052387495.1 Sphingosinicella sp. | reverse complement strand
GGATAGCGAGAGCGGGGGGGCAAAAGGTCACTATCCAAGGCCCACAACGATGCTGGCCAGCCCGGGTTCCGCGCGGTGCAAATTTTTTTCGGATGGTTCGGATGGTCCGCGCGGCAACCCTTCGTGGCTTTCGAAGGTTGGGGCGGTGAGGAGACAGCGCCATGGCGAAGCCGCCGAAAACCCCGCCCCATTCCGATCTGGACGGAATCCACGAGGACGAGCTCGACAATGTCGAGGCGGCGAATGCGGCGGGTCAGGACGCCGCCGATCTCAAGCGCGCCGCCGAGGAATCCAAAGGCCGGCCCGATCGATCGGCGGACCGCGGCGGCCGCGACGACCGCAGCCGCTAGGTGTCGACCACCGCGATCCGGACCTCGTAGAGGCCGCGCTCGGGATCCCGCTCGAGCGTCGAGCGTAGCTGGCGCGAGAGGCCGGTGATGATCCGCTCGAAGCGCTCGGAGATCGCCTCCTCACACTCGACCGCGCCTCCGGCCAGGCTGTCGACCTCGACGCAGAGCCGGGCGAGCGTGGGCGCCTCGCGCTCGAGCAGGATCGAGACCTGGGAGGCACCGCAGAGCATGCCGAACTCGGCGACCTCCGTGATCAGGAAAGCGACCGAAACCGCGACGTCCTGCGTCGCCTGGAGCGGCGAGATATCGAGGCGGATCGACATGCCGGCCGCGGCGGGCGGCGCGGTGGCGCGCAGATTGGCGGCGAGCTCGGAAATGAGCGGCCTCAGCGCGACGCCGCGATTCTCCTCGAGCTCGGCATAATGATTGCGGTGGACGACGGCGAGCGCGTCGACCCGCCGCTGGATCGAGGCGTAGGCCATCGCCGCCTCCTCGCTGCGCGCGCCGCGCGAATGGAGGTTGAGCAAAGAGGCGACGACCTGGAGATTGTTCTTCACCCGATGGTGGACCTCGCGCACCAACCGCGTCTGGCGGACGACCGCGGCCTCCAGCTCCGCCTCGTGCCGGGCGACGGTCCGGGTGACGCGGCCGAACGCCTGGCCGAGGGCATCGATCTCCTGCGCCGTGCTGCTAACGGCGGGCAGGTCGACCGCCGGATCGCCCGGCTTGTAGGCCGAAATGGCGTTCTGGATGTGCTGCAGCGGCCGCAGCAGGAACCGCCGCACGATGATCCAGCCGATGAACGAGGCCCAGAGCCACATCAGAATCGGTGTCGCCACGACGAAGACCTCGCTGAGGGTCAGCGCCGGCGCCGGCATGCGGATGCGCATTGCATACAGGTTGTTGCCGAGCGGATTATTCTCGACAATCTGCTCCGCCTGCTCGCCCTCCGGCGACATGGCGCGCAGCCGCATCACCCGGTCACCCTGGACCAGCTCCAGGGCGAAATCGCCTGGCAGGCGCGGCAGATCGACCGCGCGGGCCACGGTCGCCCGGTCATATACGGTGATTCCCTCGATCGCGCCCTGCGGATCGTAGAGGAAGACCTCGAGCTGGTTGCCGCCCGGCCTGATCACCGCCCTGAGCGCCTCGCCGCGCGCTGCGGGAATGGCCGGCGGCGTGAAGCCCGGGCTGAGGCAGGGGCGGGTCGGGTCCCGGCCATAGACGGCGTGGCGGCCGGCGACGTTGGGAAAGCGATTCAGCCGGTTCAGGATGCGCTGGCAGATTTCTTCCGCGTCGCCGAAGGCCAGGGTCGCGTCACGTCCGGAGCGGATCGTGAAGGCGTTGCGCGACCCGGCGAGCGTGAAGCGCTGGACGTGCCGGGCGAGCAGGGATTCCGCCGCCTTCTCCGCCGCGTCCCGGCTGGCGTCGGTGGGCAATGCCCGCGCCAGCCGGG
>NZ_JBQTJC010000122.1:0-17616 GCF_052387495.1 Sphingosinicella sp. | reverse complement strand
GCCTGGCCGAGCTTCAGCGTGGATTGGGGATTTTCGTTGAGGAAGACCTCTTCGACCGCCGCTTCGGCTGGCGCGTGCGCCTCGATCACCGCGCCGAGCAACTCGTCGAGCCGCACCAGCCGCGCGGCCAGCGCCTGCTTGGGATCGGTCCGCACCTGGCCGTTGGCGACATGGGAGAGGCGATTGCCCTCGGCAGCGATCACGCCCCAGCCGGTGCAGGCGAGACCCGGATCGAGACCGATGATGATCACGGAATTTTGTTCGCGCGGAGACGCGGAGACGCGGAGGGGCTGGACCAAATGGGCGCGCCAGCGCCCGTTTCCCCGTGCTTCAGGAAAAGGCGCTGCGCGCCGACGCAAGGCTTGCACTCTCCGCGTCTCCGCGTCTCCGCGCGCATCCTACGCCAGCCTCTCCATCACCTCTTCGGACATTTCGTAATTGCCCCAGACGGTCTGGATGTCGTCATCGTCCTCGAGCGTCTCGACCAATTTGATCAGCTGCTCGGCCTCGTCGCCGGAGACCTCGACCGAATTCTGCGGGCGCCAGGCGAGCCGGACGCTCTCCGCCTCGCCGAGCGCGGCCTCGAGCGCCTTCGCCGCCTCGTGGAGGGTGTCGATCGAGGTCCAGATTTCGTGCAGTTCCTCGCCCGATTCGACATCCTCGGCGCCCGCCTCGATCGCCGCCTCGAAGACCTTGTCGGCGCTGCCCGCCGAGGCCGGATATTCGATCAGGCCGAGCCGCGCGAAGGCGTGCGTCACGGAGCCGGACGCACCCAGATTGCCGCCATTCTTGGAGAAGATGGTGCGGACGTTGGTCGCGGTGCGGTTGCGGTTGTCGGTAAGCGCCTCGACGACGAGGCTGACCCCGCCCGGGCCGAAGCCCTCGTAGCGGATCTCCTCGTAATTCTCGGCGTCGCCGCCGCTCGCCTTGTCGATCGCCCGCTGGATATTGTCCTTGGGCATCGACTGCGCCTTGGCGGCGGTGACCGCAGCGCGCAGGCGCGGGTTCATGTCCGGATCGGGCGTGCCCATCTTCGCCGCGACGGTGAGTTCGCGGGCGAGCTTGGAGAACATCGCCGAGCGCTTTTTGTCCTGCGCGCCCTTGCGGTGCATGATGTTCTTGAATTTGCTGTGGCCGGCCATCGGCGAACTGCTTCCTTCCTGTCTGTTTCGAGGCTCAGCCGAGCCTGACCGCCGTGCCCGAGGCGGTGACCATCAGCATCGAGCCGCCTTGGCCGAGCACCTCGTAGTCGAGATCGATGCCGATCACCGCGTCGGCGCCCAGCGCCGCCGCCTCGGCCTTGGCCTCGTCGAGCGCCTGGGTGCGGGCCGAGCGCAACGTGTCCTCATAGGCACCGGCGCGGCCGCCGACGATGTCGCGCACCCCGGCGAAGAGATCCTTGAAGATGTTTGCACCGACGATGACCTCGCCGGTGACGATGCCGAGATATTGCGCGACCGGGCGGCCCTCGATCGCCGTCGTGGTGGTCATGATCATCGCGTCTTCCTCCTGCGTCAGGCGAGGCCGAGCGCCGCCTTGTAGGTGTCGAGGAGCGCCTCCGCCTCCTGGCGGTCGTGCGTCTCCATCTTCCTCAGCCGCACGATGGCCCGCATGGTCTTGGTGTCGTAGCCGCGCGCCTTGGCCTCGGCATAGACGTCCTTCACGTCGTCGGCGATCGCCTTCTTCTCCTCCTCGAGTCGTTCGATCCGCTCGATCAGCAGCCTCAGTTCGTCGGCCGCGATGCTTCCTTCCGCCAATTCATGCTCCCTGGGATTCGAGGATTCGCCGGTCGGGCTCTACGCATCTGGACCCGCTCCCTCAAGCCGATTGCGACCGTCGCGTGGCTACGCTTGCATGCGAACTGTACAGGAAGTCGCGAAGAGCATAACTTCAGGCAATATCGACTCGGACAAGACTCGTCCAAATTGCGGGGAATCATGAGACAGTTGAGGCATTCGTTCGTCTGCGCGCTGTTGTTGACGACCGCGGGCTGCATGCAATATCTTGTGCAGCCGCCAGCTGCCAGCCTCGCTGGCAGTCCGCAGGAAGTGCCTGCCAGATCCAATCTCAGCTCCCTTCGGGAAGCGCCGGACATCACCGGAACGCATCAGGAGGTGCGGGCCAATTCCTATCTCGGTTCGGAGATTCAGCAGCCTCCCTATGTGCTGGCGGAGCGCTGTGTCGACGGCGAACAGCTGGCGCGGGTGATTGTGAGGCGCGACTTCTGGCAGGGCTTGGTGAGTTGGATCAGCTTCGGGCTCATCGCCCCGGCCACCGTGATCTATGTCTGTGCGAACGCTAGCGATCCGCCGCTGGGCAACAGCAGCGGCGGCACCGGTAGCGATTGATGGCGCGGCAGCCGAGCTTCAACCCGATCAAGGAATGGAGGAACTTCCACCAGAGCTACGAGCAGGTGATCGAGGGAGAATATGACCTTTTCATGCCCCAACAGAGCGCGCCGCTCAGCTTCGACGACCTCAAGGAGACGACACGCCAGTTCCAGGCGCTGATCGCCGACGCGCGGCAGATGGGACTGAAGATTCGAGCGGTCGGATCGAGCTGGTCGCTGTCCCGGGCGCCTGCGACCACCGGCTGGGCGCTCAACACGAACCGGCTGCGCGGCCGGATGAAAATCGCGCCCGGCGACATCGATCCGGGCTATCCCGGCACCGCCGACCAGAAGGCCGGCCTCTATTTCTTCCAGTGCGGCAACACCGTCGCCGACGTGAACAAGGTGATCGAGAGCAAGGGGCAGCGCCGCTCGCTGTTCACCTCCGGCGCCGCCAACGGCCAGACGATCGTTGGCGCGACCGCCTGCGGCACGCACGGCTCCGCGCTCGATTTCGGCGCACTCCACGACCATATCGTCGCGATCCATCTCATCGCCACCGACGACAGCCATTTCTGGATCGAGCGCCAGAGCCGGCCCGTAATGAGCCCGGCCTGGGTAGCGAAGCTCGGCGCGACGCTTAAGCGCGCCGACGACGATCTGTTCAACGCGGCCGTGGTCTCGTTCGGCAGCTTCGGAATCATCGAGGCGGTGGTGATCGAGACGGTTCCGCGCTACCTGCTGGATACCCAGCCGGGCATGGCGCCACTCGACGAGAATCTGTGGAAGGCGATCGGCGCGCTCGATTTTTCCGCCCATCCCTTCTTCAAGAGGGGCAAGCCCTATTTTTTCCAGGCGGTGATCAACCCGGCCACCGACGAGGTGCTGCTCAACGCCAATTACAAGCGCGACAAGGACGACGACCGCGAGCCCAAATACGGCCTGACTCAAGATCCGAAGGCGATCGGCCCGGGCTTCGACGCCTTGTCGACGGTCGGTCTGATTCTGGACGCGTTCAAGGGGCTGATCCCGGCTTTTTCCCAGCTGGCGGCGAAGCAGCTGTTCGACACGGCCGAGAAGACCGGCACCCCGGGCGAGATCTACGGGTACAAGGCGCCCCTGCTCCACGTCGCGAGTGGCAGCGTCGCGGTCGCGCTCCCCGATGCGCGGCGGGCGCTGGAGACGCTGATCCAGCTCTACAAGGAGGTCGGCCCGGTGCCGCTGGTCCTCGGCTGCCGCTACGTGCGCAAATCGCCCGCCCTGCTCGCTTTCAACAAGTTCGACATCGGCCTGATGATCAGCATCGACGGCGTCGACAACAAGAGCGCGCGCGCCTATTTCGCCGCCGCCGCCGATCGGCTGGAGGCGGAGGGCATCGACTATACTCAACATTGGGGCAAGGTGAACGCTTACACCCGAAAGCGGATCGACAAGGCCTATGGCGCCAATGTCGCCAAGTGGCTCGATGCGCGCCGTCAGGTGCTGCCCGACCCCGCCGACCGGGCGCTCTTCGATAATGCCTATGTCGAGGAGCGTGGGCTCGCGGGTTGAACTGTCGACCCGAGCGGCTATTGCCCTCGTCCGTGAGCAAGGAGTCCAGCCCCAGCCGGTTCGTGCCGCGCGGCCGCAAAGTGCGGATCCTCGCGACCCTGGGCCCCGCCAGCGACAGCCCCGAGATGATCCGCCGGCTCGCCGAGGCGGGCGCCGACGCCTTCCGGATCAACATGAGCCACGGCGATCACAAGGACCATGCGCGGCGGATCGAGGCGATCCGCGCGCTGGAGGCCGAGCTGGACCGCCCGACCACGATCCTCGCCGACCTGCAGGGGCCCAAGCTGCGCGTCGGACGCTTCGAGGGCGACAAGGCGGAGCTGAAGACCGGGCAGCGTTTCACCTTCGACCGCCAGAAGAAGCTCGGGGACCAGAGCCGCGTCACCCTGCCGCACAAGGAGATTTTCGAGGCGATGAAGCCGGGCGTGCGGCTGCTCGTCGACGACGGCAAGCTCGTCTTCCGCGTCACCGCCTGCGACAAAGACCGGATCGAGACCCAGGTCATGGTCGGTGGAACGATCTCGAACAACAAGGGGCTGAACCTGCCCGACGTGGTGCTGCCGCTCGCCGCGCTGACCGAGAAGGACCGCGCCGACCTCGCCTTCGCGCTGGAGCAAGGGGTGGACTGGATCGCGCTCTCCTTCGTCCAGCGGCCCGAGGACGTGGCCGAGGCGCGGCGGCTGATCGGCGCCAAGGCCAATCTGCTCGCCAAGATCGAGAAGCCGGCGGCGATCGAGCGGCTGAACGATATCCTGGAGCTCGCCGACGCGGTGATGGTCGCGCGCGGCGATCTCGGCGTCGAGATGCCGCCCGAGCAGGTACCGCCCCTGCAGAAGCAGATCGTCGAGGCGGCGCGCCGGCTGGGCCGCCCGGTCGTGGTCGCGACCCAGATGCTCGAATCGATGATCTCGTCGCCTTCGCCGACTCGGGCCGAGGTCTCCGACGTCGCCACCGCCGTCTATGACGGCGCCGACGCGATCATGCTCTCGGCCGAGAGCGCCTCGGGCCAATATCCGTGCGAGGCGGTGGAGATGATGGACCGGATCGCGGCGAGCGCCGAATCCGACCCCACCCACCATGCCCGCGTCCATTTCACCGAGACCCTGCCCGACGCGACCACCAACGACGCCATCGCCCGGGCGGCGGCGGACATGGTGCAGACGGTGAGCGCTTCGGCGATCGTCTGCTTCACCAGCTCGGGCTCGACCGCGCGGCGAGTGGCGCGCGAGCGGCCGACCGTGCCGTTGCTCGTGCTCACGCCCTCGCTCAAGACGGCGCGGCGGCTTGGCCTGCTCTGGGGCGCGCATGCGGTGCGCACGCGCGACGTGCACAGCTTCGAGGAGATGGTTGGCAAGTAGAAGCGGATGGCGCTCCGCCATGGCCTCGCCAAGGCGGGCGAGCGCATCCTCGTCACCGCCGGCGTGCCGTTCGGCGTGCCCGGCTCGACCAACGTCGTCCACGTCGCCCGCCTGATCGGCGACGAATTGGAGCGCCACCGCGACAGTTAGGCGGGGAGCAGGCCCTCCGCCTCGAGCCGCGCGCGCAAATCCTCGGCGGTGGTGAAGAGATGCGCCTTCATGCCCACCGCCTCGGCCGCGGCGACGTTGATCGCGCGATCGTCGACGAAGAGCGCGTCGGCGGGGCGCAGGCGGAAGCGGTCCAGCGCGAGCCAGTAGATCGCCGGATCGGGCTTCAGCAGCTTCACCTCGCCGGAGACGACGATGTCGCGGAAGCGATCGAAGAAGGCGCGCTCGCGGGCATGGAAAGGCGGCCAGAAATCGGCCGAGAAATTGGTGATCGCGAAGAGCGGGACGCCCGCCGCGTCGAGCGCCTCTACCAGGGCATGGACGCCGGGCACCGGCCCGGTGATCGTCTCGCCGAACCGCTCGCTCCAGGCGGCGATCAGCGCCGCATATTGGGGGAAGGTTTCGTTGAGCTCGGCCGCCGCCTCGTCATAGGGCCGGCCGCCGTCGAGGCGCTCGTGCCAGGCGTAGAAATCGACGTCCGCGATGAACTTCAGGCGCGCGTCGTCATCGGCGATCTGCCGGACGAGGAAGGCCTCGGGGTCCCAGCCGTAGAGAACGTTGCCGACGTCGAAGACGACGGCTGTTGCCGTCACGACAGGGTCAGCCCTGGCGCGCCTTGAAGCGGCGGTTCGTCTTGTTGATGACGTAGGTGCGGCCCCGGCGGCGGATCACGCGGCAGTCGCGGTGGCGCGACTTCAGGGATTTGAGCGAGTTGCGGATCTTCATGGCCGTGACGCCTGCCTGTTTCTAACCGATTTGCCTGAGAAAATGCGAGGCGCTCACCTAGGGGGAGGGCGCTCTCAAGTCAAGGCGCGGCATGCCTCAGAGCTAAGGGTATAATCTGCTTTGCGGAGAGGTCTGCGCCCGCAATCTTGGAAGAATCTTCCAAATCGGCCATGACGCGGGCATGGACCGCACCGATCTCAGGATTCTCGCCATCCTTCAGGAGGATGCATCTTTGCCCGTCGCCGAGGTGGCGAGCCGGGTGAACCTGTCCCAGACCCCGTGCTGGCGCCGTATCCAGAAGCTGGAGGCGCAAGGCGTGATCGCGCGCCGCGTCGCCTTGCTCGATCCGGAGAAGATGGGTCTGGGCATCTCGGTCTTCGTCGAGATCGAGGCGCGCGATCATTCGCCCGAATGGCTCGCCGCCTTCGCCGAGGCGGTGGCGGCGATGCCCGAGGTGATGGAGGTCTACCGGATGGCGGGCGACGTCGACTATCTGTTGCGCGTCGCGGTCGGCTCGATGGTCGACTATGACGATTTCTACCGGCGGCTGATCCGCGACGTGCCGTTGAAGAACGTCACCTCGCGCTTCGCGATGGAGCGGGTGAAGAGCACGACCGCTTTTCCGATCGATCCGGACGCGCCCAGGAAAAACGCCCCCGGCGCAGCCGGCGCCGGGGGCGAGGGGACCGCATCAACCTAGGGAGACTTCAGCGGTGCGTAACGGGACGGCCCGTCAGAGGCCGTTGGTCGTGCCGTTGGTGACCGCGGCGTTGGCGTCGACCGCGTTCAGGTCGGTGCCGGTGCCGTCGAGCAGCACGTCGTTGCCGAGCAGGTTCAGATCCTCCGGCACGACATTGTAGAGCGCGTCCGACGTGTTGTTGGCCGCGACATTGGTCTCCGCGCCGCCGCCGCAGGCGCTGAGCGCCACCAGGCCGGCCGCGAGGATGGCCGTGGAAACGAGTTTCATGCGTCTAACCCCTGTTTCGAATCATGGGGGACGGAATGGACCATGGCAGCGGCCATGCTGCAATGCGGGATCGGCCAGGCGCGCAACTTTGCACGATCGCGCTCTTGAACGGCGCGCGGACGAATGCGCTCTTGCGCGCCGCGCGCGGAATTGAGCGGAAATTTGCGAGAGGCTCAGCGGCGTTCGGCGAGCTTGCGCTCCCAGGCGAGGGCATCGGCGACGATCGTGTCGAGATCGTCGCGCTGCGGGCGCCAAGGCAATGTGGCGAGGATCATGCGATTGTCGGCGACCAGGATCGGCGGATCGCCGGCGCGGCGCGGCGCCATCCGGCGCTCGACGGCACGGTTGGTGACCCGGTCGACGCTGGCGAGCACCTCAAGCACCGAGAATCCACGGCCGTAGCCGCAATTCATCACATGGCTTGCTGCCGGGTCAGCGAGCAGCGCCTCGAGCGACAGGACATGAGCGGCGGCAAGGTCGCTGACATGGATATAATCGCGCACCCCGGTGCCGTCGGGCGTCTCATAGTCCGTGCCGTAGACCGCGACATGATCGCGCTTGCCGGTCGCCGCCTCGACCGCGACCTTGATCAGATGGGTCGCGCCCGCGGTCGACTGGCCTGAGCGGCCTTGGGGGTCGGCGCCAGCGACGTTGAAATAGCGCAGGGCGCAATAGTTGATCGGGTGCGCGGCGGCGGTGTCGGCGAGCATCCGCTCGGTCATCAGCTTCGACCAGCCGTAGGGATTGATCGGCACGGTCGGCGCGCCTTCCGCGACCGGTACCTCCTCGGGAATGCCGTAGGTCGCCGCGGTCGAAGAGAAGATGAAGTGCCCGACTCCGCCCCTCACCGCGCTCTCGATCAGCGCGCGGCTCTTCGCGGTGTTATTCTCATAATATTTGAGCGGGTTTTCGACGGACTCCGGCACCACCACCGAGCCCGCGAAATGCATGATCGCGCCGATCCGATGCTCGGCGATCAGCTTCGCGAGCAGCGCTTGGTCGGCGATGTCGCCGCGCACGAACGCCGCGCCGTCGGCCACCGCCCATTCGAAGCCGGTCGAAAGATTGTCGATCACGACCACCGGCCAGCCGGCGTCGAGCAAAGCGAGCACGGCGTGGCTGCCGATATAGCCCGCGCCCCCGGTCACCAGCACGGGCAGGCGATTCACCTGATTCAACTTTTCCCTCTCCCGCCGCTGTCGGATGCAGCGAAATCGCGCTAAGACTCGTTACAGGCCCTATACAGTTCATTCTCTCAAGGACGAGGTGGATGATGAAAAAATCGGTCGCCTTCTTCGCCATCGCGGCCGCGGCGCTCGCCGGCTGTGCCACCGATCAGGGCATGGGCGTGCGCGAGGGCGCGTCCGTCACCCGCTTCCATCTCGGCCAGCCGATCGCGCGCGGCGAGATCAGGGTCGAGCCGTCGGATCCCGCCGCGGCCAGCAGTCTCGAATTCGGCCAGCTCGCCGCCCCGGTGGAGCGCGAACTCGCCCGGCTCGGCTGGACGATCGCGCGCGGCAATGCGCGCTCGGAGCAGGTGGCGGTGGTCCGTGTCGAGCAGGGCTCGCGCGCGGCCTCGCGCGGCGGCGGACTCAGCATCGGCCTCGGCGGCGGCTCGTTCGGGCGGCGGAGCGGCGTCGGCGTCGGCGGCACGATTCCGGTCGGCGGCTCCGGGCCGATCGTCGTCACCGAACTCGAAGTGCGCATCCAGCGCCGCTCCGACGCGACCGTCGCCTGGGAGGGCCGGGCGCAGACCGAGGCGCGGGCGGGATCGCCGCTCGCCAACCCGATCGCCGCGGCAGACCGGCTGGCAATCGCCCTGTTTCAGGACTTTCCCGGCGAGTCGGGGCGCACTATCAGGGTGCGGTAACCCCGCTTCTCCCCAAAGGATTTGAATGACACTCTCAGTTTCGAGCGCCTTCGACGGCGGCAATATCCGTTTGGTTGTCATCGAGGGCGACCGCATCGACCTCGAAATCGCCAAGGACCAGAGTTCCGATTTCTACCAATGGTTCTATTTCCGCGTCACCGGCGGCGGCGGGCGGGCGCTGGAGCTGCGCATATTGAACTGCGCCGGCGCCGCTTATCCGCACGGCTGGGAGCATTATCGCGGCTGCATGTCCTACGACCGCGAGGAATGGGAGCGGATCGACACCTCCTACGCCGGCGGCGTGTTGACGATGAAGGTCACTCCGGCGTCCGACAGTGTCTGGTTCGCCTATTTCGCGCCCTATACGATGGAGCGCCACCACGAGCTGGTCGCCTCGGCGGCTTCCTATCCTGGCCTCGCCTACCGCTCGCTCGGCAAGACGCTGGACGGGCAGGAACTCGACTATCTCGAGCTGGCCGGCGGTCCGCTTCAAGTCTGGCTCTACGCCCGCCAGCATCCGGGCGAGACGATGGCCGAATGGTGGATGGAAGGCGCCATCGAGCGGCTGCTCGACGAATCCGATCCCGTGACCAAGCGGCTGCGCGAGAAGGCGACTTTCCACATCGTGCCCAACATGAACCCGGATGGGTCGAGGCGCGGGCATTTGCGGACCAACGCCGCCGGCACCAATCTCAACCGCGAATGGCACGCGCCGAGCTTCAAAAAGAGCCCCGAGGTCTTCCACGTCCTCGCCGAGATGGACAAGACCGGCGTCGATTTCGCGATGGACGTCCATGGCGACGAGGCGATCGCAGCCAATTTCCTCGCGGGCTTCGAAGGAATCCCCTCGCACAAGCCGGAGCAGCAGGCCCTGTTCGACGCCTTCAGCGAGGCGCTGGTCCGGGCGACGCCGGACTTCCAGACCGCGAAGGGCTATGACATTCCGGCGCCGGGCAAGGCCAATCTTTCCATGTCCACCGCACAGCTCGCCGAGCGGTTCGGCGCGGTCTCGATGACGCTCGAAATGCCGTTCAAGGACAATGACGATTTGCCCGACCCGGTCTACGGCTGGTCGCCCGAGCGTTGCCGCCTGCTCGCTCGCTCCTGCCTCGACGCGCTCCACGCCGTGATCGACCGCGTCGCCGCCTATCGCGCCGCCTGATGCCCCGCCTCGTCCTGATCCGCCACGGCCAGTCGGCGTGGAATTTGGAGAACCGCTTCACCGGCTGGTGGGATGTCGACCTGACCGAGTTCGGCGCAAAGGAAGCTTGGGCGGCGGGCGAGATGATGAAGGCGAAGGGGCTCGATTTCGACCTGTGCTTCACCAGCTTCCAGACCCGGGCGATCAAGACCCTGCATCTGGCGCTGGAGGCGATGGGCCGGCTGTGGCTGCCCGAGGAGAAAAGCTGGAAGCTAAACGAGCGTCACTATGGCGGGCTCACCGGACTCGACAAGGCGGAGACGGCGGCGAAGCACGGCTCGGACCAAGTGCAATTGTGGCGGCGGAGCTTCGACATCGCACCGCCGCTCCCGGAGGAGGGCTCGCCCTGGGACCTCGCGCAGGACGAGCGCTACAAGGGCGTGCCGATCCCGCAGACCGAGAGCCTCAAGGACACGATCGCGCGCGTACTGCCTTACTGGGAGGAGCGGATCGCGCCCGAGCTCAGAGCCGGCAAGCGCGTGCTCATCTCCGCCCACGGCAATTCGCTCAGGGCGCTGGTCAAGCACCTCTCCGGCATTTCGGACGCGGAGATCACCGGGCTGGAGATTCCGACGGGGCAGCCGTTTGTGTACGAGCTCGACGAGGATTTGAGCGAGATCGAGCGCTATTATCTGAAGGACCGTTGAGGCGGCCTAGAATTCCTTGACGCGGGCGCGGTTGCGGGCGGCGCGGCGGAGCACTTCGTCGACGCTGTCGCCGGGCAGGATCGTCGCGACGCTGACCCAGACGTCCAGCGGGACGATGGCGTGACCGACGTCGAGCGGATGGGCGGCGATGCAGCGCGCGATGCGCTCCGCCGTGTCGAGCGCCGAATCGGCGTCGAGATGGTCGAGCAGCAGCGAGAAGGCGCCGCCCTCGCCGCGCGCGGCGACATCGCTGGTCCGGATCAGGCTCTTCAGGAGGCGGGCGACCTGGCGCAGCGCCGCGTCGCCCGAAAGGCGGCCGTGGCCTTCGTTGATCGCGTTGAGATCCTTGAGATCGACCGAGATCAGGGCCGCCGGCGTGCCGTGGCGCGCGGCATGGCTCAGCACCCGCTCCAGCTCGCGGATGAACTGACGCGGATCGACCAGAGTGGTGAGCGGGTCGCGCCCGCCGATTTCTTCGGCCTCGCCGAGACGAGCGCGGGCCTCGGCCAAGGCGGCACGGAGCAGCGCATTCTCGTCGCTGAGCCGCGACAGCGCCTCGCGGGCGTCCGCGACGGGCGCCTCCGAGACCGCTTCGATGTCCTTCCTGCGGGTCATGGTCCTATTTCTAGAACGCGAAGGTTAACGCAAAGCTTAGGCTCGCGCCGATTGCCGAAGCGGGCCATGCTGGCTAAGGAAGGCCGCTTCGCGGGCAGAAGCGGGTTCGAACCATGGCAGGGGCGCCTCTCGTCGGAATCATCATGGGCAGCCGCTCCGATTGGGAGACGATGCGCCACGCCGCCGAGATGCTCGACGCGCTCGGCGTACCTTACGAGACCAAGGTCGTGTCCGCCCACCGCACGCCCGAACGGCTTTACGCTTATGCCAAGGGAGCCGCGGATCGCGGCCTGAAAGCAATCATCGCCGGCGCGGGTGGCGCGGCGCATCTGCCCGGCATGACCGCCTCGATGACCCGCCTGCCGGTGCTCGGCGTACCGGTCGAGTCCAAAGCACTAGCGGGATTGGACAGCCTGCTCTCCATCGTCCAGATGCCCGCCGGCGTGCCGGTGGCGACGCTGGCGATCGGCCAGCCGGGCGCGGCCAATGCCGGCCTGCTCGCCGCCGCGATCCTCGCCAACGAGGATTCGTCGCTCGCGGCGCGGCTGGACGAGTGGCGCGCCGGGCAGACGGCGGGCGTCGCCGAAACCCCCGAATGAGCGTGCCGCCCGGCTCCACGATCGGCATCATCGGCGGCGGCCAATTGGGGCGGATGCTGTCTATGGCGGCGGCTCAGCTCGGCTATAAATGCCATATCTACGCGCCGGACGAGACCCCGCCCGCCGTCGAGGTGGCGGCCGCGTTCACTCGGGGTGCGTTCGACGATGCCGAGGCGCTCGCGCGCTTCGCCGCGCAGGTCGACGTGGTCACCTACGAATTCGAGAATATCCCCACCCACGCGCTCACCGCCATCACCGCCACAGCGGCGCTTCATCCCTCGGTCCGCTCGCTCGAGATCGCGCAGGACCGGCTGAATGAGAAGGAGTTCGTCCTGTCGCTCGGCGGGCGGCCAGCGCCTTTCGCGAGCGTGGACAGCCGCGACGATCTCGACACGGCGCTTGACCAGCTCGGCGCACCGGCGATCCTGAAGACAAGACGGCTCGGCTATGACGGCAAGGGGCAGGCGCGGATCGACGCTCCGGCGGGAACCGACGCGGCGTGGGAGGCGATCAAGGGCGCGTCGTCCGTGCTCGAAGGCTTCGTCACCTTCGACGCCGAATTCTCGATCCTGCTCTGCCGCGGATCCGGGGGCGAGCTGGCCATCTGGGACGCGCCGCGCAACGTGCACGCGAACGGCATCCTCGACCGCTCGATCGTGCCCGCCGGGTCAGCGCTGGCGCCCGCCATCGCCAAGGCCGAAGGGCTGGCCCGCCGGATCGCCGATGCGATCGGCCATGTTGGCATGCTGGCGATCGAATTTTTCGCGGTCGGCGGGGAGGCGGTGTTCAACGAAATGGCGCCGCGCGTCCACAATAGCGGCCACTGGACCATCGAGGGCGCGGCGACCTCGCAGTTCGAGAACCATATCCGAGCGATCTGCGGCCTGCCGCTCGGCGCGACCGACCTCGAGGCGGCCCGCGTCGAGATGACGAACCTGATTGGGAGCGACGTCGAGGCCTGGCCCGCTCTGCTCGCCGAGCGCGGGGCCCATCTCCACCTCTACGGCAAGAAGCATCCGCGCCCCGGCCGCAAGATGGGGCACGTCACGCGGCTAAGCGGCCGGGCGGACTAGACTCCGCCCAGCCTCTTCTCAGCTTATTGCGCGGGCCGCTGCGTCGGCAGCTGCGGCATGCCAGGCAGAGTCAACACTTCGATCGGCATGCCCAGCGCCTCGAGCTGCGGCCGGATCCGGGACGCATCGCCGACCACCACCCAGACGAAATTGCGCGGGTCGATGTAGCGGCGGGCGGTCGTGTCCAGCACCTGCGCCGTCATGCCGCGATAGCGCCCGGCCAACGTCTCCTGATAATTGTCCGGACGCCGGTAGAGCGCATTGGAGCGCAGCGCGGCGAGCACCGCATTCGAAGTCTCGAACTGACCCGGCAGCGAACCGGTGCTGCCGGCGATCACCCGGGCAAGCTCATTGGCCTGCACGCCCTCCGTGGTCAGGAAGTTGCGCACCATCTCCATCGTCGCGGTGATCGAGGGCCCGGTCTGATCGGCCTGAACGGGGGCGGTGATGATATACGGCACCTGATGCTCGACCAGGTTTGGAGCGCCGCGCGCGCCATAGGACCAGCCGCGCCGCTCGCGCAGCTCCATGTTGATGCGAGCGAGGAAATCGCCGCCGAGCACCTGATTTGCCGCGGTGAAATCGAGCAGATCCTGCGTCCCTTGCGCATCCAGAATCTGGCCCGCGATGATGAACGACTGGGGTGATTGCGGCCGGTCGATCAGCACGATCCGCGGCCGCGCCGGCGGGATCGGGACGTTGAACGCCTTGGTCCCGCGCGGCACGCTCGGTGCCCGCCAATTGCCGAACCGGCTTTCGAGTTGCCGCACGAAATCGGCGAGCGGCAGATCACCGACCGCGAAGATCGTCGCATTGTCCGGCCGGATCCAGGTCTGGTGGAAGCGGACCAGCTCGTCGCGGGTCAGCACCCGGACCGCGGCAGGATCGCCGGTGCCGGTGAACGGCTTCCCGTAGGGATGCCGGTCGCCGTAAAGCACGCCCGGCAACGCGCGGAGGGCCAGACCCGCGGGTTGCGTCATCTCGGCGGCGATGCCGGCGAGCTGCTGCTGGCGGATACGCTCGACCTCGCGCGGGTCGAAGGCGGGATTGCGGATGACGTCCGCGAGCAAATCGAGCGACTGGCCGAGCGCGGGAGTCATCGCGGTCAGGGAAACCGTCGTGCGGTCGAGGTTGGCGCCAGTGCCGATCATCGCGCCGAGACGTTCCTGCGCCTCGGCAAGCTGGGTCGAATTGAGGCTGGTCGTACCCTCTTCGAGCAGGTTCAGCATCATCGACTGGGTGCCGAGCCGGTTGGCGGGATCGGCGGCGATCCCGGCGTCGAACTCGACCGCGACGCGGGTCACCGGAACGGGGGTCCGCCGGGCATAGACAACCTGGATGCCGTTGGAGAGGCGGGCGCGCTCGACATCCGGGAAATCGAGGGTGGGCGCCTCGCCGATCGGCGGCGGCGTGCGCTGGTCGAAGGTCAGCGGCGCGAGCGGCTGGTCGCCCGGCTGCGGCGGCGTATAGTAGCGCGGCCGCTGCGCTCCGGAACTGATGTTGACGCCCGCCGGGGCGCGGGCGCCGGTGACGCCCGGCGCCTCCTCATAGGCCTCGCGCTCGCCCGGATCGACGCGGATCGCGAGCGTCGGACGGGTCAGCCAGCGCTGCATCGCCGCGCGGACCTGCACCGGCGTGACGCTCGCCAGCTGCTGGAGCCTCGTGCGATAGAAATTGGGATCGTCGGCATAGAGCATGCCTTCGGCGAGCGCGACGGCCTTGCCGCCGAAGCCGCCGACCTGCTCGAGCCCCTGGACGCGTCCCGAAAGCGTACGCATCACCGCGCGGCGGACCTCGTCCTCAGTCGGGCCAGTGCGGACATATTCGGCGATGATCTCGTCGAGGCGGCGCGAGACGGCGTCGGCATCCTGACCGGGGCGCACGTCGACCGTGACCTCGAACATGCTCACCCGCTGGAAGGCCTGGTTGCTCGCGGTGACCCGGACCGCCGTCTGCTCGCCGCGGACGAGGAGGTTGTCGAGCCGCGAACTGTCGAGCCCGCCGAGCACCGACGCGGCGACCTGGAGCGGAACCTGGTCGTCATGGGTGAGGCCCGGTGTCGCCCAGTTACGGTAGAGCCGGGTGTTGGCGACGCGATCATGCATCAGCACGTCGCGCCGCGCGTCCAGCGTCGGCACGTCGGCCTGGGCCGGCTCGTTCACCGGTCCGCGCGGGATGTCGCCGAAATAGCGCTCGACCAAAGGACGCGCCTCGGCGGCGTTGATGTCGCCGGCGAGGACGAGGACCGCGTTATTCGGCCCGTAATTGTCGCGGAACCATTCGCGCACGGTGTCCAGCGTCGCGGCGGAGAGATCGGCCATCGAGCCGATCGTCGAGTGGCGATAGGGATGGCCTTCGGGGAAGAGACCCTCGAGCTGGGCATATTCGACCATGCCGTAGGGCTGGTTGTCGCCCTGGCGCTTCTCATTCTGGACGACGCCGATCTGGTTGGTGAGATTCTCCTGGGTGACGGCGCCGAGCAGGTGACCCATGCGGTCGCTCTCAAGGAACAAGGCGCGCTCGAGGGCCGAGCGCGGCACGGGCTGGAAATTATTGGTGCGGTCGAACCAGGTGGTGCCGTTGAGATCGGTGGCACCCATCTGGCGGGTATATTCGAAATATTCGCCCGGAGCATTCTCCGAACCGTTGAACATCAGGTGCTCGAAGAGGTGCGCAAAGCCGGTGCGGCCCGCCGGCTCGTCCTTGGAGCCGACATTGTACCAGATGCTGACCGCGACCACGGGCGCCTTGCGGTCCTCGTGGACGACGACGCGCAAGCCGTTGTCGAGCGTGAAGGTTTCGAACGGAATTTCGACCCGCTGCAGCAGCTGCTGGACGGCAGCGTCGGCCGCCGCGTTGGGCTGAACCGTCGCCGCATTGTTCGCGGTGGCGGCGCTGCCGGCCAGCGACAGGCCGGCGGCGAACGCGAGGGCGGTGAAAATCTTGCGCATGCGACTCCCCTGAATTGCAGGGGGCGAACACTAGCGCGGTGTGCCGCCAATGCAATACGCCAGGCGCTTACTATTTGGAGAAAAACGGGTTTGCGCCGCGACATTGTGCCGCCCGCGCCGTCCACTACATGGAGGCGAACGGAAAGAGGGCGACAACGGCCATGAATCTCGAGAAGTTCACCGACCGGGCGCGCGGCTTCCTGCAGACGGCGCAGACCGTCGCGGCGCGGATGAACCACCAGCGAATCGCGCCGGTCCACCTGCTGAAGGCTTTGCTCGAGGACGAACAGGGCATGGCCTCGGGGCTGATCGCGCGGGCCGGCGGGAGCGGCGAAGCGGCGCGGCGCGAGACGGACGAGGCGCTGGCGAGGGTCCCCGCGGTCTCGGGCAGCGGCGCGGCCGCCGCGCCGGCGCTCGACGGGGAGATCATGCGGGTGCTCGATTCCGCCGAACAGATCGCGCAGAAGGCCGGAGATTCCTATGTCACCGTCGAGCGGCTGCTGCTTGCCCTGGTGTTTTCGAAGGACACCGATGCCGGCAAGGCGCTCGCCGATGCTGGGCTCAAGGCCGAGGCACTCAACGCGGCGATCAATGAGCTCCGCGACGGCCGCAGCGCCGACACAGCGACCGCTGAGGACCGCTACGACGCGCTGAAGAAGTTCGCCCGCGACCTCACCCAGGCGGCACGCGACGGCAAGCTCGACCCCGTCATCGGCCGCGACGAGGAGATTCGCCGCACCGTCCAGATCCTCGCCCGGCGGACCAAGAACAATCCCGTCCTGATCGGCGATCCCGGCGTCGGCAAGACGGCGATCGCCGAGGGGCTGGCGCTCCGGATCGCCAATGGCGACGTGCCCGACAGCCTCAAGGACCGCCGCCTGATGGCGCTCGACATGGGCTCTCTGATCGCCGGCGCCAAGTATCGTGGCGAGTTCGAGGAGCGGCTGAAGGGCGTGCTCGACGAGGTCAAGGGTGCCGAGGGCGACATCATCCTGTTCATCGACGAGATGCATACCCTGATCGGCGCCGGGAAGTCCGAGGGCGCGATGGACGCCTCGAACCTCCTCTAGCCGGCTTTGTCGCGCGGTGAGCTCCAGTGCATCGGCGCCACCACGCTCGACGAATATCGCAAGCATGTCGAGAAGGACCCGGCGCTGCAGCGGCGCTTCCAGCCGGTCTTCATCGGCGAGCCGAGCGTCGAGGACACGATCTCGATCCTGCGCGGCCTCAAGGAGAAATACGAGCTGCACCACGGCGTCAGGATCACCGACAGCGCGCTCGTCTCCGCCGCGACGCTCTCCAACCGCTACATCACCGACCGCTTCCTGCCCGACAAGGCGATCGACCTGATGGACGAGGCGGCGAGCCGGATCCGCATGGAGGTGGAGAGCAAGCCGGAGGAGATCGAGACGCTCGACCGGCGGATCATCCAACTGAAGATCGAGCGCGAGGCGCTGAAGAAGGAGAAGGACGCGGCTTCGAAGGAAAGGTTGAAGGCGCTGGAGGGCGAGCTGGCCGGGCTCGAGGAGCAGTCCGCCGCGCTGACCACGCGCTGGCAGGC
>NZ_JBQTJC010000121.1:0-45768 GCF_052387495.1 Sphingosinicella sp. | reverse complement strand
GGCGAGCAGCGCTTCTGCGTCACCGGCACGCCGACCGACGCGGTGATGATGGGCCTCGCCCACATCATGAAGGAGGTGCAGCCCGATCTGATCCTTTCCGGGGTCAATCGCGGCGCCAATCTCGGCGAGGACGTCACCTATTCGGGCACGGTTTCGGCGGCGATGGAGGGCGCGCTCGCCGGCATTCCCTCGATCGCGCTCAGCCAGAGCTATCCGCGGGAAGGGATGGGCGACATGGTGCCCTTCGCCGCCGCCGAGGCCTGGGCGGAGCGGGTGCTGCGCCCGCTGATCGGGACGCCGATGGCGCCGCGTACTTTGGTCAACGTCAATTTCCCCGCGCTGCCCCCCGAGGCGGTCAAAGGCATCCGCGTCGTCCGTCAGGGCATTCGCGACTATGGCCGCCTCAGGATCGTCAAGAACACCGATCCGCGCGGCTACAATTATTACTGGTTCGGGCTCGCGCCGGTGGTGCAGACGCCCGGCCACGAGACCGACCTCGAGGCGATCGCCGACGGCTATGTCACGGTGACGCCGCTCCATCTCGATCTCACCCACGAGGCCTCGCTCGATCGACTCGCGGAGCGGTTCGCGTGACCGTCCCGGTCGGCGGTCCGAACCAGACCACGCTGCGGCGCAAGGCCGCTCTCTCACCCTGGATGTCGATCGCCTGGCGGGTCGGCGCGGTGTTCGGCCTGCTCGCCTTCGCAATTGCCGTCCACTGGTTCGAGCGCGAAGGGCTGGAGGACGGCCTAGACGGCCATGTCAGCTTCCTCGACGTCGTCTATTTCACGATGATCAGCATCACGACCACCGGCTATGGCGACATCGTCCCGGTGACCGACACGACGCGCATGTTCGATGCGCTGGTGGTGACGCCGATCCGCATCTTCTTCGTGCTGATCTTTATCGGCACGGCTTATACGTTCGTCATCCGGCGGACTTGGGACAGGTGGAGCATGGCACGCTTGCAACGACATCTTCACGATCACATCGTGGTTGCCGGCTTCGGCACCAGCGGCTCGGAGGCGGTCGACGAGCTGATCGCGCGGGGCACCGACCCGGGGCGGATCGTCGTCATCGACGCGAGCGCGGACGCCCTCGCCCGCGCCGAATCCTTGGGCTGCGCCGTGCTCCAGGCCGACGCCACCCGCGACCAAACCCTGAACGCGGTGCGGATCGCCCGCGCCAGGGTGATGATCATCTCGGCCGGCCGCGACGATACGTCGATCCTGATCTGCCTGACGGCGCGGCATCTCGCGCCCGACCTCAGGATCACGCTGGCGGTGCGCGCCGAGGACAACGAGCTGCCGGCGCGCGCGGCGGGGGCGACGACCGTGATCAACCCGGTGAGCTTCGCCGGCCTGCTGCTCGCCGGCTCCGCGCACGGCCCCAACATTTCCGACTATCTCGCCGATCTCGCCTCCGCCCACGGCCGGGTCGCGCTCGGCGAGCGGGAGGTGAAACCCGAGGAATGCGGCAAATCGCTGGCGGAGCTTTCCACCGGCCTCGGCGTGCGCGTCTATCGCGACGGAAAGCCGATCGGCTTCTGGGAGGAAGAGGCGCGCTCGCTTTGCGCGGGCGACCGGATCGTCGAGATCATCCCCTCGATCGGCTGCGAGGCGTCGCTGCCGCTGCAGTCCGGACCGCCGCGCAAGATGGCGCCGGAAGGCGCCTGAGCCTCAGCCTGCCCCGGTCCACTTGGCGACGACATAAGCGGTCGGCTCCTCGCCGTCGCCGGGCGCTGTGGGCTGGTGATGGACGCATAAGACGGTCAGATAATTGGCCTCGTTGCCGCGCCGGACGCTGAGCCGGTCGCCGGGCGAAGGCAGAGCAAGGAAATCGAGCTCGCCCCATTCCTCCGACTGGTCCTGCAGCGATCCCCGCTCCACCAGCAGCCGCATCCGCACCATATTCGCCTTCTCCTCGGCGCTCATCTTGGCCGCCCTTGGCTTCCGGGGCTAGGAAATTCGGCTCTTGGGCAAGCACCCGCGTAACGACAATTTTACTCTCGCGGTGCATGAGGCCGGGAAGGAGACCGGATGGCGCGGTTCGTAACTTTCAAGCGGGGCGGTCAGCCCGGCAAGGTCGGGATCAATCCCGAGCTGGTGACCGACGTGCGCGCCTCGATCGGCGCTTTCACCGATATCTTCTTCGGCGAGCACCATATCGCTGTCGAGGGCTCCTACGACGAGGTAATCGCCCAGCTTTCGGGAGCGGACGAGCGGCGCGCCGGCGCGTCCCAGCAGCAATATTGGCTTAAAGGGTCCGGCGCCCGGCCCTGAGGGCTAGCGAGACTCTAGGAAAATCCGCGCTCCGGCACTATGTGGCGCGCTCCCATGGAACTCGAACTCCCCGCCCCGCCCAAGGTCGGCATGGTTTCGCTCGGCTGTCCGAAGAACCTCGTCGATTCGGAGCGCATCCTGACCAAGCTCCGCTCGGACGGCTACGCCTTGTCCGCGGACTATGCCGGGGCGGATGTCGTGCTGGTCAACACCTGCGGCTTCCTCGACTCGGCCAAGGAGGAGAGCCTGGAGGCGATCGGCGAGGCGATTGCCGAGAACGGCCGCGTGATCGTCACCGGCTGTTTCGGCAAGGAGGCCGAGGCGATCCGCCAACGCTTTCCCGAAGTGCTCGCGATCACCGGCGCGCATCAATATGAAGAGGTGGTCGGTGCGGTCCATGTCGCCGCGCCGATGCCGCCGAGCGCGTATCTGAACCTAGTGCCGGACGCCGGGCTGAAGCTCACCCCGCGCCATTACAGCTATCTGAAGATTTCAGAGGGCTGCAACCACCGCTGCGCCTTCTGCATCATCCCCTCGCTGCGCGGCGATCTGGTCAGCCGGCGGCCCGACGCGATCCTGCGCGAGGCCGAGAAATTGGTCGCGGCCGGGACGAAGGAGCTGCTGGTGATCAGCCAGGATACTTCGGCCTATGGCGTCGACATCCGCAAGGAGCCGCGGATGTGGCAGGGCCGCGAGATCGTGCCACACATGACCGATCTCGCCCGCGAGCTCGGCCGGATCGCGCCCTGGCTGCGGCTTCATTACGTCTACCCCTATCCGCACGTCGACCAAATCATCCCGCTGATGGCCGAGGGGCTTGTCCTCCCCTATCTCGACATTCCCTTCCAGCATGCCTCGCGCAGCGTGCTGAAGGCGATGCGGCGGCCGGCGAACGAGGCGAAGGTACTCGAGCGGATCCGCTCGTGGCGCGAGATCTGCCCCGACATCGCGATCCGCTCGACCTTCATCACCGGCTTCCCCGGTGAGACCGACGCGGATTTCGAATATTTGCTCGATTGGCTGGACGAGGCGCAGCTCGACCGGGTCGGTGCCTTCCGCTTCGAGCCCGTGAAAGGCGCCGCCGCCAATGACCTTCCCGGCGCCGTGCCCGAAGCGGTCAAGGAGGAGCGCTACGCCCGGCTGATGGCGAAATGCGCCGCCATCTCCGCCGCCAAGCTCCAGGCGAAGACCGGACGGACGATCGAGGTGATCGTCGACGCGGTCGACGCCGACGGCGCGACCGGCCGCTCCGAGGCGGACGCGCCCGAAATCGACGGCGAAGTCCACCTCCGCGACGCCGGCCATCTCGCGCAGGGCGATATCGTCAGCGTCCGCGTCGAGGACGCCGACGAGCACGATCTCTACGGCGTTCCGGTCGCGGCCTAGGGTCCTATTCCGCCGCCGCTGCGGCGCTTTGCGCCAGTCCCGTGACCAAATCGGCGAAGCGGCGGCCGACGGGCACCTTGTCCCCGCCCTGGAGCTCAGCCCGAAGCGCGCCGCTCCGGGTCCGCTCCAGCGCGACGATCGCGCCCTGCCGGCAGAGCACCGAGCGATGGACGCGGATGAAGCCGTGCGGACCGAGCATTCTCGCGGCGGCGCTCAGGGTCATGCGAATCGTGCCGCCCGCGTCGCCGGCATGGAGCCGGATATAATCGCCTTCCGCCTCGACCCATTCGATGCGCTCGACAGGCAGGCGCACCCGCTGGCGGTTACGCTCGGCCCAGAGCGTCTCCGGCTCTGGCGCGGAATGCGGCGCAGAAGACTTGCGCGAGAGGAGCGCCTGTTGCGCGGCCAGCGCGCGGTCGTAGCGCAGCAGCAGATAGGCGCCCGACCAGGCGAAGAAGTAGCCGAGCCAGACGAGCAGCCAGCGCAGGGTCGCGGGCAATGCCGCCGCCACCGTCGGGGTCTGCGGATCGAAAGAGAGATCGATGGCGAGGCGCGCCACCGCGATCGCCCCGGCCGCGCCCATCGCCCAGGCGAGGACCTGCCGCGCCTGGGCGACGAGAGAATCGGCCTCGCGGCGCGCCAGACGCGCGATCGCCAGGCCGAAGAAGATGGCGCCGAGCCCGGTGCTGACCAGCCGATTCGCTTGGACCAGATCGAACGCCTCGGGGTCGATCAGCAGCGCGCGCACGGAGAAGAGCAGGAAGGTGATCAGCCAGAACAGCGCGACGAAGGCCATCGTCGCGCGGCGCGACCAGCCGGCGTCGACGCCGACCGCGAGAGTTCCGGCCATCGAGGTACCCGGCATCATGTCCGCCGTTCGACTCACCCCGCCACCATGCGCAAAAGCGGGCCGGACGGCCAGTCCCGAGTGAGCGGCAGGCCCGCGACCCCATTCCCACCCCGCCGCGCCTTCGGCTAAGAGGCGCGCCATGACCGCGCTCGCCGATCTCCTCAAGCCCGATCAGGGCCAGGCCGCAACCCGCCTCCAGCTCGTCGACAAGAAGGGCTTCGACGCCTGGCTGAAGGACCAGCCGGGGCCGGCGCGGCAGGCCGCGCAGGCGCAGGGGTTCAAGGCGGAGGGCTACCAGCTCGCGATCCTTCCGGGGGAGCGCGACGGCTGGTCGGCGGCGCTCGGCGTCGCCAATGTCGACGAGCTCAGCCCCTGGTGCCTGTCCAAGGCCGCCGATCTGCTCCCCGAAGGGACCTATCGCGTCGCGGACCGGTCGCCGGGGCCGGGCGTGCTCGGCTGGCTGCTCGGCCAGTATCGCTTCGAGCGCTACCGCAAGGAGAAGAATTCGAAGGGCCCGCGCGTGCTTCTCACCGACGAGCCGGCGCGGATCGACGAGACGGTGCGGATCGCGGAATCGACCTTCCTCGTCCGCGATCTCGTCAACACGCCCGCCGGCGATCTCGGTCCCGCGGAACTGCAGGACGCGGTCGAGGCGGTCGCGAAGGATTGCGGCGCCAAGAGCCGCACGATTTCGGGCGAGGCGCTGGCGAAGGACTATCCGATGGTCGCCGCAGTGGGGCGTGCGGCGAGCGAGCGGCGGGCGCCGCGGCTGATCGAGCTCGAATGGGGCGATCAGCGCCACCCGCGCCTCGCCTTGGTCGGCAAGGGGGTGTGCTTCGACACGGGCGGGCTCGACATCAAGCCGTCGGCGGGGATGCGGCTGATGAAGAAGGACATGGGCGGGGCCGCGCATGCCCTCGCCCTCGCCCGGCTCGTGATGAAGGCGAATCTTCCAGTCCGGCTCCATTTGCTGATTCCCGCGGTCGAGAATGCGGTGTCGGGCGACGCTTTCCGCCCCGGCGACATCCTCACCAGCCGCAAGGGGCTGACCGTGGAGGTCGGCAATACCGATGCGGAAGGGCGGCTGATCCTCGCCGATGCGCTGACCAGAGCGGGCGAGGACAAGCCGGAGCTGCTGCTCGATTTCGCGACGCTCACCGGCGCCGCGCGAATCGCGCTGGGACCGGATCTGCCGGCGCTCTTTTCGAATGACGACGCGCTCGCTGGGGAGCTGCTCGCCGCCGGGACCGAAATCAGCGACCCGCTCTGGCGGATGCCGCTGTGGAAACATTATGAGGAGATGCTCGCCTCCGACCTCGCCGATCTCGGCAATGTCGCGGACGCGCCGATGGCGGGCTCGGTGACGGCCGCCTTGTTCCTCCAGAAATTCGTGCCCGAGGGGGTCGCCTGGGCGCATTTCGATACCTTCGCCTGGCGCGCTTCGGCCAGGCCCGGGCGGCCCAAGGGCGGCGACGCGCTCGGCCTGCGCGCGGCTTGGGAGGTGCTGCGCTGGCGCTATCCGCGCGGCTGATTTGCGGTCCTTGCCACGGACAATCGGACCAAAGCCGGAAACGAAACGGGTCCTTGCTGGTTTTAGGGCCGTAACATGCCTGAAAATTTGCGGAGCGAGCCCGTGGCCGACCATGCCCTCAAGAGCTGGATGCAGACGCTGATCAGCCATGTCAGATCCGGCCAGCCCGACCTCACCAACCGGCAAATGGCGCTGATGCTGCTGGTCTATCTCACCCCCGGCCCGCACACCGTGCGCGGCCTCGCCGCCATACTCGGCGTGTCGAAGCCGGTGATCACGCGCGCCTTGAACACGCTCGGCTCCCTCGGCTATCTGCGCCGCGTGCGCGACGAGGCGGACCGCCGCAACGTATTCGTCGCCAAGACCGGAACCGGGCAGGAATTCCTTGAGCGCTTCGAAGGCAACCTCGACAAGGCCGACAATGGCGGCCGCCGCTCCAGCGGCGAGCGCGGGCTGCTCTTCCAGCACGGCTGACCATTTCCGCCTGACCGGCCCGACCGCGCGGCTCGATCCGCGGGTCAACGCCTATCGCTCCGATCTCGCCGACATCGCCCTCTCCGCCTGCGTGCTCGCGCCGCATTATGCGCGCGCTTTGCTGCGCGGCTGCGGCTCGCGCCCGACGTTCGTGCGCGGCGGCGCCGACGCCGACGCTCCACCGGTGAGCGAGCTGCTGCCGGGCGAGGATTTCGCGGTGCTCGAATATGCCGGCGGCCGGGCCTGGGGCTATTGCGCGGCGGACCGGGCGGTCGGCTATGTCGAGGCGATTGAGCTGACCGAGCCGATCGCCCCGACCCACATCGTCTGCGAGAAAAGCGCACCGGTGATGCCCGACGCGCGCGTCACAGCGCCGCTGCTTGCGAGCCTGCCGATGGGCGCGCGGCTGCACGGCGAGGAATGCGGCGCCTGTCTCAACACCGAATATGGCTGCGTCCCCTTGAGCCATTTGGAGAGGATCGACGAGCCCGCCGACGACCCGGTTGTGATCGCCGAGCGGCTGATCGGCACCCCCTGGCTCGAGGGCGGGCGCAGCCATGCCGGGATCGACGCGGGCGGGCTCGTCCAGCTCACGCTTTCCCTGTGCGGCATCGCCGCGCCGCGCTTCGCCGACCAGCAGCGCGAGCTGGGCGAGCCAGCGACGGGCGCGCCGCGCCACGGCGATCTCGTCCTGTTCGAAGACGGGGCCGGGCTGATGATCGACGATCTCATGCTGATCCACGCCAGCCGCGAGGCGGGCAAGGTCACCACGGTCCCGCTCGCGCTGCTCCGGGACGCGGAGCGCCGTCGGCTGCCGCTCTAGGCGCGTTGCATTTCGACTGCGAAACGAGCAGTCTCCTCCCGCGAAAGACAACGGAGGGGAAAATGAACGTCATCACGACAAAGCCACCCGTCTGGTTTCGTGCAGTGGCGGTTCTGGCCGTCTTGTGGAACCTGATCGGAGTCTGGTCCTATCTCGGCCATGTCGGCACCGTCCCGCCGATGCAGGAAATGACGCCCGAGCAGCAGGTGCTGATGGCGACGATCCCGACCTGGGTCACGGGCGCCTTCGCCCTCGCCGTCTTCACAGGGCTCATCGGCAGCCTCGGCCTGCTGCTCTCGAAGGCCTGGGCACGGTTGGTGCTGATCGTGTCCCTGGTCTGCATTGTCGTGCAGATGGGCTGGGTGCTGTTCGTCAGCGAGGCCCGCGCGGTCGAAGGGAGTCAGGCCTTCGTCATGCCGATCCTGATCACCGCCATCGCGCTGCTGCTGGTCTGGGCGGCCAGTACCGGCGTGAAGCGCGGCTGGCTGACCTAGCGTCCGGGTTCCGCGGCCTTACATCTCGCCGCGGGCGCGGCGGATGGCGTACCAGCGCTGGACGTTGGCATTGTGCTGCTCCAGCGTGTCGGCGAAGACGTGCCCGCCGCTGCCGTCGGCGACGAAATAGAGCGCATTGGTCGGCTGCGGATTGAGCACGGCGGCGATCGACGCCCGCCCGGGATTGGCGATCGGCCCGATCGGCAGGCCCGCGCTCGCATAGGTGTTGTAGCCGTTATTGGCGCGCAGCTCGGAGAGCCGGATGCGCCGCCCGAGCGGCCGCCCGCGCGTGATCGGATAGATCACGGTCGGATCGGCCTGGAGCGGCATGTTGCGGCGCAGCCGGTTGGTATAGACGCCCGCGACCATTCGCCGCTCGGACGGCTTGCTGGTTTCCTTTTCGACGATCGAGGCGAGGATGATCGCCGCCTCGGGACTGACCACGGCGATGTTGGCGCCGCGCTGCTCCCAGAGCCGCGCCAGCTCGCGCCGCATCGCCGCCTGCATCCGCGCCAGCACCGCTGCCCGGCTCTCGCCGCGCCGGTAGCTGTAAGTGTCCGGCAGCACCGAGCCCTCGGGCGGGACCTCGATCGCGCCGGTCAGAAATTCGGTCCGCATCAGCCGCTCGTGGACGAGGACGGAGGGCATGCCTTCGGGAATCGTCACCAGCCGCTGGATCGGCCGGCCATATTGGAGATGGGTGAGGATCGCCGCCGCGCTTATCCCTTCGCGAAGCTGGAACTCGCCGGCCTGGATCGGGGCGTGATCGCCGAACAGCCGAGCGAAGCCGCGGAACACCGTGGCATTGCCGCGGATCGCGCCGGCCTGCTCGAGCTGCTGCGCGACGCGGGCGACGCTCGCGCCCTGCTCGACGATGAGCGTCACCGGCTGCGAAGTCGGCCCGGGGCCGACCCAGAACATCCAGAGCGAGACGCCCGCGGCGAGAATCGCGAGCGCCGGCACGATCAGCAGCAGCAGCGCCGCGCGCTTGATGGTCCTGCGGCGCTTCGGCTTCATAAGGGCTCGCTTACACGGCCTTCATGACGAGGCTGGCATTGGTGCCGCCGAAGCCGAAGCTGTTGTTGAGCACCGCCTTGACCCTGCGCTCCTTGGCGACGTGCGGGACGAGATCGACTCCCGCCGTCCCCTCGCTCGGATTGTCGAGGTTGAGCGTCGGCGGGACGATCTGGTCGCGCAAGGCGAGGATGCAAAAGATCGATTCGACCGCGCCGGCGCCGCCGAGCAGATGGCCGATCGCCGACTTGGTCGAGCTCATCGACAATCCGCCGATATGGTTGCCGAATAGGCGCCGGACCGCGCCCAGCTCGAGCTCGTCGCCGAGCGGGGTCGAGGTGCCGTGGGCGTTGATATAGTCGATATCGCCGAGGTCGAGGCCCGAGCGCTTCATCGCCACCTGCATCGCGCGGAAGCCGCCCGACCCTTCCGGGTGCGGGGCGGTGACGTGATAGGCGTCGCCGGACATGCCGTAGCCGACCAGCTCGGCGTAGATTTTGGCGCCGCGCTTTTTGGCCCGCTCATATTCCTCGAGCACGACGACGCCTGCGCCCTCGCCCATGACGAAGCCGTCGCGGTCCTTGTCATAGGGGCGGCTGGCCTTCTCGGGCTGGTCGTTGAAGTTGGTCGAGAGCGCGCGCGCCTGCGCGAAGCCGGCGATGCCGAGCGGGCAGAGCGCGTCCTCGCTACCTCCGGCGAGCATGACGTCGGCATCGTCCATCGCGATCATCCGCCCGGCGTCGCCGATCGAATGGGCGCCGGTCGAGCAGGCGGTGACGACCGCATGGTTCGGGCCCATCAGCCCGTATTTGATCGAGACCTGGCCCGAGATCAGGTTGATCAGCCGGCCGTGCACGAAATGCGGGCTGACCCGGCGCGGCCCCTTTTCGTGGAGGACGATCGATTCCTTCTCGATGCCGGGCAGCCCGCCGATCCCCGAGCCGATCGAGACGCCGGCGCGGAAGCGCTCCTCCTCGCTCATCTCGGTGAGGCCGGCATCCTCCAGCGCCTGGCCGGCGGCGTCGAGGCCGTAGATGATGAACGGATCGACCTGCCGCTGCACCTTGTGATCGACCCTTTTTCCGGGGTCGAAGCCATATTCATGCTCGGGCGGCTTGACCTCGCAGGCGATCTGGCAGGCATAATCGGTGGGATCGAACCGGGTGATGCGGGTCGCGCCGCACTTCGCGGCGAGGATGTTCTTCCAGCTCGTCTCGACGTCGCCGCCCAGAGGGGTGACGAGCCCGAGACCGGTGACCACGACACGGCGCATCTTTGGCTTACTCCTTAAAGACGAACGGCTCCCCACTTAGAGCGGGGAGCCGCAAATTCAATCGATCGGCTCTCGCCGCCGGCACCCGGCGAACGGACCAGGAGGCTCAGGCCTTGTTCTGGTCGATATAGTCGATCGCGTCCTTGACGGTGGTGATCTTCTCCGCGGCGTCGTCGGGAATCTCGACCCCGAACTCCTCCTCGAAAGCCATGACCAGCTCGACGATGTCGAGGCTGTCCGCGCCGAGATCGTCGATGAAGCTCGCTTCCTCGGTGACCTTGTCGGCCTCGACGCCCAGATGCTCGACGACGATCTTCTTAACGCGGTCAGCGGTCTCGCTCATAGTTCACCTTTCCCTAGAGGCGTTTCTTTTCGGCTCCCGCCCTAGCCCCTCGCAGCGGCAAAAGGCAAGTGGCAGGCAGTCAGGAGATCATCGCCATCCCGCCGTTGACGTGCAGCGTCTGGCCGGTGACGTAGCTGGCCTCGCGGCTGGCGAGATAGATCGCCGCCGCGCCGATATCCTCGCCGGTGCCGAGGTCGCCGGCCGGGATGCGCGCGACCAGCGCCGCCTTCTGCGCCTCCGGCAGGACGTCGGTCATCGCCGAGCGGATGAAGCCCGGGGCGATGCAGTTGACGGTGATGCCCCGGCTGCCGACTTCCTGCGCGAGCGCCTTCGACATTCCGACGAGGCCGGCCTTGGAGGCGGCATAATTGGCCTGGCCCGGATTGCCGGTCGCGCCGACCACCGAGGTGATCGAGACGATCCGCCCGAAGCGGGCGCGCATCATCGGCTTCAGCGCCGCGCGGGCGAGCCGGAAGGCGGCCTCGAGATTGACCCGGATGACCTGGTCCCACTCCTCGTCCTTCATCCGCATCGCGAGATTGTCGCGGGTGACGCCGGCATTGTTGACGAGGATGTCGAGCTGCCCCAGCGCCTCGACCGCGCGCGGCACCAAGGCATCGACCGCGGCGCCGTCGGAGAGGTTGCAGGCCAAGGCGACATGATCGCCGCCCAATTCGGCGCGAAACGCCTCGAGCTTGTCCGCGTTGGAGCCAGAGAGAGCCAGCCGCGCCCCCTGCCCCGCCAACGCCCTCGCGATCGCCGAGCCGATCCCGCCCGAGGCGCCGGTGACGAGCGCGGTCATGCCTGTAAGATCGAACATGGTCAGCCTCCTGAATCGGCGGCGAGCGTTGCCACGTCCGCGCCCGCCGTACCAGCCCCCGGCGTTGCACCTTGTTCGTGGCCTGTTAGTCTGCCGCCATGGGAGGGGAAAGATGATCCACCGGCGCCATGTCCTGATCGGCGGCCTTGCCGGGCTGGTCGCGCCGGCGCTCGCCCGCGCTCAGGGCGGCGGCCCGGGCGGACCAGGCCCGCCGCCCCAGCCCGGGCCGAACGCGCCCGAGCAGCGCCGCCCCGATCCGCTCGATCAGGGCCAGATGCAAAGCATGGACCAGACCGGGCCCGTTTCGCAGCCGCCGCAAATCCGCGCCCTCGTGCTCAGCCAGAGCTACCAGGCCACGCCGCGCTTCACGCTCGCCAACACGACCCGCGACGCCGAGCTGATCGTCCGCGCCTTCCGCCGTCTCGATTTCGATTCGGTGACGCATCACGGCGACGGCAGCCCGGCCGAGACCGCGGCGCGCATTGCCGCCTATCTCGACAGCCTCGATCCGAACACGATCGCGCTCGTCTATGTCGCCGGCCACGGCATCGAGATCGGTGGCGAGAATCTGCTGCTGCTCGAAGGCGCCGAAACCTTCCTCAGCCTCCAGGCCCTCGTCCAGGTGATGCGCCAGCGCGCCGGCGTCGCCATCCTCTTCCTCGACGCCTGCCGCAACAATCCGTTCAGCGCCGAGGATGTTGCGCGCGCGCGGGTCTCGCGCGCCGTCTCGCTCGACCCCGCCGATGCGGTGCGGTTGCAGACGATCAGCCTCGGCGATCTCCGCGCCGCCAGCGGGACGCCCGGACGGCTGCGCGCCTTCCAGCTTCAGGGCAGCAACATCCGGATCGTCTTCTCGACCGACCCCGCCAACGTCGCGCTCGACGATGTCGAGGGCAGCCGCAACGGCCCGTTCGCGACGGCGCTGGCCCGCCACATCCGGCGCCCCTACAGCCTCGACGACATCGTCTCGCTGACCACCGGCGAGGTCGTCCGCGTCACCCGCCGCGCCCAATATCCCTGGTCGCAAGGCTCGATCGGCCGCCCGATCTACTTCTCCGGCCCCAATCGAAGGCGACGCACCCGCAGCCGCTGAGATCTCGTCACTGCTGAGGAAGGTTCGCGCGGAGACGCGGAGACGCGGAGGGGCGATAGTCGTTGACCAATCTGCGCACTCCCTCCTTCAGCGTTGCTCCACCGAAATTGATGAGCAGCCCGACGGGCTGGTTGGCGAGCCGCATATAGGTGAGCAGCTGCTTCGCATGCGCAGCATGCAACTGATCGACCGACTTGATCTCGACGAGGAGGCGCTCATCGACGAGCAGGTCGATTCGAAACGCCGCATCGAAGTAGAGACCTTCGAACTCGATGGCGATCGGCTGCTGGCGGGCGACCGCGTAGCCCATCTCCGCGAGCTTGGCAGCGAGGATCGTCTCGTAAACCGACTCCAGCAGCCCGGGACCGAGCTGGCGATGCAGCCGCAGCGACACGTCCAGCACGTCGCCGCTTATCTCGTCGATGTCCTTCACCCGCTCCCCTCCGCGCCTCCGCGTCTCCGCGCGAATATAGACCTTCCCCTTTCCGCGTCTCCTCTTCTTCTCGGCGTCTCCGCGTGAAAACCCTAAATCCCCCCAACCAGCGCGTCGATGTCGTCCGGCGTGACGACGCTGGTCACATTCGCGTCCGGGGCGATGCGCTTGACCATCGGGCCGAGCACCTTGCCGCCCAGCTCGACGAAATCGGTGACCCCTGCCTCGGCCATGGCGGCTACGCTCTCGCGCCAGCGGACCATGCCCGTCACCTGCCGGACGAGCAGGTCCCGAATCTCGTCCGGATCGCTCGCCGGCGCGGCGGTGACATTGGCGTAGACCGGCACCGCGGGCGCCGCGAGCGCGGCCTCGCCCAGCGCCTCGCCCATCGCGTCGGCGGCGGGCTGCATCAGCCGGCAATGAAAGGGCGCGGAGACGGGCAGGAGGATGCCGCGCTTGAAGCCATGATCCCTGGCCGCAGCGACCGCCCGCTCGACCGCCGCGGCGTGGCCCGAAATGACGACCTGGCCCGGGTCGTTGTCGTTGGCCACGTCCAGCACGTCGCCTTCGCCCGTCTCGCTCACCAGCCGCTGCGCCTCGCTCAGGCCCGCGCCGAGCATCGCCGCCATCGCGCCGACCCCCACCGGCACCGCCGCCTGCATAGCCTTGCCCCTGAGCTTGAGCAGGCGCGCCGCGGTGGCGAGATCGAAGGTGCTGGCGGTGCAGAGCGCGCTATATTCGCCCAGCGAATGGCCGGCGACGAAGGCCGCCTTGGCGGGCAGATCCACGCCGGAGGCGCGCAGCACCGCGAGCGCATTCGCCATGATCGCCGGCTGCGCGTTCTCGGTCAGGGTCAGCTCCTCGATCGGCCCGTCGCGCATCAGCCGCGAGAGATTCTGCCCCAGCGCCTCGTCGACCTCGCCGAACACCTCGCGCGCCGCCGCGCTCGCCTCGGCCAGCGCCGCCCCCATCCCGACCGCCTGGCTCCCCTGCCCGGGAAAGATGAATGCGCGCATATCTCAGCCTCCTGTTCGCGGGCGGCTGGTAGGCAGGGCCGGCGCGGGGCGCAAGGGAATGGGAACATGGAAATTACTGTGCCGCCAGCCGCGGTCATAAACAGCGCGGACGGTTCGTGACGGCGCCGCCTTTCTCAAGCGGTTTGGGACCGCCTGTGCCACACAAAATTTGTAGGCAATTTGCAGAGCTGCTTAACCCCCCTGTTCCATGCCGAACAGTGACGGTAGGCTGGTCGGATGGGGGACCTTGAACGCGCCGCTGATCCTGACGGACAACCTGAACCGCCAACTGCTGCCAACGAATCGCCAACCCTCTTTGATGTTTATAAGCAGCGGATCGCTCGGGCTGGCGCTCGCGGGCTTCTTAACTTTTCGCACGTTCGCAGAGCTTGGGGCGAGGCAAGTACCCGCCATAAGGCGAAGCTAGAGCTTTTCGGCTGGTTGCTCGCAGCTGCTTTTGCTTACCTAGCCATAGTGCTGACGCAAGGTGGCGCTGAGGTGTCTCGTTCCTTTCGGTAATCACCGCCGCCGCAAATGCCAGCACGATGATAATTGCGACACTTATAGGCGTAGCGATCGTACTGCGGCTCTCCGCGACTTCGCTAACATTCTTTCGCCCGACACGAAGGACGAGCCGGCCACCGCAATCCCCATGGCGACCGCGAACATTGGGACCTTTCGCCGGCGATGGCCCCTCGTGGGCTGATTCGCGCTTACGCCACCGACCCTCCGAAAGGCTTGATTTTTCGCACCGTCTCCGCCATGTGGCCAGCCGTCCGGGGCGAAGGCTCAGTCCTTTCGCCCCGTTCATTTTTGAGACGACAGCCGGAGGGGCGTCCGCATTGGGCGGCGTCAGCGATCGGTCAAGACAAGGACAAGCGCGACATGGCTCTCTACGAGCATGTGTTTCTCGCGCGTCAGGACCTGGCCCAGGCCCAGGTGGACGCGCTGGCGGAAAACGCCACCAAGATCATCGAGGACAATGGCGGGAAGGTCGTCAAGACCGAGACCTGGGGTCTTCGCAACATCGCCTACCGGATCGCCAAGAACCGCAAGGCCCATTATGTCGCGCTCGATTTCGAGGCGCCGGCGCCCGTCGTCGCCGAATTGGAGCGGCAGACCCAGATCAACGAGGACGTCATCCGCTACCTGACGATCAAGGTCGATGCGCACGAGGCCGGCCCGTCGGTGATGATGCGCCGCGGCGAGCGCGACAAGCGCGACCGTGACGACCGCGGCGACCGCGGTGATCGTGGCCCGCGCGGGGACCGCGGCGACCGCGAGGACCGTCCGCGCCGTTCGCGCGAAGACGTCGACGCCTAAGCGAGAGGAGCAAGAGACATGGCACGCCCGTTTTTCCGCCGCCGCAAGTCCTGCCCCTTTTCGGGCAAGGACGCGCCGAAGATCGATTACAAGGACGTCCGCCTGCTGCAGGGCTTCGTCTCCGAGCGGGGCAAGATCGTCCCGAGCCGCATCACCGCGGTCTCCACCAAGAAGCAGCGCGAGCTGGCCAAGGCGATCAAGCGCGCCCGCCACATCGGCCTGCTTCCCTATGTCGTGAAATAAGGAGGGCGATAAGATGGACGTCATCCTGCTCGAACGGATCGAGAAGCTCGGCAGCATCGGCGACGTGGTGAAGGTGAATAACGGCTATGCCCGCAACTTCCTCCTGCCGCGCGGCAAGGCGCTCCGCGCCAACGAGGCCAACCGCAAGGTGTTCGAGGCCAATCGCGAGAAGATCGAGGCCAGCAACGCCGAGCGGCGCGGCGAGGCCGAGACGGAAGCCAAGAAGGTCGACGGGCTGAAGCTCCAGCTCATCCGCCAGGCTTCCAACACCGGCCAGCTCTACGGCTCGGTTTCGGCCCGCGACCTTTCCGAGGCGCTTGAAGCCGAAGGCCACAAGATCGCCAAGCACCAGATCGTCCTCGATCGCCCGATCAAGGCGATCGGCGTCCAGGACGTGAAGATCGCGCTCCATCCCGAGGTCGCGGTGACGATCAGCGTCAACATCGCCCGCTCGCCGGAAGAGGCCGAGCTGCAGGCGCAGGGCAAGGACGTGATGGCCGAGATGTTCGAGAAGGACGTCGCCGGCTTCACCGAGGAGCGGATCGAAGGCCTCGAGCCCGGTGAGGTCGTGCCCGAGCCGGAAGCCGAGGCGGCCGAGGAGGCACCCGCCGAGCAAGCCCCGGCGGAGACCGCCGAAGCGCCCGCCGAGGAAGGCGAGACCGCCGAAGAGGCCTGAGCCTCTCGATCACAGGGGAAAAGGCCGCCCGCCCGCAAGAGCCGGCGGCCTTTCTCTTGCGCTAGCGAATCTCGCTGAGCTCGATCCCCCGGGTCTCCCGCGCCAGGAGGGCCGAGGCGCCGCTGATCGCGCAGGTCACGCCGACATAGATCGCCACCGGCAGCGCCGAGTCGTATTCGCGGTAGAGCCAGAGCGCGACGATCGGAGCCAGCGAGCCGCCGACGATGGCGGTGAGCTGATAGGCCAGGCTGACGCCCGAATAGCGGATCCGGGTCGGGAAAAGCTCGGTGATGAACGCCGCCTGCGGACCGTACATCGCGCCGTGGAGAACGAGCCCGACGACCAGAGCGAGCAGGATCGCGGCGTTGTTGCCGCTGCCCAGCAAGGGGAACATGACGAACGCCCAAGCGGCAAGGGCCAGCCCGCCGAAGGCATAGACCGGCCGCCGCCCGATCCGGTCCGATAGCAAGGCGAAGGCCGGAATGGCGAAGAACTGCACCGCCGCGCCGACCAGCAAGGCGTTGAGCGCCAGGCTGCGCGTCTCCGCCGCCACGTCGACCAGATAGGTCAGGCTGAACACAGTCAGGATGTAATAGGAAATGTTCTCGCCGATCCTGAGCCCCGCGCCGAGCAACAAAGCACCCGGCCGCTCGCGGACCACGTCCATCGCCGGGAGCTTCGGCGGCGCCTCCGCTTCGTCCAGCGCGCGCTCGAACATCGGGCTCTCGTCGACCCGGTTGCGGATGTAGAAGCCGACCACGACGAGAAAGGCCGAGAGCAGGAAGGGCACCCGCCAGCCCCAGGCGACGAAGTCCGCCTCGGGCTGGATGCCCGCCATCAGCGCCAGTACGCCGGCGGCGAGGAGGTTGCCGGCAGGAACGCCCGCCTGCGGCCAGCTGGCCCAGAAGCCGCGCCGCGCGGCATCGCCATGCTCGGCCGCCATCAGCACCGCCCCGCCCCATTCGCCGCCGACCGCGAAACCCTGGACGAGGCGGAGCGCGATCAAGGCGAGCGGCGCCCAGATGCCGATCTGGTTGTATGTGGGGAGCAGCCCGATCAGCACCGTCGCGACACCCATCAGGATGAGGCTGATCATCAGCAAGCGTTTGCGCCCGATCCGGTCGCCATAATGGCCGAAGACGATCCCGCCGATGGGCCGCGCGACGAAGCCGAGCGCGTAGGTGGCGAAGGCGAGCAGGGTGCCGGTGAGCGGATCGAACTCGGGGAAGAAGAGACGGTTGAAGACGAGCGCCGCGGCCGCGCCGTAGAGGAAGAAATCATACCATTCGATGGTGGTGCCGATCATGCTCGCCATCACCACGCGCCGCAGCGGGGTCTTCGCTTCGCTCATCTATTCATTCCCTCGCAGGTCCAGGTTCCGGCAATCTCCTCGCTCGTCTCGGAACGCCGATTGGTGGTCGTGGCTCGGGCCTCCAGCCCTTCCGCCCCGACGCGGCCGATGCTGATGCTGACCTGGCGGTCCTCGAAGAAGCCGCCGGTCGGCCCGACGGGCGCCGACTGAACGAAGTGCCGCGCCTCTCCGGCAACGCGGGCGATCGCATTGCTCCCCGCCGCGACGAGCAGGATGTCCGGGCCGTGGCTGAACACGCAGCCGCCATCCCGTCCGACCTCGGCGATCTCGTCGCCCGAGAGCGGCTCGAGCCGGGCGGAGCGGCCGGCATCGTCCAGCTCGTCCTTCGGCGTCGAGACGCGCTCGATCTGCTCGGTCGAAACCGCCTGATTTCCGCCAGAGTCGCCACACCCGGCGAGCAGGACGGAGGCGATCAGCGGCCAAGCCCTCATCAATAGCCCATCAAAGCAAGCACCTCGCGGCGGCTGCGCTCGTCCTCGCGGAAGACGCCCATCATCCGGCTGGTCGTCATCATCACGTCGGGGGTCGAGACGCCGCGCGCGGTCATGCAGGCATGGGTCGCCTCGATCACTACCGCGACGCCTTGCGGCTTCAGATGCTCCCAGATCGCGTCGGCGACCTGCGCGGTCAGCCTTTCCTGCACCTGCAGCCGCCGCGCATAGCCGTGCAGCACGCGGGCGAGCTTCGAGATTCCGACCACCTTGTCCGCCGGCAGATAGGCGATCGCCGCCTTGCCGAGGATCGTCGCCATGTGGTGCTCGCAGTGCGACTGGAAGGGAATGTCTTTCAACAGGACGATCTCGTCATAGCCGCCGACTTCCTCGAAGGTGCGGCTGAGATGTCGGGCGGGATCTTCGGCATAGCCGCGCGCATATTCGCGCCAGGCGCGCGCGACCCGCTTCGGCGTGTCGCGCAGTCCCTCGCGGCCGGGATCGTCCCCGGCCCAGCGGATCAGGGTTCGCACCGCCTCCTGGACCTCGTCCGGCACTCCGACGCGCGACGGCTCGCTGACCAGGTCGCCATCCTCGGGTTCGCCATGCTCGGCCATCTGCACCTTCTCTCGCGCCGCTTGCGGGGCGATAGGGATACACAGGCAAAGCACGGCGGGAAACCTCCGCGTCGGCGTCTATGCGATCAGGCCGGGCTCAGCAGTGCCGGCCGTCCCCGCCCGGATCGGCGCCGCGCCCGGCGTCGCTGTCGCTGCAGCCACCGCGTCCGCGCCCGCCGCGTCCTCCGCCCCTGCCGCCGCCGCGCCGGCCGTGGCCATAATCGCCGCGGCCGTAGCCGATCGGATCGTAGGGATCGCTGTCCGAATAGCCGAAGCCGACGCAGCCAGTCAGGCTTCCTCCCAGAGCAATGCCACCGCCGATCCGCGCCAAAAAGCTACGCCGGCTCAACCCACGTATCGGTTTCATGACTCTCCCCTCCTTACTACGGAGGCGAAACGATCGGCTCTTGCGGGTGAACAGGAGTTTAATCGCGCGGCGGGGCGATCCGGCCGTGCCGGAGGAGATAATCGTTGAGGCGCCGCACACGGTCCGCCTGCGCGAGCAGCCGCTCGGCACCCGCCACGCGCCCGGCGAGATTTTGGCGCTGCAGCCAGTCCGTTCGGCGGTAGAGGCGCGTGGCGCCGTCATACGGGTCGCGCAGCGCGGACCAGCCGGGGGTCTCGATCAGCAGCGATCCGCGGAAACCGAAAGCGAGCCTGCCTTCCCCGGTGACGGCAATCAGGCTGTGGCCCTGCCAGGGATTGGCTTCGCGGAGGCCGAGCAGGTCGGCAAGGGTCGGCGCCACATCGAGCAGGCTGGCGAGCCCGTCATGCCGACCCGCCGGCAGCCGCGGATGCGCGCCCGCTACGATCAGCGGCACCCAGACCGACTCGCGATAAAGATCGTGCTGCCCGGGCGCCTGGCCGTGCTCGCCGAGATTGAAGCCGTGGTCGCCGACGATCACCACCAGGGTGCGCGCGAACCAGGGCTCGTGCCGGAACCCCTCCAGCAATTCGCGCACGACGTCGTCGGTGTAATGGGTGGTGTTGAGGATCCGCTCCGCCGCGCTGTCCTGGCCGGCAATGTCGAGCGCCGGCTCACGCGTGCGAAACGGGGTGTGATTGCTCACGGAGACGACCGAGGCGAAAAAAGGCTGGCCGGAGCGGCCGAGACGGCGGATGCCCTCGGCCGCCGCGTGAAACACGTCGCGATCCCGCTCCTCAGCCTCGGGGAAGCGCTGCACCCGGTCGTACCATAAGCGCAGCCATGGGCTGCTATTGTCCCAGTCGGTATCGCCGCCGTTGAACATTTCGGTGCGGTAGCCGAGCCGGCGCAGACGCTCGGGCAGGCAGTGCAGTTGGACGTGGGTGTAAGCGGTGATGTAGCGTCGGGAGGACGGCGCGATCGAGCAATGCGTGGCGAAGAGCCCGTTGATGCTCGGCATTCCGAAGCTCGATGCCCGTGTCCAGACCGCCGCATTCGGCCCTGCCGCGAGCCGGTCGAGATAGGGCGTCGGCGAGGGCCGGCGGGCGGCGTTGAGGAAGCCCACGTCCAGCCCGCGAAACGTCTCGAGCTGGAGATAGATGACGTTCCACCGTTCACCCTCTGGAATTGAGGACTCGGTCGGAACCCGCCAATAGGGATATGCGGAGTCGGGGAAGCGCCAGGCGCGGTCCGCGCTGCGGGCGAGCCAGGCGTGGCGATGCTCCGCGACCATCGCCGTCAATTCGCCCGGCGCCGCGCGATCCCCGAAGCCGGGCGCGACGTCCACGGCGAGGGCGATCACGACCGGCTCGACCTTGCGCAGGCGGAACTGGCTGGTCGCCATCCGCCAGCCATTGGCCGGGGCGGCAAGCGGCACGATCGCGAGAATCAGAGCGAGCCAGAGGCCCGGCCGCAGCCACGACGCGCGCTCGCGCCGAAGCAGGCGCTGCGCCCACCAGGCGTAGAGAGCGGGCGCGAGCACAAGCAACGCGAGCGGAAGAAACGGTCCGCCCCGGTCGGCGCGCAAAACGTCGAGGAACAGGCTGTCCGCGATCAGGGAAGGATCGCCATAAGCATAAAGGAAGGAGAGATTGAGACGGACCCCGAGGAAGCGGAGCACCTCATGATCGATCTGGCTCAGCGCCAGATTGACCGCGAGCAACGTGGTCTGGACGTAGGCCGGCAGGCGCCAGCCGCGCGAACGGAGCGGGCGGCGAAACAGCGCCAGCCAGAGGATAAAGAAGGGCAGCGAGAGCAGCCAGACGCCGAGCAGCTCATAATAGAGCGCCAGTCCGAGATAGCGCTCCCATTCGAGCAGCACCGGCCCGCCGTGCGGCGCCGGGCGCAGATAGAGAGCGAGCTGGAGCGCGACGCAGCCGAGCCAGCCGGCGAGCGCGAGGCGGAAGGCGAGCGCGAACTGACCGGCGCCGGTCGCCCGCTCGTCCCCCGGTGCGATGGACCCGCCCCCCATGAAGGATATATGCCAAGCACCGATGCGCATCGTCTATCCCCTGCTCTGGTCGCGGCCCGGCCGCCAGGCCTGCCGCGAGCAGAGCATGAACACGGTCGCGGCGCTGGCGCGGCGCGGGCACGAGGTGACGCTGCTGATGCCGCGAGGCGCGGACGATCCGGCGGTCACCCCCGACGACCTGCGCGCCTATTTCGACGTCGAAGGCGATTTTCGTGTGGTGCAGCGGGCGAGCCCCTGGGCGGGCGAGAGCCTGGCGCGCAGCCTGATGTGGCTGCGCCGGGTGCGGCGCGATCCGGTGCTGCGCGGCGCCGACCTGCTCTATTCGCGCGGTCCGGCGATGCTGGCTATGGGCGGGCTCTCCCCCCTCCCCTTCGCCACCGACCATTATCGCCCGTGGCCGGACGATTTGCCCGCAATCCGCCCGCTGATCCGCGCCGCCGCCCGGCACAAAGGCTGCCTGGGCATCGTGACCCATTCGGATTTCGCGGCGGAATCGTACCGGCGAATCGGGATCGACCCGGAGCGGCTCCTTGTCGCGCACAACGGCGCCGAGTCCCGACGAATGGGTGCAATGATCGACAAGACGGAGGCTCGCGCGCGGCTCGGCCTCCCGCGCGACCGGACGATCGCCGCCTATGCGGGCCGGCTCAACGCGCTGAAGGGACTCGACCAGCTCTTCGCGCTCGCCGCGCTGCGCCCCGATATATCGTTTTTGCTGATCGGCTCGGAAGGTCGGGGCCAGGTCGAGGAACAGGCCGCCGCTTACACCAATTTGGAGGTGGTCGGCTGGCAGGCGCCGGACACCCTGTCCGACTGGCTGAGCGCGGCGGACGTGCTGCTCATCCCGCCCTCGCGCGCGCCGCTCGAGCGGCACCGCAATTGCGTGCTGCCATTGAAACTATTCGCTTATCTCGCCGCCGGAAGGCCGATCCTCGCGCCGATCGCGCCCGACACGGCCGAGCTGCTCCGCGACGGGGAGAACGCGCTTCTCGTCCCGCCCGACCGGCCCGATCTCGCCGCCACCGCGCTCGACCGCATCCTGACCGAATCCGGGCTGGCGGGCCGGCTAGCCGCAAATGCGCGCCTCCTCTCCGAGAGCCTTACCTGGGATGCGCGCGCGACACGGATCGCCGCTTTCCTAGAATCGCGGCTCGAAGCTCAGCGCTCCCAATATAGGAGCACGGTCGTCGCGACGAGCAAGGCGAGGATCGGCGCGGTCCAGGCGCCGACGGCGGCCGGCAAATAGCCGACCTGCGCCGCGACGGTGAGCACGCCGTCCGCCACGAGGTAGAGCAAGCCCCCGCCGCCCGCGTAGAGCAAAGCCGGCCAGGCTCGATCGGTGCGCGGCGAGACGAACGCGAGCGGCAAAGCGAGCAGCAGCATGACCAGCGGCGCGAGCGGCTCCGCCGCACGGCGATGCAGCCGCGTCTCGAACAGGGCGGCGGCGCGGCTGACCGGCGCAGCCGCGTCGAGCGCGCGCTGCGCGGCCGCCGAGGACAAAGCCGGCGGCGCGGCGAAAAAGGTGGCCACGTCGTCGGGCTGCAACGCCACCGGCCAGGCGAGGCGCGGCAGATCTTCACTGGCCACTCCGCCCGGCGCGTAGCGGCTGCGCCGGACGTCGTGGAGGGTCCAGCCCTCCGTGCCCTCGGTCGCCCTAGCGGCCGCCAGCCGCTCGGCGATCAGACCGTGTGCGTCCCGCCTGAATATGTCGATCTGGGTCAGCAGGCGCCCGTCCGGCCCGGCGGCTTGCGCACGGACGATCTCGTCGCGGAGGTGGAACCAGCGCGCCGGCGGCGCCTCCGCCCGCGCGGCCGGCACCGTCCGCCCCCACCAGTCGGCAAGGGCGAGCTGGCTCTTGGGAACGGCCTGCTCGGCGAGGGACAGGCTCGCGGCGGCGAGCAGCAGCGGCACCGGCAGCGCCATCAGGAGAATGCGATATTGCGAGACGCCCGCGCCGCGAATCGCGACCATCTCGCGGCTGCGGCCGAAATCCGCGAACACGACCATCGCCCCGGCCAAGGCGGCGACGGGAAGGGCCTGCTGGAGCAGGGCCGGTAGCTGCAGCCAGGCGTATCGGGCGACATCGGCCAGGCCCATATCGCGCGCCACGAAATCGTCGCCCCGCTCGAAAAGGTCGACCAGCTGGAGGAAGCCGGCGACCGCGACGAGCGCGATCAGGGTCCATTTCAGCAGGCGCAGCGACAAATAGACGGCGATCGTCGCGCCCTTCAGGCTGGGCAGCGCCCGCGCGCCGCGTTGCGGCGAGGCCCAGCCGAATGGGCGCAGTAGAGTGGCGATGGGGCTGTGGCTTGGGAGGTGGCGGCCGGAGAGAAAGACCAGCATCGCGATCGCGGCGCAAAGGGCGGCCGCGCCGAGCGTGGCGCCGACCGGCTCGATCGTGCCGCCAAGCGCGAGCCGCTTGCTCAAGGTCAGCCCATGATGGAACGCGGCGAGCAGCGCCCCGGCGAGCACGATTCCCGCCGTCCGCCGCCCCTTCTTGGTGGCGAAGGCAAGCGGCAGGACGAGGAAGGGCAGCAAGGGAATGATCGCCACCCGCGCCAGCCGGCTATAGAATTCCGTCTCCAGTGCGCGCGGCGAAACGCTCGACCCGGCCGGAGCGTCGAGCAGCTCGGGCAGAGTCAGCTCGTTCTGGTCCCAGCCCCGCTGCCAGGACGAATCCTCGAGCCTCATCGATTGGCGAAACGCCATCGAATCGAACGCGACGACCGACGGCGCGCCCCCGCCCGGCCGCTGGGCGACGTAGCGGCCGCCGGCGAAGTCGATGCCGAACAGACCGTCGCGGGCCGAGAAGCCGGCGCGGCCGGCGCGCCCGGTCAGCACCAGCTCGCGCCCGTCCTGCAAACGCTGCCAGACGAATATCCCTTCGAGACGCCCGTCCGCGCCGCGCCGGTCGAAGCTGAACGCCAGATCGTCAATGGCCTGGTAGATCGCGCCCGGCTGCAGGTTCGCGGCCTGCCCCGCATTGACCGCCTCGACCCGGAGCGCGCGGAAGCCGTAGCGCCCGAGCGGCTCGAGCCAGCCGCCCGCGACGAGGCTGGCCAGCGCGATCAACACACCGAAGCCGGCCAAGGGCAGCGCGATCCGGCCGAGCGACAGGCCGGAAGCAAGCATCGCCTCCAGCTCCAGCCGGTCGTCGAGCCGCGCGACCAGCAGCATGAGAGAGACCATGAAGGCCGCCGGCAGCGCGAGATCGAGATAATAAGGCGCGAGCCGGAGGAGGAGCGGCAGGAAATAGCCGAGGTCCGCGCCGCGCGCGGCGAGCTCGTGGATCAGGCGCAGCGCGCGCTCCAGCATCATCGCGCTGCCGGCCGCGAGCGTGACGAGGAGAAACGGCCCGGCGACGCCGCGGATCAGATAGAGATCGAGCAGCCCCGGCCGGAGGGGCCGCCGCGTCGGCATGGCCAGCTCAGTCAAGCTCCGCCGCCAGCGCGCGGGCGACTTCATTATGGTGGCGGACCGAGAGGATCAGGAGCAGGTTCAAAAGCACCGCCTCGGCGAGGAAGAACCAGAGCGGGCTCCCCGCCGCCATGCTGGCGCCCAGGATTAAGGTACGCGGATTGGGGCCGAGCAGCTTTTGGAATGCGAGCGTACCCCCGGAGCGCTCCCGCGCCAGCCGCGCAACCCGCGCCAGCCGAGCGGGATCACCGGCCGACTCAGCGACGATCACGTCGATCCGCGCCGCCCAAGGCGTCATCTGGTTGGGCAGCTTCAGATAGAGCCGCGCCATCCAGCTGAAGCCGAGGCTGAACCAGTTGCCATGCGCGAATATCTCGTCGCCCTCGGCCTTGGCGTGCTTGAGCCAGGGCGTGCCGTAGACCCACCAGAGATAGGCACGGCGCTGCGTCTCGGCATGGTTGGTCTGGGCGATGTGCGAGGCACCGGCCAAAGCGGCGAGAGTCCAGGCCCAGCCGTCCAGCGTGTCGTCCAGCATGGCGGCGAGCACGATATAGAGCAGGGTGTGGCCGGCATAGTCGCAGACGCCGTCGACCAGCTCGCCCGTCGCGGAGGCCGTGCCGCGCAGCCGCGCGAGATGGCCGTCCGCGCCGTCGACGACATGCCAGGAGAGGTGGAGCAGGAAACCGATCAGGACCGAGACCGGCCAGGCGAAACCGGTATAGGCCCAGGCCGCCGCCCAGACGAGGAGCATGCCGGCGACCGAAACCGCGTTCGGCCCGACGAAGGTGGGTCGGAGCGTCCGCGCCAATCCTCGGGCGAGCGGATGATAGACGAAACGGTTGAGCGCGTCCTCGAGCTCGCCCGGGCGCGCGCCCTCCGCCGTCGGCGGATCGGCCGGTCGCGCGGGCCTCGAAGCCATTGATCGCCCCCTTCTCACGGAAAAATCGCTCGTCGGTTTCGATTTGTGCGTTACATGCGGCGCGGATGGGAAGCGAAAAATCCGATTGCCTCAGCTTGCGCTTCGCGAGCGCCGCCGCGGCCAATCGCCGCGTCGCGGGCGTCGCCGCCGTCGTCCGCCTCGTGCGGGAGGTCGACAAGGGCGGCGGCGTCCGGATCGTCCTGCCGGAGGGCGGGCTCGACGCGCGGACGCGCGACGACCTCGCCCGGCTCGCACCCGGTATCGAGATCATCGTCAGTCATGACGATGAGCCGGGGGTTGATGCGCCCGAACTGGACGCGCGGGCGATCCTGCGCGCCACCGCCAAGCCCGGCGACGGCTTCGTCTCGCGCCGGCTGAACCGGCCCGTTTCACAGCGTATCTCCATGCTGCTCCTCCACATCCCAGGTATCCGCCCCGTCCACGCCACCCTCGGCACCGCCTTGCTCGCCGTCGCGATGTTCGCGGCCCTGGTCGCCGGCGGCGAGGCCGGGCTGATCGCCGGAGGGCTGCTGTTCCACGCCGCTTCCGTGTTCGACGGGGTGGACGGCGAGATCGCCCGCGCGACCTGGCGAACCTCCCCGGCCGGGGCGGTGTTCGACACGGCGGTGGACCTCACCACCAACCTCCTGTTCATCGCCGGCGTCACCATCAACCTCGCGGAGCACACCGGCCCGCAGACGATGCTAGTCGGCGTCTGGACGCTCTCCCTCGCCGTAGCCGGGTTCGGCGCGATCATCCTGCGCGAAGCCCGTATTGGCCGAATACTCGACACCGGCGGCGTCAAGCGCCGCTATCAGAGCCGCCGGAGGGAGGGCTTTGCGGCATTGCTGATGGATTGCGCCATCGCGATCTCGAGCCGCGACACCTTCGCGTTCCTGTTCGCCGTCCTGATCCTCGTCGGCCTCGCCTTGCCCGCGCTCTACGTCTTCGCGGCGCTGACGACTGTGTGGTTCCTCTTCGTTCTCGCCTCCTTCCTCCCGGCCTCGGAACGGAACGCCGCCGAGCGAAGCGCTTGACTTCTTTCGGCGTTGTGGCGAGCGTCATCGAGCGGTCATGAAGTGGATGCCGCGTTGAACGGGGGCTTGATGTCGAAGGTCCGGACCGCGATCGTGGGGGTCGGCAATTGTGCCAGCTCGCTCGTCCAGGGCGTCCATTATTATGCCGATCCATCGCGCGGCACGCGCGGCCTGATGCACGCGGAGATCGGCGGCTACGGCCCGGCCGATGTCGAGTTTGTCCTCGCCATCGACACCGACGCCCGCAAGGTCGGCCGCGACATTTCCGAGGCGATCTTCGCGCCGCCCAATTGCACCGCGGTGTTCCAGCGCGATATCCCGACAAGCGGCATCCCTGTCATGATGGGCCGCGTGCTGGACGGGATGGCGGCGCACATGATCGCGGCCGGCGAGCGCGGCTTCGTGCCGGCCGCCGCGCCCGAGGCGGGCAAGGACGAGATCGTCGCCGCGCTGAAAGCTTCGCGCGCGGAGGTGCTGGTCAATTATTTGCCCGTCGGCTCGGAGGAGGCGACGCGCTTCTACATGGACTGCGCGCTCGAGGCGGGCGTGGCGGCGGTCAATTGCATGCCGGTGTTCATCGCCAGCGATCCCGCCTGGGAGCGGCGTTTCCAGGAGCGTCGGCTGCCGATCGTCGGCGACGACATCAAGGCGCAATTGGGCGCCACCATCGTCCACCGCGTCCTGTCCAACCTGTTCGGGCAGCGCGGCGTCGCGGTCAGCCACACTTACCAGCTCAACACCGGCGGCAATACCGACTTCCTCAACATGCTCGATCGGGGCCGGCTCGAATCGAAGAAGGAGTCGAAGACCGAAGCGGTGCAGTCGGCGCTGGCCGAGCGGCTCGCCGAGCCGGACATCCATATCGGCCCGTCCGACTACATCCCATGGCTCAACGACAACAAGCTCTGCTTCCTGAGGATGGAGGGCAGCCTGTTCGGCGACGTGCCGATGAACCTCGAGCTCAGGCTCTCGGTCGAGGACAGCCCGAACAGCGCGGCGGTGGTGATCGACGCGATCCGCTGCTGCAAGGTGGCGCTGAACCGCGGCGTCGGCGGCGCCCTGATCGGCCCCGCGGCTTTCTACTGCAAGCACCCGCCCCAGCAATTCAGCGACGACGTCGCCGCCCAGCTGGTCGAGGAGTTCATCGCCGGCGAGGCGCTGGCGGCGGAATGATCTGCCTGATCATCGCGGCCGGCCTCGGTAGCCGGCTGCGGGCGGTTTCCGATTCCAAGCCGCTGACGCCGGTCTGCGGGGTGCCGCTGATCGAGCATGTCATCCGCGCAGCCGCCGCCGCGGGGGCGACCCGCTTCCATGTCGCGACCGGCCACGAGACGGGACGGGTTGAGGCATTTCTCTCCGACCTCGAGTCCCGGACCGGCCTGCCGATTCGGGCGGTGCGGGTCGCCGACTGGGCCGCGGCGAACGGTCATTCGGTGATCGAGGGCGCGGACGGGATCGATGGCGACTACCTGCTGCTGATGAGCGATCATCTGTTCGATCCGGAGATCGTGCGCGCTTTGAGCCGCGCGCCGCGGCCGGCGGGGCTGCGGCTTGCCGTCGACCGCGATCTGGCGCGGCCGGGCCTCGATCTGGACGACGCGACCAAGGTGGCGTTCGGCGATGGCGGCCGGATCGCGAAGATCGGAAAGTTGCTGGAGCGCTATGACGCCGTCGACACCGGAATCTTCCACGCCACACCCGCCTTGGCGGCGGCCATAAGGGAGGCGATCGCCGGCGGCGGCGTCGGCAGCCTGTCCGAGGGCGTCCAGCGGCTGGCGGACAAGGGCGAGGCGGAAACGATGGACGTGGCCGGGCGCTTCTGGCTCGATGTCGACGATCCGCCCAGCCTGAAGCTGGCCGAAGCGATGATCGGCGCAGCCTAGGCGACCGCCGCCGCCTGTCCGTTCAGATAGGCATAGGAATCGTGCGCGAGCGCGCCCGGCGGCAGCGCATCCCAGAGCGGGCCGAGGTCCCGTTGGATGCGGGCCTTGAAGAATTCGGGGGTCGTACCGGTTTCGCCTTCGAAATAGGCGCGCAGGCCGCGATCCTCGCGGAGCATGCGCGCCATCTCGGCCTGGTAGCGGGGCCGGCCCGTCGTCGCGCCGCGAAACAGGTTGAACAAGCCGGCGGCGCCCGGACGATTGGCGACGAGGCGGCGCCAGGTCCCGCCGGCGCCGAGCGCATGGCGGGTCACGTCCGCCACCCGATCGTAGAAATCCGGCCAGGAATAGTGAAGCGGGCGGATGTTCATGCCGTGGTTGCTGTCGAGGAAGTGGAAGGCCATGGCGTTGATCCGGCCGGCGCGCTGCAGCTCGAGGTTGAGCGGCGAGGCGCGGCCGTAGCAGGTGAAGAGCGAGAAGGCCGGGTAGGCGCCCGGGGTCAGATCGATGAAGGCCTTGGTCAGCTCGAACGGCTCGTCGCCCGAGTCGCAATCGAGGCCGAGGATGAAATTGGTCTGGACCACCGGGATATGGGCGAGGATGCGGTTCACATGGTCCGCGACCTGACGGACCTTGGCCATCCCCGAGACCCGCGTCGCCTTCGACTTGTTGCCGTAATCGTACCAGGATTCGATGCCGGGAAGCATGCCGACGAAGCCGTTGCGCCGGAGCCGGGCGAGATTGTCGTCGGTGAGCAGCGACAGGCTCATCTCGGCGATGTGGCGCATCGTGCCGGGCGACGCGGCTTCCTCGATCGCCCCGAGATAATCGTCGAAGCGAACGCCGAAATTGGGGTCGTGCCAGCCGATGATCGGATTTTTGATCTTCGTCGCGGCGAAGCGCAGATCCGCCTTGAGCTGGTCGAAGGCGAGCGGCTGGTAGGGCACCGTCGCGTCGATGCAGAAGCTGCAGCTATAGGGGCAGCCGAAGCTGCCGATCATCGGCACGAACTTGAGCGGTCCCGCCTTGGCGAGCGTCGCCTCGACGAACTTCCAGCGCTGGCGAAGGCTCGGAATCTCGCGCGGCTGGACGGCGGCGCTCAAGCGGCGGCCATAAGGCCGGTGCGGCGCGGCCTCGCCGATCATTTCGGCGATCTCGGGCTTGCCGGTGAGCCCGAGGACATAATCGAAATGGCGGGCGGCATCTTCCGGATAGCAGCGGGCATGGGGACCGCCGAGCGCGGTGACCGCGCCCTTCGACCGGTAGATCGCGCTAAGCGCGTAGGCGGTGAAGGCGGAAAGCGTGAAGCCGCCGACGATCAGGAAGTCGGTCTCATCGGCGAGGCCGGTCAAATCCTCATAGCCAGTATAACAGAGATAGCGGACGTCATGCCCCAGCTCCTCGCACCAAACCGCGACGACCTGCGGCATGATGCTGGCGAAATTGGGACTCATCTTGCGCTTGAACAGGTCCCGGGTCGGGCCCCGCTCGGCGAGATCGATGATCGTGATCCGCATGCGTTTCCCCCTGCCCCACCTGAGCCCGCTCCCGCGCCGGGAGCAAGCGGATTCTCGCGTCTCCGCTAGGGATAGCGCATCCGGATCGTCGTGGCCGTGTTGGTCCGCGGCACGGCGAGGCGGACCGAGCGGAAGGAGGGCAGGCCGAATAGGGTCCCGGGATTGTTGGTGAAGCCATAGCCCTCCGCCGGCAGCCCGATCGCGCTGCGGTTGAAGCGGCGGTTGGCGTCGGCGTCATGATAGATGGCGAGCGCGTAGGTGCCGGGTGACGGGAGATGGATGCAGGCCCGCGTCACCGGCGCGCGCGCCGGTACCCGCCCGACGTAGAGCGAGCCGCGCCGGGCGAGGAAGCGGCGCGAATCGTCGGCATAGAGGGTCAGCGCGATCAGTCCCTGCGAGGCGCGGACATTCTCGATCGTGACGTAGAGCCGGGTAGCGCTCGGCGGCCCGGTGCACGGCCCCTGCGCTGCCGCGCTGCTCGCGACGAAGAGCGCGGCAACGAAGGCCGCGGCGATGCGCTTGATCATGTCCGGCTCCACGCTGCCCCGCGAGTGGTGACCCCGACAGGATTCGAACCTGTGGCCTACTGATTAGGAATCAGTCGCTCTATCCTGCTGAGCTACGGGGCCATTCTCGCGCCGCCGATGTGGCTCATGAGGCCGCGCCGGTCAATTCTCCTCGCCCGGCTCGGGCACCGGAAAGGGCAAGGGCGAGATGGGGATGCCGTCCTCGGCCAGGCTCTCGGCGTCCGCCCGGCTGGCGCGACCGTGGATCGCGCGTGCCTCCGCTTCGCCGAGGTGGATGGCGCGGGCCTCGTCCGGGAAGCGATCGCCGACATTGTCGCTCTTTTCGAGCAGCTGCCTTTGCATCGTCGCCATCTCGGCGAGCATCTTCTTCATCGCCGCGGGCCAGGGATCGGAGGAGGCATTCCCCTTGGCGCCGATGCGCGGCGCCATCGGCGCCTTGGCGACCTCGAAGCTGCCGCACAGCGGACAGCTCACCAGTCCACGGGTCTGCTGGCTCTCGAACTCAGCGCTGGAGCCGAACCAGCCTTCGAAGACATGGCCCGTCGCGCATCTGAGATCGAAGACGATCACTTGAACGGCTCAGGCCGCGGGATCGGGCGGCGGTGCCAGATCGCGGGCAGGCGGCTGCGCACCTCGTCGACCGCGCCGAGGTCGATCTCGGCGAAGCCGACGCCCGGCCTGTCGGCGCCCATGTCGAGCAGCACCTTCCCCCAGGGATCGACGACGAGCGAGTGGCCGTAGGTGACTCGGCCGTCCTCATGATGACCCACCTGCGCGGCCGCGACGACGAACACGCCCGCCTCGATCGCGCGCGCCCTCAGCAGCACATGCCAGTGCGCCTCGCCGGTCGGCACCGTGAAGGCGGCGGGGACGGCGAGGATCGTCGCGCCGTGATTGCTTAGGCTTGTGTAGAGATCGGCAAACCTGAGATCGTAGCAGATCGACAGGCCGAGCGGCCCGAGCGGTGTCTGGGCTACGACCGCGCCGGTCCCCGGCCGATAGACCGCCGATTCGCGCCAGCTCTCGCCGGTCGGCAGGTCGACGTCGAAGAGATGGATCTTGTCGTAACGCGCGCGGATCTCGCCGGTGTCGTCGATCACGAAGCCGCGATTGACGAGCATGTCGCCGTCCGTGTCGAGCAACGCCAGCGAGCCGAGATGGACCCAGATGCCCGCCCGCCCCGCGGCTTCGCGCACCACGGCCAGCACCAGATCGTCGCTCTCGAAATGAAGATGTTTGGTGGCCCGCGCCCGGTCGCGGTCGAGGAGGCCGCTCATTTCGGGCGTGAACAGCATCGTTGCGCCGGCGGCGCCTCCCTCCTCGACAGCCGCGACCAGATCGCGCGCATTCGCCTCCGGGTCGATGCCGGTTTGCGCCTGGTAGACGGCGATCTTCATCGGTCCGCCAGCAATGGATCGAGCCGCCCGGACGCGTCCAGCGTGTGAAGATCGTCGCTGCCGCCGATATGGCGCCCGTCGATGAAGATCTGGGGGACGGTGGTCCGTCCGTTGGCGCGCTGGATCATCTCTGCGCGCTTCGGCCCGCCCATGGTGATATCATACTCCTCGTACCGCGCGCCCTTGGCGTCGAGCAGCCGCTTGGCGCGCGCGCAATAAGAGCAGAAGATTTTGGAATAAATTTCGACCTGAGCCATCGCCCGAAAGGTGAGAGGCGGCCCGCCCCTTGTCAATGATCGCGGCCGCGCACGACGCGCGCCCAGGTCAGCACCTGGACCTCGGCCGCGCCGGCCCGCTTCAGCTCCCGCGCGCAGCCGTTGGCGGTCGCGCCGCTCGTGTAGACGTCGTCGATCAGCACGACCCGGCGGCCCTTCAGCTCCGTCTTGCGCGCGGGGGGCACCCGAAACGCCCCGCGCAGCGCGTCGCGGCGCTGCCGCGGGCTCATCGCCTTGAGCGGCGGCGTCGCCTTGACGCGGGAGATCAGGTCGAGCCGAGTTTCGAGCCGCGCCCGGCGGCCGAGCGCGGTGGCGACCAAGGCGGCCTGGTTATAGCCGCGCCGCCACAGCCGCCAGCGGTGCAGGGGCACGGGCACGAGGAGCGCGTCCGGCACCGCATCGAGATGGCGCGCCATGAACCGCGCCATGGTCTCGGCGACGCCGGGGCGGCCGCCATATTTGAGCTTCAGCGCGACCTTGCGCGGAATATCGCCATAAGCGACCGCGGCGCGCAGCCGGTCGTAGCGCGGCGGATGCGCCATGCAGCCGCCGCACAAGGCGTCCTCGCCCTGGCCGTAATCGAAGGGCAAGGCGCAGCGCGCGCAGCAGGGCTCGCCGAGAAAGATCAGCTCCGACCAGCAGGGAAAGCAGAAACGGTGCGGCGCTTCGGTGATCGCGCCGCAGGACGGGCAGCGCGGCGGCAGCGCGAAATCGAGCAGCCGCGAAGCGGCGGCGCGGGCCAGGGCGATCGGCGCCTGCATGGAGCTCAGCCTGCCCAGAATCGCCCCCTTGGGCAAGGTTGACAGGCCGGGCAAAGCCGACCATCTGCCCTGCCGGCGGCCCGATGGCGGAGTGGTTACGCAGAGGACTGCAAATCCTTGCACGCCGGTTCGATTCCGGCTCGGGCCTCCACCTTCCTAGGCGCTCTCGCTCTCTTCGGCTCCTCCGTCGGCCTCGCCTTGCTTGCGGCGGGCGGACGGCAGGGTGAAGCAGATGCGGGCGCCGCCGCCCTCGCGATCTTCCGTCCAGATGCGGCCGCCATGCGCCTCGATGATCGTGCGCGAAATGGAGACGCCGAGGCCGAGCCCGGCGCTCTTCGTCGTCGCGAACGGGGAGAAACGCTCGCTCATCGGCTGACTGAAGCCGGGGTCGTTGTCATCGACGCAGACAGTGACGCTTCCGGGCCCCTCGCGCCGGCTGCTGACGAGGATTTCGGGTGCGGCGACCCCTTCGGTCGAGTCATGGGCGTTGCGCAGCAGGTTTACCATTACCTGCTGAAGCTGGATTCTGTCGCCCTTCACCGTGCGGGCGTTGGCGGCGATCTCCTTGTCCACCTCGAACCGGCGGTTCGTGTCCGCCATCGCGATCAGCGCCGCCGCATCGTCGACGATGCGGGTCAGCGAAACCGAGACCAGAGTCTTGGGCTGGTTCGACAGCATCTCGCGCACGCCGCGGATGATGTTGGCGGCGAGATGGACCTGATGCTCCGCCGCGGCCATGCCCTCGACCGCCTCGTCCAGCGCCTCCGCGCCGCGCGCCTTGAGCCGGCCGCGGCTGCCGACGAGAAAATTCGCGGCCGAGGTGAGCGGCTGGTTGAGCTCGTGCGCCAGCGTCGCCGCCATCGCGTTCATCGCCTCGACCCGGGAGAGATGGGCGACATGGGTCTGGAGCAGATCGAGCAGCTTGCGGGCGCTGATATTCTGGTCGGTGCCGTGCAGCCGGACGACCCGGCCGCTCGCATCTTTAGCCGGGATTATGGCGCTCTGGTGATAGGTCTCCGCGCCGCTCGGCAGGTGGACCATATATTCCACCTCCTGGGCCTCGCCGGTTCGGATTGCCGCTTCATGGGCGTGGCGAATCACCGCGCGGCCATCCTCGTTCAGATAGGCCAGGAATTCCTCCAGAGTCGGACTCCCTTGTCCCTCGCGTTCGTACATGGCGAGCAATTGCGGCGACCAGAACGTTTCCCCGGTCCGCACGTTGTAATGCCAGTCGCCGATCTGGCCGATCCGCTGAGCTTCCTGGAGCCGGTGATTGGCCTGCGCCATCTCGACCTCGCGCCGCTCGCGCCGGTTGAGGACCAGGGTGAGCAACGCGGCGAAGGCGATCAGCATCAGGCTGAGCAGGGCCGCGCCGGCAATGAAGATGCGCGCCCGGTGCCGGGAAGGTTCGAGAACCTCCTCGGCCGAGACCCCGTAAACGACGAATAGGGGATACTCCTCGAGCCGGCGCTGGCTGAAATAGCGATCGACGCCGTCCATGACACTCGTCCCCAGATAGGTACCGCTGGGATTGGCGAGCTGGCGCCGCATGAAGGGCTGGCTGGAAAAATCTTCGCCGGCGCTAATCACGCTTCCGACGCGGCGGGCCCGGGCGATGCCGTCGAGGCCGATGACGGACATCACGTCCATCGGCCCAACCCTCGCGTCGCGATAGAAAGCGGTCAGCTGCTCCGGCGGGACGTTGACCGCCATCACTCCCGCGAACGAACCGTCTGGATGATTGAGCCGCCGGCTGAGCCAGATCACGTTGCGGCCGGTGATCGAGGATTCCGTCGGCGCGCTGATATAGAGGCGCCCGGTGTCGCGCCGCAGGTGCGCGCGAAAGGCGGGACGGTCGGCGACATTGGTCAGCGCCGAGGGCAGCGGCGTCGATGTGGCGATGATGTCACCGTTCTCATCTGCGATGCTGACGCCCAGAAAAGGCCCGCCGCGACCGAGGTTGCCGGAGATCCGCGCGGGATTGCCCGGTCTGCCGGCAAATTCGCCGCCGGCGTCGCCGCGTGCGAAGCGGCCGCTGACATAGCGCGTGACCAAGTCCGCCGCCTCGATCGTGCGCCGGACATATTGTTCGAAGGCGATCGTGCGATTCACGTTCTGGCGGATCGCGTCCTCAATCGCCTGGCGCCGTTCGAAGGCGGTCTGCGCGGCGACGAACCACCAGCTGCCAGCGACCAGCAGCAGGCAGAAGGCCCAGATCAGCCACTTGATCAGCCTGGCGCGGCGCGACGACGCGATCGCGGTGGGCGGCGGGGCGATTGCGGTCGGCATCGGTGCCGCTTATGGCTGGCGCCCGCGCGGCGTTCAATCGCCCAGCGCGACGGGAGCGCGATGAACTTGGCGGTGACGAGCGAGATGATGTCCGGCTTCGGCAGCCACTTCGAGACCGAGGCGATGGCGGGCGCGCTTCCCAAGGGCCGCAACTCGCCGCAACGGCCCGCGCACGGTCTCTATGCCGAGCAGCTTTCGGGCACCGCCTTCACCGCGCCGCGCTCCGAGAATCGCCGCTCGTGGCTCTATCGGATGCGGCCCTCCGCCGAGCATCCGCCCTATCGCGCTTATGACGGTGCGAAGCTGTTCGCACCGGGCACGGTCGAGACGCCGATTCCGCCGAACCGGCTGCGCTGGGATCCGCTGACGCTGCCCGACGCGCCGACCGATTTCGTTGACGGACTCGTCACGATGATGGCCAATCGGGACCCGGCCAGCTTCGAGGGTGTCGCGGTCCATATCTATCGGGCCAACCGGGATATGGCGGACCGCTATTTCTTCGACGCGGACGGCGAGGTGCTGCTGATTCCGCAGCAGGGCCGGCTCGACCTCCGGACCGAGCTGGGGCGGATGGAGATCGGCCCGGGCGAGGTGGCGCTGATCCCGCGCGGCGTGCGCTTTTGCGTGCTGCTGCCGGACGGGACGGCGCGGGGCTATGTCGCGGAGAATCACGGCAGCCTGTTCCGCCTGCCGGACCTCGGCCCGATCGGCGCCAACGGCCTCGCCAATCCGCGCGATTTCCTGACGCCCCCCGCCGCCTATGAGGATCGCGACGGCAAGTGCGAGCTCATCCAGAAGTATCTCGGCGCGCTCTGGGTGACCGAGCTCGGTCACAGCCCGCTCGACGTCGTCGCCTGGCACGGCAATCTGGCGCCCTGTACCTACGATCTCAGCCGCTTCAACACGCTCGGGACGGTGAGCTACGACCATCCCGACCCGTCGATCTTTACCGTGCTGACCAGCCCGAGCGACGTGCCGGGCCGGGCCAATGCTGATTTCGTTATCTTCCCGCCGCGCTGGATGGTGGCCGAGGACACGTTCCGGCCGCCCTGGTTCCACCGCAACGTGATGAGCGAGTGCATGGGCCTTATCCACGGCGACTATGACGCCAAGGCCGAGGGCTTCGCGCCGGGCGGGATGAGCCTGCACAATCTGATGGCGGGCCACGGCCCCGACGTGGAGAGCTGGAAGAAGGCGAGCGCGGCGGAGCTCAAGCCCCACAAGATCGAGGGCACGATGGCCTTCATGGTGGAGAGCTGCTGGCCCTATCGCCCGACGCAATTCGCGCTCGAACATGCGCAGCCCGACTATGACTCGGCTTGGGGCGGCTTTCCGAAGGCGAAACTCCCCTAGCTCCCCTGCAGCTTGTGGCGGCGCATCGCGTGGCGGAGTTGATCGTAGGTGAGGCTGAGCGCCGCGGCGGCGGCGCGCTGGTTCCAGCGGCATTTCTCGAGCGCCGCTGACAGGATCGCCTTCTCGTACTCGGCGACGGCGAGGCGAAGGTCCGCCGCCTCGGTCGGATCGTGGGCCGGCGCCGACGCTTCGGCAAGCGCAGCCCCCGCTTCCGCCTCAGCGGGTTTCTCACTCTCCGCCTTCTTTGCCGCCTGAAGCGGCCGCCAGGGCGATTCGAAGGGATCGAACTGAATGTCCTCGATCGGCCCCTCCTGCCCCTCCCAGCGGTAGACGGCGCGTTCGATAACATTGCGAAGTTCGCGCACATTGCCCGGCCAGGGATAGGCGATCAGCTTCGCCATCGCCGCCTCGGAAAAGCCGGGCCAGGTCTCCCAGCCGAGCAGCAGGCCCATTCGCCGCCCGAAATGATCGACGAGAACGGGGATGTCGCTTTCCCGGTGGCGGAGCGGCGGCAGGGTCACGACCTCGAAGCTGAGGCGATCGAGCAGGTCGGCGCGAAAGCGGCTCTCCTCGACCAGCTTGGGCAGATGCTCGTTGGTCGCCGCGACGATGCGGACGTCTACCTCGAGCGGGCGGCTCGCGCCGATCCGGGTGACCTCGCCATATTCGACCGCGCGCAGCAGCCGGTCCTGGGCCGGGCTGGAGAGGGTGGCGATCTCGTCGAGGAACAGGGTGCCGCCATTGGCCTCCTCGAAGCGGCCGGGCCGGGCCTTGGTCGCGCCGGTGAAGGCGCCCGCCTCGTGACCGAACAATTCGGCCTCGATCAAAGTCTCGGGCAGCGCCGCGCAATTCATGATAATGAGCGGACCGTCCCAGCGGGAGGAAAGATGGTGCAGACGCTCGGCGATCAGCTCCTTGCCGGTGCCGCGCTCGCCGATGACGAGCACCGGCCGATCGAGCGGCGCGGCACGGCTGGCGCGCTCCACCGCGTCCAGAAAGGACGAGGATTGACCGACGAGATGAGTGTTCCGCTCCATTCCCACTTATTGGGATATCGCGCCACGTCTTGGCAAGAGATTATCGTTCGCGACAACCCTGAAATGCTGCGTTTTTGGCGGTTTTCCGCCACTTCCGCCGATTGGCACGCCCCCTGCTTAAGAATTGGCGTCACCGCCGAATGGGCGGCGGGACGGGAATGCAACGCCAGGTTTAGGGAGACCGGATATGTTCAATTTCGACAAACTCGCTCGGGTCGCCACCGCCGCGGTCGGCGCGCTCGTCCTTTCCACCCTTTCGGTCGCCGCGGCGGTCGGTCCGGCCCGTTCGGCCGAAACCGCCCCGGTCAGCTATGCCGCTGTCCAGACGGGACAGGCGCATGGCTGAAGCCGAGCCGGTCAAGGTTTCGGTCGGTCGCGCGGAGCTTATCCGGAATAGCCCGCGCGAGCCCCGCCGCAACCGCCCGGCCCGGCCTTATGTAACAGCCAAGGAGTTGTTTCCCATGGGAATTTTTTCGCGGACGCGCGATATTATTGCCGCCAACGTCACCGACCTTTTGGATAAGGCGGAAGACCCGGCGAAGATGATCCGAATGATCATCCTGGAGATGGAAGAGACGCTCGTCGAGGTTCGCGCCTCGGCGGCGCGCACCATCGCCGACCAGAAGGAGATGCGCAGGCAGATCGGCAAGCTCGACCGGCTGCAGGAAGGCTGGGTCGAGAAGGCCGAGCTGGCGCTGTCCAAGGACCGCGAGGACCTCGCCAAGGCCGCGCTCTACGAGCGGCAGAAGGCCGCCGACATGGCCGACCAGCTCAAGACCGAGATCGAGGTGCTCGACGACGCGCTGCGCGCCTCCGAGGCCGACATCGCCAAGCTGCAGACCAAGCTGCGCGAAGCCCGCGCCCGCCAGAACGCGATCGTGACGCGGATGGAGAGCGCGCAGAATCGCGCCCGGCTGCGCGAGCTTTATTCAGGCCCGAAGGTCGACGACGCCTTTTCCCGCTTCGACCTGCTGGAGCGCGAGGCGGACCTTGCCGAGGGCCATGCCGACTCCCTGAGCATCGGCGGCCCGCCCAAGACGCTCGACGAGGAGATCGCCGAGCTTCGCAATTCCGACAAGGTCGACGCCGAGCTCGAAGCGCTGAAGGCGAGCCTCGCCAAGCGCACCAATGGCGGCGAGGCCGCGAAGAAGGAGGGCTGAGCCGATGGACGGAGCTGAAATCCTAATTCCGATCATTGTCGTCCCGGTCCTCTTCGTCATCCTGCCGTGGATCATCTTCCACTACATCACGAAGTGGAAGACCGCCGCCACGATCACTACCGAGGACGAGAATCTGCTCGACGAGCTGCACGATCTCGCCCGCCGGCTCGACGACCGGATGTGCACGATCGAGCGCATCGTCCAGGCCGAGAATCCCAACTGGCGTCAGCTCGGCTGCGATCCGGTCGAAACCGCGCTCGAAGACCGCGGCGAGCGGCTGATGGAAACCGCCCGCGCAACCCGCGCTCCCAGGAGGAAAGCATGACGTCGCAGCGCACCCGCTTCTATCTCGACAAGCAGAACGCCAAATGGTCGGGCGTCTGCGCGGGCATCGCCGACTATACCGGGATGGACGTCACCCTGGTCCGCATCGGCGTGGTGCTGATGACGATCATGGGCGGCTTTCCCTGGACGCTGATCGCCTACTGGATCGCCGCGGCGACCGCGCCGCGCAAGCCGCTCGACCTCTACGACGAGGCGCCCGAGGAGAAGAAATTCTGGCAGGGCGTGCGCGCCAACCCGAAGCGGATTACCCGCGACGTGCGCTCGCGCTTCCGCGACATCGACCGGCGGCTCGCCGACGTCGAGGCCTATGTGACCAGCTCGAACAGCCGCCTCGCGCGCGAGATCGAGCAGCTTCGTTAGTCTCAGTCGCTTGAGGGGTGTGGAAGAATGAATTTCGGTGTCTTCATTCCGATCGTCGCGATCATCGCCTCGGCCTGTGTGGTTATCGCCTTGCTGCGCTTCTCCTACGACAAGCGCGCCCTCGAAAAAGGTTCGAGCGGCAACCGGGAGCTGGAGCGAGAGAACGAGATGCTGCGCGAGACGGTGGCCCGGCTCGAGGATCGGATGGCGGTGCTCGAGCGGATCGCGACCGATCCGGCCGAGCGCACCGCCCGGGAAATCGAGCAACTGCGCTAGCCGCAACAGGGGAGTCGGAACATGGATTGGGGTGGACCGGGATTCGTCATCGCGATCGTCGCGATCAGCACCGTCGGCTGGCTGATCAACAGCTGGATCAGGGCCAAGCACGGCTATCCGCTCGAGAATGAATGGAGCGGCACGACGCACAAGGGAGATCCCGACGCGCAGGCGCGGATCGGCGAGCTCACCGCCGAAAATCGCGAGCTCAAGGGCCAGATCGGGCGGATGGAAGAGCGCCTCGCCGTGCTCGAGCGGATCGCCACCGATCCGGCCGAGCGCACCGCCCGCGAAATCGAAAATCTCAGGAATTAGGGGACCAATCAAATGCCCTTCGAAGTCCTCGCCCCCGTCGCCGCTCTCGTCGGCCTCGCCGCCATCGCCGGCTGGGTCGTCACCACCTGGTTGCGCGTCAGGCACGGCTATCCGCTCGAAAGCGCCTGGGGCGAGTCGGTCTATCCCAAGAGCAATGACGAGGCGATGGAGCGGATCAAGTTGCTCTCGACCGAGACTGCGCAATTGAAAGCCGAGCTCGGCGCGATGAAGGACCGGCTCGCCAATGTCGAGCGCATCGTCACCGACGACAGCCACCGCCTGACTCACGAGATCGAAGCCCTGCGCGGGCCGGCGAACTGAAGCGAAAGGACTAGAAGTGCCGCAGCAGCCCGACCTCGCCGAACAGGTCATCGTTCCCCACCTCCCCTGGATCATCGGCGGCGGCATGCTGCTGGGCCTGATCGCGATCCTCGCCTGGGTGTTCCTGACCTGGCTCAGGATCAAGCACGGCTATCCGCTCGAAACCTCGTGGGGCAAGTCGGTCGAGCCCAAGATGACGACCGAGACGGCCGAACGGATGAAATTGCTCTCCGGCGAGAACGCCCAACTCCGCGCCGAACTGGGCGCGGTGAAGGACCGGCTCGCCAACGTCGAGCGGATCGTCACCGACGATAGCCACCGGTTGACCCACGAAATCGAAAATCTGCGCGGCAAGCGGAACTGAGGAGGACGCGATGGACAAGACCTGGCTCGTTGTCGGCTTCTTCTTCGTGGTGGTCGGCATCCCGGTGATCGCCGGCGTGGCCGCCGACGCGTTCAAGCGCTGGCTGAAGCACAAGGAGAAGCTCGCCGAGGCGCTCAACGCCGGGACGGCGGAAAAGGCGGCGCAATATGCAGCGCAGAACGAGCGGCTGGAGCAGCGCGTACGCGTGCTCGAGCGGATCGTCACCGACAAGGGGATCGAGGTGGCCGACGAGATCGAAAGACTGCGGGACAGGCCGCTGAACTAGGCAATCAGGCGAGACAGGCAGGAGCATCGATGCAAAGCAGTCACATCATGGTGATCATGATCGTCCTGATCGTGATGATCGCCAGTGTCTTCAGGGCCAAGTATGGCGGCGGCCGGAGCCGGCACGGCCACGGCTTGCCCGCCACCCGCGACGATGCCGAAACCCGGCATTTGCGCGACGAGGTGAAACAGCTCCGCGAGCGGCTGCAGGTGCTCGAGCGAATCACGGTGGAGAAGGAAAACAGCCTCGAGCGCGAGATCGAAAAGCTGCGCGACCGCTAGGAAGATGAGATGACCGATCCCACGCTCCTCGTTCTCGCCTTCGCCGCGACCCTTGCGCTGGCGCTGGTCTCGGCCGCCGCCCTGCGCGGCTGGCAGGGCTGGCTGGAGCTCAGGCGGCTGGAGCTGAATGGCGGCCGGGCCGCGCCCGGCGCGCGGGGGCCGGCCCGAGTCGAGCTGACCGAGCTGCGCGACCGGGTGCGCCGGCTTGAAGCCCTCGCCAATGGCGTCGAGGGCTGACGCTTAGGGTGACGAATCCGGACGTTGGGGCTAAGGCCGCCGGCATGGCCTTCCAATCGATCGACGAGGTGTATGCCGATTACGAGCTGCTCGACGCGGACGACCGCTACCGGCTGCTGATCGACCTCGGCCGGGCGCTGGAGCCGATGCCCGAGCCGCTCAAGACCGACGCGACCCTGGTGCGCGGCTGCTCGGCCGCGGTCTGGGTCTATCCGCTGCCGCGGGATGACGGACGGCTGCATTTTCTCGCCGACAGCAATGCAGCAATCACCAAGGGCATCGTCGCCCTGATCCTGCTTGCCGTGCAAGACCGACGCCCAAGCGAGATCCTCGACCTCGACATCGAGGCCGCCCTTGCCCCCTTCGACCTCAGGAATCAGCTGAGCTCGAACCGCACGCAGGGTATCCCCAACATGATCGCGCTCGTCCGCCAGACCGCGGAGCGGCTGGCCTGATGAGCGACCCGCGCAGCCCGGAGACGTCCTTCGATCCCGAGAAGTTCATGTCCTATGTCCGCCGGGTCGGCCACGGCGGCGCGCTCGGCATCGCCTATGTCGCGCATGGCGAGGATTGGGCGGAGCTGAGCCTGCCTTACCGCCCCGAGCTGGTCGGCATGCCGGAGAGCGGGATCATCGCGTCGGGCCCGATCATCAGCCTGATGGACATGGCGACCAGCCTGGCCATCTGGGTTCGGCTCGGCCATTTCCGCCATCAGGCGACGCTCGACCTGCGCGTCGACTATCTGCGTCCGGCCGTGCCCGAGCGGACGATCACCGGCCGCGGCGAATGCTACGGCCTCACCCGCAGCGTTGGCTTCGTCCGCGGCCTGGCGCATGACGGCGATCCGGACGATCCGGTGGCGCATGTCTCCGGCACCTTCATCGTCACCGAGTGACTCTCAGGCGGCCTTTCGCACCTGCTCCTCGATCTCGCCGGGAACGAGCCATTCCAGCTCGAGCGCCTCGTTGAAACGGGCCTGACCGGCGAGCACCGCGTCCTCGATCGCCTGCTCGCGCTTGGCGCGCCAGGCCCCGACGAGCACGTCGGTACGATAGCGATAGAGCGACATAATAGCGCCCCCCACATCGTTACTTCAGCACTCGAAGAATTGTCGAAGAAGAGAAAGGTTCCGCGCGGCTCAAGCTGCGTTGCGGCGCTCTTCGGACTTGCGCAACACTTCGTAGGCGGCCTGGATCGCCTGGAAGCGGGTGGCGGCTTCGGCGTCGCCGGGCTTGAGATCGGGGTGGTTCGCCTTGGCGAGGCGGCGATAGGCGGCCTTCACCGCTTCGAAATCGGCGTCGGCCTCGAGCTCCAGCACGTCCAGCGCGCGCATCTCGTCGCGGCCGCGGCTGCCGTCGCCGGGGCCGCCCCAGCCGTAATAATTGGCCTGCTTGAAAGCGCCGGCATCGCGCTGCTCGGCCGCTTCGCGCGCCGCGATCTCCTCGGCGGTCAGCCCCTCGAAATAATTCCAGTTGCGATTGTACTCGGCAGCGTGCGCTTCGCAGAAATGCCAGCGCTCTCGGCTGTTCGGCGATTTCGGCGCGGGCCGGTCGCCCGGCTCGTCGCAGCCGTGCCGGTCGCACTTACGCACGGGCTCGGCCTGGCGCGTGGAGCCATAGCCACGCCAGCGGGGAAAACCCCAATCGTCCGATCGCCTGTGCCGCGCCATGATCTTCCAGATAGGCAAAGGCCGGCGCCGGGGCCAGCCTGAGCAGGGAAAAATGCCAGAGGGTCTGTAAGCCGGGTTCTGTCCTCCGCCGTCGCCAAGGCTAAGGCGGATGTGCGGCCATTCCTCTAGGAGGCGGATCGCTCCGCCCCTCAAGCAACCAACCCGGGCGACGAGCGGGAACACGCCCATATGCCGCCCCTATTCGGTCTTGCTCCCGGTGGGGTTTGCCGTGCCGCCGCCGTTGCCGGAGGCGCGGTGGGCTCTTACCCCACCCTTTCGACCTTGCCGGACCGAAGCCCGGCGGACTGCTTTCTGTGGCACTGTCCCTGGGGTCGCCCCCGCCGGGCATTATCCGGCACCGTCGTTCCATGGAGCCCGGACTTTCCTCTCCTCCCTCGCGGGAGCAGCGGCCGCCCAACCCTCTGGCCTACCCTATATAGTCCGGCCGCTCTGCCGATCCAACAGCAGAGCGAGGAGGATAGCGCGGCACTCGCCGTCGATCTCGCCGTCGAGCAGCTCGGGGCGGAAGCGGCGCTGGAAGGCAAGCACCGCCGCCGCCCGATCGCTGACGTCATAGCCCCAGCGCTCGAGCGCGAGCAGGAAGCCGCCGTCGGTCCAGTGCGGATCGGCGAGGGCGCGAGTCGGGCGGGGAACGGCGAGGCCGTGGCGGGCCAGCCGCGCCCAGTCGAAGAGCTCGCCCGGATCCTGCTTGCGCGCGGGCGCGACGTCGGAATGGCCGACGACATTGGCGGGCGGCACGTTGTGGCGGCGGACGATGCCGGCGAGCAAGGGAACGAGCGCGTCCATCTGCTGCTCGGTGAACGGGCGGTAGCCGAATTCGTGGCCCGGATTGACGATCTCAATGCCGACGCTGCAGGCGTTCACGCCGTGGACCCCGCGCCAATAGGACTGGCCGGCATGCCAGGCGCGCTTGTCCTCCGCGACGAGACGCAGCACCTGGCCGTCTTCGGCGAGCACGTAATGCGACGAAACCCGCGCCGCCGGATCGCGCAACCGGGCGATCGCCGAGGGGCCGTCCTCCATCCCGGTGTAATGGAGCACGATCATCGAGACGGGCTGGTCGCGCTCGTCGAAATTGGGCGACGGGGCCTCGACGATGTCGTCTTCCACGCCTCTTTACCGCGCCAAAAGCGGCGCGGCGTCAAGGCGGATCAGGCGACTCGGGCGGGCCGTACTGCTGCCGGGGACGCTGCGGCGAGCCGGTAGAGGCCGCGATGCTCTGAATCCGGGGTGAAGCGGTCGGTCTGGCCGAGCACGGTCTCGCCGGCGCCGAGCATCAGGGTGCCGTCGTCCGCGACCGCCTGGGCGAGGCGGTTGAAGGCGAGCCGGCGCATGTCGGGCGCGAAATAGAGCAGGACGTTGCGGCACAGGACGATGTCGAAACTCCCCGGCGAAGGCGGCGGCTCGAGGATGTTGGCCACCTCGAAGCGGACGCTCGCGCGCAAGGCGGGGTCGATTTGCCATTCGCCGCCGCCCTGCTCGGAGAACCAGCGCAGCATCTGCCTGATCGGCAGGCCACGCTGCACTTCGAACTGCGAATAGGTGCCGGCGCGGGCGCGGGCGACCGCGCTCGCCGAAAGGTCGGTGCCGACGATGTCGATCGTCCAGCCCTGCCAGCGGGCCTTGTCGGCGGCGAAGCTCATCGCCAGCGAATAGGCCTCCTGCCCGGTCGAGCAGCCGGCGCACCAGATCGACAGCCGGCGCTTGCCCGCGCGCGCCTTTTCCAGCTTCTTGACCGGCCCTTCGAGCAGCAGATCGAAGGGCAGCTTGTCGCGGAAGAAATAGGTCTCGTTGTTGAGCAGGGCTTCGATCACCCGGTCGGAGAGGGCGCGGTCCTGACCGGAGACGAGGCGCGCGACGAGCTGATCGATGCCGGCGAAGCCCCGCTCGCGGAGGATCGCGGCGAGCGCTGTATCGATCCGCCAGCGGCGGTTGAAGGCGAGCTGCTGGCCGGTGCGCGCCTCGAGCAGGCTGGCCAGGATGCGTTGCGAGGAGGCGCTGATTTCCATGCTAGCGCCCCTTCGCGGCCACTGCGACGCGGCGCGCGAGGTCGGCCGGCGGCAGCACGGCCGAGGCAAGACCCGCTTCGGCGATGACGCGCGGCATGCCCCAGACGGCCGCGCTGGCCCGGTCCTGCGCGAGGATCGCGCCGCCGGCGTCGACGAGGCGGCGCGCGCCGAGCAGGCCGTCGCGCCCCATGCCGGAAAGAATGACGCCGAAGCCCGTGTCGCCATAGGCCTTGGCGACGGAGGCGAACATCGGGTCGACCGAAGGACGACAGCCCGAGAGCGCGTGGCTGCGGTCGAGCCCGATGCGCACTTCGGCGCCGTTCCGGATCACGCAGAGATGCGCATCGCCCGGCGCGACGTGGATGACCTCCGGGCGGACGGCTTCACCTTCTCTCGCCACGCGCGCCTCGCGACCGGCGGCGCGTTCGAGCTGGCGGGCGAAGGAGGCCATGAACGCCTCGGGAAGGTGCTGGGTGACGAGGATCGGCGCCGCGAGCCGGGCCGGCAGTGCGGCGAGGAAATCGATCAGCGCGGGTAGTCCGCCAGTGGACGCGCCGAGAGCGAGGCAGCCGACCGGTCCTTTCGGCAGATCGCGAAGCACGAGCTGGGGTGAGTCTCGCCCCATAACGGGATCCGGCGCGCGGACGGCGCGGCCGAGGCGGCGGAGCCGGTCGGCGAGAACATCGGCGAAGCGGCCGGCGAAATCGGCGGCGCCGGGTTTAGGCAGGGTATCGGCCGCGCCCTGCGCCAGCGCGCGGACGGTGGTCTCGGCGCCGTCTTCGGCCATCGACGAGACGATGAGGACGCGGGCGCCGCCGCTCGCGC
>NZ_JBQTJC010000120.1:0-9543 GCF_052387495.1 Sphingosinicella sp. | reverse complement strand
ATCGCCATGGACGTCACAGGCGCCCTCATCGTGTATGCGATCCAGGCGGCCTGGGGCGCCTTGGTCGGCGTCCACCTGTTTCGTGGAGCCGCCGCGCCACCCCAGGCCCGTTCCGGCTAACGCCGCGCCGCCGCGGCGATCTGGAGCTCGACTCGCTTCAGCTCGCGCAGCAGGCGGTTGCTCTCCATTCGCGGGATCAGCGCCATCTTGAGCATCCCCGCAAAGAGCAGCAGCAGCATCGCCGGGAGACCCCAGCGCAGCTGGGTCACCGGGTCGGCGGCTTCGAAGAAGTGCCACGCCGCCCATACGCCGGTGATGAACATCACTGTCTGCCAGAACATCATCACCATGCTCATCCAGCCGCTCGGGCCCTGGAACACGCCGAAGGCCAGGCTGAAGAAGCCGGGCTCGTCGAGCGTGCGCAGCAATTCGCGCTCTTCGGCGTCCAGCGCCTCGTCGATCAGCTCGTCCACGTCGCGCATCATTCGTCTCCTCCAAGCGCGGCGCGAAGCTTGCGGCGCGCGTGCATCAGGCGGGTCTTCACCGTGCCCGCCGGAACGTCGAGAGCGACTGCCACCTCGGCGACGCTCAATTCCTCGAAATGGAACAGGGCGATGGCGGCGCGCTGCTCCTCGGACAGCGCCCGGATCGCCGCGCGCAGCCGGTCATGGTCGTGAGCCGATTCCTGCACCGGCGCCTCTGCCCCGGCTTCGGCCTCCAGCTCCGCCGCCACGTTACGCCCGCGCACCGCCGCCCCAATCGCCTTTGCGCAACGCCTCGTGACGATCCGATAGGCCCAGGCCGGAAAGGCGCGCTCGTCGCGCAGCCGCGGCAGGCCGCGCACGATCTCGAGCCACCCTTCCTGCACCGCGTCCCGCGCGCCTTCCGCATCGCCGAGCAGCCGCCGGGCATGGGCGAGCAATTTCTTCTGCCAGCGCCGTGCCAGCGCTTCGAACGCCCGCCGGTCGCCGGCGCGGGCCGAGACCAGCAGATATTCGTCGAGAAGCCGCGAAACCTTGCCGGCCACCATCCCCACCCATCTCCGTTCACGCATCAAGGTGGCGCGAAAGCGGGGCGCGGTTCAATCGAATGTCGGATTTTTCTCGGATGCGTGGCTGACGTGGTCCGGCTCCCGCTTCATTTGTCAAACCTCGGACCCGGTATTAGATTGAGGCCGTTGCCGAATTTGAGGAGGCGCGAGCTTGTCCACCTGCAAGATCTGCGCGAGGCTGCGCCGCTGGCTCGGCGGGGAAGCCGAGTTCAGTTGCGAGGCACTTTGGCGGTCGCACTGGGATCGGTGCGAAGCCTGGGAGGCGGCAAATTCAAACCAGGACGAGCTCTGGTGGTCCGACTCGGATCGGAATCGCGAGCTGATTGAAGAGTTTTGGGCCTTGCGCGACGCTGACCCCGAAGCCGCTTTCCGGATGCTTCTGGAGGCGGCGGAGGCAGGCTCGGCTTGGGCGACGGAAGCGGTCGCACGGCATTACCACGCCGGGACCGTCGTGGCGGCAGATTTCGACCACGCCGCGGACCATTATTATCGGGCGATCTGCGCTGGGTCATGGTTGGCAACGATCGGATATGCCCGGCTGCTGGCGGAGCATGGCGATGCCGATGAGAGCGAGGCGGTGCTGGAGGACGGCGTTCGCCAGGACTTCGTCCCCGCTTATTTCTGGCTCGCACGGCTTCGCTACGATCGCTCCCCGACCCGTGCGACCTGCCGCGAGATCAGGTCCCTGCTGGACTATGCCGCCAAACGGGGTCACCCGGACGCGAAGCAGACCCTCGGGCGGCTGATGATGAAGGGAAAGTTCGGTATTTTCGCGATTCCGAGAGGCCTCAGGCTCCTTTTCGAGACGATGCTGCCACTCCCGTCGCCGCCCGAGACGGCGCCCGCCGACAACCCGAAAACCCAGGCACTCAGGGCGGCCACGCAGGAATAAGCCGCGCCGGCGTTTCACGCCGATGGTGCCTAGCTCGTCATTCCAGCGAAGGCTGGATCCCCCTGTCTCCAGAAAAGCGGGATTCCAGCTTTCGCTGGAATGACGGAAAAGGCTTGCCTACATGGGCACTTCGCAAGCCGCCCTGGAATGTCCAGAGCGGCCTTTTCCGCATGGGATCCATGGACCGCGACGCCCGCCTGAAACGTCTCCGCTTTCGCGCCCACCATCGCGGCATCCGCGAGGCGGACATGCTGGTCGGCGCCTATTTCGATCGCTGGCACGAAAGCTGGGACGAAGCAGACATCGTCTGGTTCGAGGCGATCCTCGAGGAGCAGGATGTCGACCTTCTCGCCTGGGCGATGGGAAAAACCGCCGTCCCCGAACGCTGGCAGGGGCCGATGATGACCCGCCTGCAGGCCCTCGATTACATGAAGCTGCCCTGACGCGATCGTGACCGAGCTTCAGAAGATCCTCGCGGCCAAGGCGCCGATGACGTTGGCGGGCGTGCCGGCGGGCTTCCTGCCGTGGCTGGCGGCCGATCTCGCGCGCGCCGCGAAAGGCCGGGCGGTATTCATCGCCCCCGACGAGGCGGCGATGCGGGCGCTCGCCGATGCTGCACATTATTTCGCGCCGGAACTCGAAACCCTGGTCTTCCCGGCCTGGGATTGCCTGCCCTACGACCGCGCCTCGCCGTCGCTGCGCAGCACCTCCGAGCGGCTGGCCACGCTGCACGCACTCCAGCGCAAGGCGGAGCGCCCGCAACTGCTCGTCACCACGGTGAACGCGGCGCTCCAACGGACGCTGAGCCCCTTCCGCGTCCGCCAGCTCGTCGCCCGGCTCGCGCCCGGTGAGCGGATCGACATCGACCGACTCAGCCAGCTGCTCGCCGCCAACGGCTATGGCCGCACCGAGACGGTGCGCGATCCCGGCGAGTTCGCGGTCCGCGGCGGCATCGTCGATCTCTATCCGTCGGGCGAGGAGCATGCCCTCCGCCTCGATTTCTTCGGCGACGAGATCGAGAGCGTGCGCCGCTTCGACGCGGCGAGCCAGCGCAGCATCGACCGGATCCAGGGCTTCACCCTGCTGCCCGCCTCCGAGACCCTGCTCGACGAGGAGAGCGTCAAGCGCTTCCGCTCGTCCTACCGCGAATTGTTCGGCGCGACCGCGACCGGCGACCCGCTCTACCAGGCCGTGTCAGATGGGCGCCGCATCGCCGGTCTCGATCATTGGCTTCCCTTGTTCGAGGAAAGACTGGCGACCCTGTTCGATCATCTCGGGCCGGACGATCTCGTCGTCCGCGATCCCGGCGACGCCGGCGCGGCCGAGGCGCGCTTCGAAGCGATCGCCGATTATTACGAGAATCGCCGCCGCGCCCAATCCGCCGATCCCGGCAGCTACCGCCCGCTGGCGCCCGAGACGCTGTATCTCACCCGCGAGGAATGGGACGGGATCGCCGTCGAGCGGCCGCTGCACCTCGTGACCCCCTTCCACGAGCCCGAAGCCGCGCGAGTGCTCGATTTCGAGGTCGACCCGGCCCGCGATTTTGCGCCGGAGCGGGCGCAGGGCAGCAACGTCTATGAGGCGGTGATCGGTCATATCGCCGAACTGCGCCGGACGAAGCGCAAGGTGGTCCTCGCCAGCTATTCCGCCGGCGCCCGCGACCGCCTGAAGGGCCTGCTCGCCGACCATGGTCTAGCCAAGACGGCCGAAGCGGAGAGTTGGCAGGAAGGGCTTGGTACCGCCGCCAAAGGCCAAGTTGCGCTCGCCGTCATCCAGCTCGATCACGGCTTCGCCACAAGCGACGTCGCCCTGCTCACCGAACAGGACATGCTCGGCGACCGCATCGTCCGCCGCCGTCGCAAGAAATCGAGCCAGGCTTTCCTCGACGAGCTGGCGACGCTCACTCCCGGCGACCTCGTCGTCCACGCCGATCACGGCATTGGCCGCTACGAGGGGCTGACCCAGATCCCGGTCCAGCGCGCGCCGCACGATTGCGTCGCGCTCGAATATGCGGGCGGCGACAAGCTCTACGTGCCGGTCGAGAATATCGACATCCTCTCGCGCTACGGCTCGGAAAGCGAGGGCGTCGCGCTCGATCGGCTCGGCGGCGAGGCCTGGCAGCGGCGCAAGTCGCGGATGAAGGAGCGCATCCGCGCCATCGCCGGCGAGCTGATCAAGGTCGCCGCCGAACGCGCGCTCCGCCCCGGCGCGGTCGCCGAGCCCGACACCGGCTACGCCGCCTTCGCCGACCGCTTCCCGTTCGAGGAGACCGAGGACCAGGACCGCGCCATCGCCGACGTTCTCGCCGATCTCGAGGCGGGCAAGCCGATGGACCGGCTGGTCTGCGGCGACGTCGGCTTCGGCAAGACCGAGGTCGCGCTGCGCGCCGCCTTCGTCGCCGCGATGGCCGGGCTGCAGGTCGCTTTGATCGCCCCGACGACTTTGCTCGCCCGCCAGCATTACAACATGTTTCGTGAGCGCTTTCAGGGCTTTCCGATCGAGCTCGGTCGCCTCTCCCGCCTCGTCCCCGCCGCCGAGGCGAAGGCGACCAAGGAGGGCGTCGCCGCGGGCAGGATCGACATCGTCATCGGTACCCATGCGCTGCTCGCCAAAAGCGTGACCTTCAAGAATCTCGGCCTGGTCATCGTCGACGAGGAGCAGCGCTTCGGCGTCACCCACAAGGAGAAATTGAAGGCGCTGCGCTCGGACGTCCATGTCCTCACCCTCACCGCCACCCCGATCCCGCGCACCCTGCAAATGGCGATGTCGGGGCTGCGCGAACTCTCGGTCATCCAGACGCCGCCGGTCGACCGGCTCGCGGTGCGCACCTACGTCATGCCGTGGGACCCGGTCGTGGTCCGCGAGGCGCTGCTGCGCGAACATTATCGCGGCGGGCAGAGCTTCTTCGTCGTCCCTCGCATCGCCGACCTCCCCGATATCGAGCAGTTCCTGCGCGAGGAGGTGCCCGAGGTTCGCTTCGTCGCCGCCCACGGTCAGATGTCTCCGACCGAGGTCGAGGAACGGATGAGCGCCTTCTACGACCGGCGCTACGAGGTTCTGCTCTCGACCACGATCGTCGAATCCGGCCTCGACATCCCCACCGCGAACACCCTCATCGTCCACCGCGCCGACCGCTTCGGCCTCGCCCAGCTTTACCAGCTGCGCGGCCGCGTCGGGCGGGCGAAAACCCGCGCCTACGCCTATTTCACGACGCCGGCCGACCGCCTGATCACCGAGACCGCCGACAAGCGCCTCCAGGTGCTCGCCGCTTTGGACAGCCTCGGCGCGGGCTTCCAGCTCGCTACCCACGATCTCGACATACGCGGCGCCGGCAATCTGCTCGGCGACGAGCAATCGGGCCATATCAGGGAGGTCGGCTTCGAGCTCTACCAATCGATGCTCGAGGAGGCGATCCTCGAGGCCAAGGCGGGCGGGCTCGAAAAGCGGCCCGAGCAATTCTCGCCGCAGATCACGGTCGACGCGCCGATCCTGATCCCCGATGACTACGTCCCCGATCTCGACCTGCGCATGGGCCTCTACCGCCGGATCAACGAGCTCGCCGGCGCGGCCGAGATCGAGGGCTTCGCCGCCGAGCTGATCGACCGTTTTGGCACGCTCCCCGCCGAAACGGAAAATCTGCTCAAGGTGATCGAGATCAAGCTGAACTGCCGCGCCGCCCAGGTCGCCCGGCTCGACGTCGGGCCGAAGGGCGCGCTCGTCCATTTCCACAACGACGAGTTCCCGGACCTTTCCGGCCTCCTCGCTTATGTCGAGCGGCTCAAGGGCACAGCGCGGCTCCGCCCGGACAGCAAGCTGGTCATCGCCCGCGACTGGCCGGACGCAGGCGCCCGCCTCAACGGCGCCCTCCAGCTCTCCAAGGGCCTCGGCAAAATTCTCGCCTGAACGCCGGACCACGTCGAACCAGGCATGCGCTTCGTCGAAAGCGTTTCGCGCATGGCCCCCGCTGCGCTAAAAGCGAACGAAAGGGCTCCTCTGTGATGAAGCGTCGCCTTGCCATCCTCCTCTGCTGCGCCCTCGCCACCGCCGCGTCCGCGCAGCAGCGCACCACGCCCACGGGCAGCCTGATCGAGCGCACCAAGGGCCCCGCCGACCAGGCCGAGACGATCGCCTACGCCGCCGATCCGGCGAACCGGATGACGGTCGAGGTCAACATCGCCGGCCAGGGCCCCTATCGCTTCGTCGTCGACACCGGCGCGGAGCGCACCGTCATCTCGCGCGAGCTCGCTCAGAGCCTCGGCCTCGATCCCGGCGGCGGGATCAGCCTCGCCAGCGTCTCGCAGGTCACCCGGGTGCCGAGCGTGATGATCCCCGAGCTCGAAATCGGCCGCCGCACCCTGCCCACCATCCACGCCCCCGCTTTGGCCCAGCGCAATCTCGGCGCGCAGGGCATGCTCGGCGTCGATTCGCTCCGCTCGCAGCGCGTGATCTTCGATTTCGCCAACCGCGAGCTGACCTTGTCCGCCTCGCACATCGAGGACGATCGCTCGCCCCCGGGCGAGATCGTCGTCCGGGGCCGCACCCGGCTCGGCCGGATGATCCTCACCAACGCCAGCCTCGACGGCCAGCGCGTCACGGTCATTATCGACACCGGCTCGCAGGTGACGATCGGCAACAGCGCGCTGCGCCGCCGCCTCGCCCGCGGCAACCGGCTCGGCGAGACCCGCATGATCTCGCTGATGGGGGTCACCGGCGACCAGGTGATCGCCGAATATATGGTGGTGAACCGGCTGCGCATGGGCGGCGTCCACATGGAGGACCTGCCGATCGCCTTCGCCGACGTGGAGCTTTTCCGTCACCTCGATGTCGCCCATCGTCCGGCCATCTTGCTCGGCATGGACGCGCTGAGGATTTTCGATCGCGTCTCCATCGATTTCGCCAACCGCCGGGTCCGCCTGGTCCCGCCGACCAGCGGTCTCGATCCCGGCACCCGCATGGCGGCCCTCCGGCACGCCAGCGGCCCGGCCGGCCTCGGCCACTAGCTTCGAAGCCGCCGAATTCGAGGGGCGCCTGGTCGCCATTTCGCCTATCTGGTAAAAAATCCTTTCCTACACTGTTCCTTTTATGTCCTAAGCTCGCCGATGAGCCGGAACAGCGATTCGCGGGCCCGGTCGCGAGTGGATGCGGCGGCATAGGCCACCTTCCTGGCGGCGGTGCGCGCGGGCGCGCCGCACGATGCGGCGGCGGCCGCGGCGCCCTAGCGCGGCGTGCAGCGGCGGCCGTTGCCGATCGGGTCGCCGGTTCCGCCGGGATCGCTGTCGGTGCAGCCGGACGTGCGCGGCGCATATGGGTTCGGCGTCAGGCCGCGACAGGCGCGGCCGTAGCCGCCGGGATCGCCATATTGGCCGTAATCGCTGTCCGAGCAGCGGGTGAAGCGCTGGTCGTTCGGATTGTACTGGGTGCCGGTGTTCGCGCCGGTGCTCGAGCCGCGGCCTTGGCAGCGCGGGTCCGAGCCCGGGCCGGTGTCCATGTCGGTATATTGGTTGCGCACGCCCGTGCCGTAGCCGGGCCGGTCGGCGCCGTTGCCGGCGTCGCAATCGGTGACCCCCGAATAGCGGATATTCTGCGCCCCCGCGCCGGACGCGCCGAGCAGGCCGAGCGCGCCGAAGGCTGCGCCGCCCCCGGCCACCCGCGCCAGGAACGAACGGCGGCTGGTGATTCTCTTGCGGATCATGACGGCCTCCCCTCTCCCAAGGGCCGTGGTGCGTCCGGGCCGTTCTGCGCCCGCCCCGATGCGCGCCGTTTATTCGCCTGTTGCGGCTCCGGAACAAGCGGAATCGCGTAGAGGCTGAAAGGCGCCCATGTCGGACTTCCGTGGCTGCGGGCGCCCTCAGCAAAAGCAGACCCTTAGTTCAGGCGCGGATCGAGTCCACAGGTCGGCCCCGCATCCTACACGGCTATGGACGAGGCACCCCTCAGTTCGCCGCGATAGAGGAAAGACAAGGAACATAGTCGGCCGTCCAGTCGATCTCATACGTGGCAGGGACCCTTGTACCCGCAGCGGTGTCAGACCGACCTCGCGTCGGGTTGTAAGAGATCAAAGCCATGGTGTTGTCGAAGGCGGCGATCCGCGCATTGTCCCGCCTGACGATGGCCGCTTCGAGCTCGCGCCGCTCGATGCGGGAGCCGCGGACCATGCGGATCGCGCCGTCGCGAAGCTCGAAGGCGCGGTAATGGTTGCGGCCGAACATTCGGGTGTCGAAGCCCGAGTTGAAAGACCAGTGCGACGCATGCGTCGAGTCCGGCAGCCGAACGGTCGTGACGTGGCAGGCGAATCCCGGCTCGTTGTAAAAAGGCAGGTCCTGATTCTGCTCGGCGGAACGAGCCCGCCTCTCCGGCGGGCTGAAACCGCCGCCGGGCAGCGTGAGCGACCTCGCTCCGTTGCCGTCATCCTGCCAGTCGACCGTTCCGGTGCCGCTGATGGTCAGCACGCTCGCTCGAGCCGCCGGGTCGTAGCGCCATTGAACGTCGTCGATTGCCTGCCAGGTATTGCCGACCCCTTGCTGTCGAAAGGCGTTGAGCAGCTGGGCCGGTGTCAGCGCGGAGAACTGGACCTGCTGCTGCAGACCCTGGATGCCGCGCACGATCGTCGTCGTGGTGATCCGCGCCGGCTGGTCGAAGCCGGCCCTCGAGTCGATCTCGTGCAGCGTCACCTCGTCGGGGCGTTCGGCCGGGCGCCACTCAAGAGGCTGGATGGAACCACCGCGCGCCCTCAGCGGCAAGAACCAGCGGTAGGGCATGACCGGATCCGCGCTCGGCCCGGCTACCGGGGGAAGGGTGCCGTCGAGCCAATAGTCCGTGCCGTTGATCCGCGCCCGGACGAGCACGTGATCGAACATCATCGGATTCGGCAACCGCGCGTCGAGCCCGTCGTCGGCGCCGGCATTATTGGCGAGCACCGGCTCCGCCTCGATCCCCAGCTCGGCCAGAAGCGCCAGCAGCAATGCTGTCTTCCCCTTGCAATCGCCGTAGCGGCGCTGCCAGGTCTCGTCGGCCGTGGCGGGCGTCAGGTTCCCGCCGTTCAAGCCGACATAGATGTAGCGCACCTCCTGCTGCACCAGCCTGAGTGCGGCGCGCGCGCGGTCGAGCGGGTTTGAATGGGCGGCGGCGATCCGCCTGGCCTCCTGTCGGAGCGACGATCCGGGAGCCAGGCTCGAGGCCTGTGCGAACAGTGGCGCGAAGTGCCGGGAGATCGCCGCCCAGTCCGAAAAATCGCTATATTCGACCACGCGCTGCCAGCGGTAACGCGGCGGCGCATCGTTGGGTGGCATCAGCGTCTCGGCGTTGTCGAAGCGCAAGTTGAGCGAGCGTCCGCGCCGCTCGGCGACGGCGTCCATATCGGGCGTCATCCTGAGCCGGGGCTCCTGCCCCTCTTCCCAGCTCAGGCCGAGGCGCAACCGGCCCGGCGGCGGCTCGGGCGCGAGCAGGAGCAGTCCCGCCACGGACGCGCCGAGCTACGGAACGTCCACGCGGGTGGACAGGCCGAATACGAGAACTACCCCCACCCGCAGGACGCCGACGCGAAGAATGGCAGTGAGGACGCCGACGGGACACGCCGCTGCGAGCTGGTTAACGCGGCGTA
>NZ_JBQTJC010000119.1:0-6728 GCF_052387495.1 Sphingosinicella sp. | reverse complement strand
GTCGCGCGGGCCGCGGCGAGATCGACGACGCCGGGGTGGAGGCCGTGCAGCGCGCACAGGGCATGGATGGCATCGGCGAGGTTGCGCGCCGCGTCCGGCCCGGCGCCCAAAGCGGGGTTCGCGAACCAGGGGTGGGCGGCGCTGCCCTGCTCGGCGACGCAGGCGATGAGCAGCGCGCCGGCGCCCGCGCCCTCTGCCCTGTCGACCAATCGTGAAGCCATCAACGCCCTCCCGGCGCCGCGGTCGTGCGGCGGATGCATCGGCAAGGGCTTACACCGGCGGCGTAAAGAGGAAGTTTACAAGAGGGCGCGGGAATTGGCGCGGCAAATGCGGGCGTCGACGCGCTCCGCCTAGCCGAACAGCCCGGGGCGGCGGCGGTGGACCGTCGAATAATCGGCATGGCCGCGGCGCAGCCAGCGCTCGTGCCGCGCCTTGCGCCGCAAATAGAGGACCAGCCCCGCCAGCAAGGCGAGGACGAGGCCGATGAGGATGAACGCGATCACTTCTCGCATGACTTTCCCTGCCGCCTCACATGAACCGACCGGACGCGGCGGCGGCGATCCCGTTCCCCCGCGCCGGACGACTCGTTGCCGGCAAGGGGTACGCCGTGGGCGTGAGGGTTTTGCGACAGCAAAGCGGCGCGAAAAAGGAAGCGGCCCCGCCGGGATGAGGCGGGGCCGCGGGGGGCCTAGGAGGGACGGGTTCAGGCGGCGAGCGGCATCGGCTCGGGCTCGGCATAGACAGCGTCGCGCTCAGCGGCGGCGCGCGCCTCGGCCTCGTCTTGCGCGCTGCGCGGATTGGGGACGATCAGGCGGAGCAAGGCGATCGCCGCCGCCGCCGCGAGATAGGCGGCGATCACCGCGACCGGCTGGACGATCAGCAGCACGCCGAGCGCGGCGCGCAGGAAGAAGGGGTTGAAGCCGAAATCCTCGCCAAGCGCCTGGCAGACGCCGAGCAAGGTGTCGTCGCGGGAAAGGGGAAGTGGGGCGCGTTGCATGTCGAAAAGCTCCTTTTGCCTATGCGGGAGGCTAAGCAGGAGCCGTGCCAGATTAAGGATATCGCGCGATTCCAGTGATTTGTAGAAACGCGCCTTAGTGAACTCAGACAGCGCCGCCGCGCCATGTGCCAACACTCGGCGGATTTCGCCAAGTCGGGGCGCTGGCGGGAATCCAAGTCAGGCCGGGGTCAACGGCGCGGCCGGCCGATGCGCCATCCGCGCGGCGAGCTTGCGCGCCAGCCTCTCCAGCAATTCGGCGCGGGCCGTCCAGACCGCGGCGCTATGCTCGAGGCGATGGCGGAAATATTCGCGTCCCGAAGCGGCCGCGCGGACGAGATCGGCGGCGGCATTGGCGCGGCACCCGACGGCCGTGTCTTCCGCGCGCTTGCTGGCCCGGAACGGCTTGAGACGCCCGTCGAGCGGCGCATCGACCGGGACGATTTCCGGCGCGCCGGAGGACGTGGCGGGAAGCGGGGGACGAAGACCGGCTTCGGAGAAGGGGAGCCCAGAACTCGCTAAGATCATGATACACCTCTCGAAAACGGAAGGATGAAATCGCTCGATTCCGGATCCACTCAGGAAAACAGCAATGATAAAGCTCGTCTATCATAACATTCGTCGTGTGCCGAAAGTTTATTTGTTTTTCCTAGATTTATATGGCTATTTACGTTTCGATGTCGTAAGGCAGTTATATCACCTGCGTTTTCAATGAGCACCTGCGTGACGGAGAGATTTTTCGTGCTCTCGCTTGCGGCAGGAAAGGCGATATTTCATGGACAGGCCATATTGGATCGACCGCAAGCACGCGGCGATGGCCATGGCGCGCGACGCGTCGACCTCCGAAGCCCGGCTGATTCACTACGAGCTGGCGGGACGCTACAGCATCAAGGCGGCCCACAGCCTGCCCTTCCTGCTTCCCCGCGCGGCGCCGGCCACCGAGGGCGAGCGCGAGGTCTTGCGGACGAGCGACGTGCCGCCGGCCCGCCGCGGCCCGCCCCGCCCGGGGCGGAACCCGCCCGGGAGCGCTAACCCCGTTCGCCGGGACGGCGGCGCCGGATGAGCCCGCCCTTCTTCCGCCGGGCCCGCGCACAGCCCCGTCTCGCGCCGGACGCGCAGGTGCGCCAGGGCCGCGCCGTCAAAGCGGCGCAGGCGGCCCTGGTCACCACCGAGGCGGTGCGCGTCTTCCTCAACACTCACGACTCCGCGCTTGGCGGCCGGCCGCTGGATCTCGCGGTGGCGAGCGAGGCGGGGCTGTCGAGGGTCGAGGCGGCGATCCACGCCGCGGCCTGGCTGCGCGGCGCGGCCAGCTAGAACAGTCCAGCGAAAGGAAAGAGCGACATGTCCATTTTCCGCGATCGCGCCACCCCGGCCGAGGACGAGCGCGCGCTGCTGGCGCGCAACGGCATTACCCGCGTGCCCGCCGACCACTATCATGTCGACGGCTACCGCTACACCAACCTCGCCGACGCGCTGGCCCAGGTCGGCCGCGGCGCTCCCGGGCGGGCCCGGTCATGAGCCTGCACGCCTGGCTCGGCCGCCATGTCGCCGATCTCAAGGACAGCCACTGGGATCACGGCCATTTCGTCAGCCGCTGCACTTTGTGCGGCGTCGCGATGATCAAGCTGCCGGGCCTGCCCTGGCGGCTGCGCGAGGGCCGGGCCTAGGCGGCGCGCCCCGCCGCTTCGAAAGGACCCTCGCCGATGGACCGCCTGCTCATCGCCTGGCTGCTGATCGTCGGCGTGGCGCTCGCCGTCGGGCTCGGCGTCGCCTTCAAGCTCTATCATTCCCGCGAGCGGAGCCACGCCCGCCGCAAGCGGCGCGAGACCGCCCGCCACCAGCGCCGCATGGCCGAACGCGCCCTCCCGCCCGCCGCTCACGAACCAACCCGGTAAAAAATCCTTGACATCCGTGCCCGTTTGTGGAACAAAGCACGAACATCAGCACGGGATGATTCGCACATGCCAAAACGAGCCCGCTCCCGGGCGCCCGCCCCGGCGGGGACCTGTCTGCGCGCCTCCGGCAAGGACGGCCCGCAATTGATCCGCAGCGCCGGCGCCCGCTGGACCGATGAGGCGGAAGGCGTCTTCCTCGATCGCCTCGCCGCGAGCTGCAACGTCTCCTATGCCGCCGCCTGCGCCGGCTTCTCCACCGTCACCGCCTACCGGCGCCGCCGCCGCGATCCCGGCTTCGCCGAGCGCTGGCAGGCCGCGCTGGCGCAGGGCTATGCCCGGCTCGAGGCGGGGCTGCTCCGCGCCGCCTGCGCCACCTTCGCCGCCGACGAGCGCCCCGACGAGGAGGGGGAGGACGCCCTCTTCGTCCCCGATCCCGAAATTCCCTTCCTGCCGATGAGCGTCGCCGAGGCGATCGCCATCCTCAAGCTCCACCGCGCCTCGGTCGATGGCGCCCCCGCCCGCTATCCCGGCTGGCGCGGCCGCCCGCGCTCGCTCGAGGAGGTCCACGCCTCGATCCTGACCAAGCTCCATGCGATAGAGGCCCAGCGCCGCGGCGAGGGCCCGCCGGAATGAAGCCCGAGCCCCCCCTTCCCCCGGGCACCGACCTCGTCGAATATCTCCTCACGCTCGCGCCGGAGCTGCGCGCCGCCGCGCTCGCCCGGCTCGGCATCGAGGAGGGCGAGACGCTCGATCGCGCCTGGCCCGCCTGGGCGCACGCTGGCCAGGCGCCGCCGCCGGGCGCGTGGCGGACCTGGGTGCTCAAGGCCGGCCGCGGCTTCGGCAAGACGCTGGCCGGCGCGAAATGGGTGACCGCGCTGGTCGCCGCCCACGACCGCATCGACATCGCCCTCGTCGGCGCCACGCTGGAGGATGCCCGCCGGGTGATGGTCGAAGGCCGCAGCGGCCTGATCGAGATCGCCGATGCCTGGGTCACCGGCTGGTGCCCCAGCCTCGGCCGGCTCACCTTCCGCACCGGCGCCACCGCGACGCTCTTCTCCGGCGCCACCCCGGCCTTGCTGCGCGGCCCCGAGCATCATTTCGCCTGGTGCGACGAGCTCGCCAAGTGGGAGAAGCCGCGGGAGACCTGGGACATGCTCCAGCTCGGCCTCCGCCTCGGCCCCAATCCCCGCGCCCTCGTCACCACCACCCCGCGCTCCGGCCCGGTGCTGGCGGGGATCATGCTCCAGCCCGGCACGGTCACCACCGGCGGCCCCAGCAAGGCCAATCCCCACACCTCGCGCGCCTGGCTCGACAACGTCCACGCCCTCTACGCCGGCACCCGCCTCGGCCGCCAGGAGCTCGACGGCGAGCTCCTCCCCGAAGCCGGTGCGTTGTGGAGCGTCGAGCTGCTCGAGCGCTGCCGCCGCAATTCCTCCCCCAGATTTCTGGGGGAGGGGGACCATGCGCAGCATGGTGGAGGGGCTCCTCCGTCAGCCCTGCGGGCTGCCACCTCCCCTGCAAATGCAGGGGAGGATCGATTTGTCCGCCTCGTCATCGGCGTCGACCCGCCCGTGGCGGACGGCACCTGTGGCATAATCGCCTGCGCGAAGGACAGCGCCGGCATCGCCCACGTCCTCGCCGATCACAGCGTCACCGCCCGCACCCCCGAAGGCTGGTCCCGCGCCGGCGCCGACGCCGCCCGCATCCATTCCCTTTCCTCCCCTGCATTCGCAGGGGAGGGGGACCACCTGAAAGGTGGTGGAGGGGCCTCGTTCCCCGGCGAAGGCCGGGGCCCAGCCCAACACAAAAACTGGCCGCCGGCCTTCGCCGGAGCACAGCTCATTCCCTTGATCGTCGCCGAACAAAACCAGGGCGGCCGCATGGTCGCGGCCATCCTTCCCTCAGCCAGGTGGCCTGACCTCTTGAGGGCATACTCGAAACGGCCGAACAGCTCGGCAAATTCGCGGGCTGCGGTCTGGGGGTTAGCAGTCACGGTGTGACCGCCTGTCACTGATCCAAGAAACTCCGCATCTTCCGGCTGCGGCTCGGATGCTTCAGTTTGCGCAGCGCCTTGGCCTCGATCTGCCTGATCCTCTCACGCGTCACGCTGAACTGCTGCCCGACCTCCTCCAGCGTGTGATCGGTGTTCATCCCGATGCCGAAGCGCATGCGCAGCACGCGCTCCTCGCGCGGGGTGAGGCTCGCCAGCACGCGGGTCACCGTCTCCTTGAGGTTGGCCTGGATCGCCGCGTCGACCGGGATCACCGCGTTCTTGTCCTCGATGAAGTCGCCCAGATGGCTGTCCTCCTCGTCGCCGATCGGAGTTTCGAGGCTGATCGGCTCCTTGGCGATCTTCATCACCTTGCGGACCTTCTCCAGGGGCATGGAGAGGCGCTCGGCGAGCTCTTCCGGGGTCGGCTCGCGGCCGATCTCGTGGAGGATCTGGCGGCTGGTGCGGACCAGCTTGTTGATCGTCTCGATCATGTGGACCGGGATGCGGATGGTGCGCGCCTGATCGGCGATGCTCCGCGTGATCGCCTGCCGGATCCACCAGGTCGCGTAGGTGCTGAACTTGTAGCCGCGGCGGTACTCGAACTTATCGACCGCCTTCATCAGGCCGATATTGCCCTCCTGGATCAGGTCGAGGAATTGCAGACCGCGATTGGTGTATTTCTTGGCGATCGAGATGACGAGCCTGAGGTTCGCCTCGACCATCTCCTTCTTGGCGATGCGCGCCTCGCGCTCGGCCTTCTGGACCTGGTTCACGATGCGGCGGAATTCGCCCAGGGACATGCCCGTGGCGAGCGCGATGTCGCTGATCTCGTTGCGGATGCGCTCGATCGCGTCGGCCTCGCCGGTGCAGAAGGCGGTCCATTTCTTGTCGAGGCCGCAGACCCGCTCGGCCCAGCCCTCGTCCAGCTCGTGGCCCATATAGGCTTCGAGGAAGGCCCGGCGCGGCACCTTGTGGCGCTCGGCCAAGCGGAGCATCTGGCCGCCCAAAGCGGTCAGCCGGCGGTTGTAGCTGTAGAGCTGGTCGACGAGATATTCGATCTTGGCGCCGTGGAACTGGACGCTCTCGACCTCGGCGGTGAGCTGCTCGCGCAGCCTCTGATATTTGCGCTCGTCGCTCGCGGCGAAGGCTTCAGGGCCGCTCATCGCGTCCATCCGGGTCGCCTGGAGCTTCGAGAATTTCTTGTAGAGGCTGGTGATCGCGGCGAACTTCTCTAAAGCCGCGGGCTTCAGCGCCTCCTCCATCTGGGCGAGGCTGAGGGTGTTGTCCTCTTCCTCCTCCTCGACCGGGCGCGGCGTGCGCCGCTCGACCAGGCTCTCCTCGCCGTCCTCTTCCTCCTCGGCGGGGGCCTCCTCGGGCTCTTCCTCTTCCTTGAAGCTCGGGCCGGCGGTCTTCTCCGAGATCGTGTCGTCGTCGCTTTCCGCGCTCTCGACCTGCTCGGGAGTGGGGCCCTTGGAGAGCATCGCCTCGAGGTCGAGGATCTCGCGCAGCTGCATGACGCCGTTGTTGAGCGCGTTCGACCAGTCGATGATCGCGTTGAAGGTGATCGGGCTTTCGCACAGGCCCCAGATCATCGTGTCGCGGCCGGCCTCGATCCGCTTGGCGATCGCGATCTCGCCCTCTCGGGAGAGCAATTCCACCGCGCCCATCTCGCGCAGGTACATGCGGACCGGGTCGTCGGTGCGGTCGACCGTCTCCTTCTTCTTCTCGACCACGAAGGTCTCGCCCGAGCCGCCGCCCTCCTGGCCCTCGTCGATCGCCTCCGGCTCGTCCTTGTCCTCCTCGTCCCCCTCCTCGCTCTCGACGATGTTCACCCCCATCTCCGACA
>NZ_JBQTJC010000118.1:0-14631 GCF_052387495.1 Sphingosinicella sp. | reverse complement strand
GCGCGGTGCACAAGGTCGCCGTGTCGAGATGGCGGCTCGCCCAGGCGATGTCGGCCGCGCTCGGCACGCGCCGGAAGGCGACTTGGGTGACGTGCAGGTCGCTTTGCCCGGCGATGGCGCGCAAGAGGAAGGTCTCGGGCAGACCCGTCGCGGGATTGCGCGGACAATCGACGCGGAAGGACAGCGCCGGCCGTCCCTCGACTTGGGACCGGGCGGGCGGGGCCGAGCGATAGCCGGGGCAGCCGTTGGCGAGGCCGCCCATGAAATGGCCGTACCATTCGTCGAGCGAGCCGCCCCGGGCGATCACTCCCGCGAAGCGCTGCGTCGTCGCCATCCGCGTCCAGCGCTGGACGGTCTCGCCCGCCGGGATGCGCTCGACGATCATCGAGCCCTCGCGCGCCAGCTGATGGCCGATGACGAGCCCGTCGAGCGGCCCTTGCTCCAGCCATTCGGCGGGCTGCGCCAGCGCGGGGGAGGCGGCGCACGCGGCGATCGCGATGACTATTCGACTGCCCCGCATATTACCCCCCTTGACGCTCTCATTGCCCGCCTACCACCCTATACGCGTACGCGTGAAGGATTCTCCCGCTTTATGAAGCTCGTCGTCGTCGAATCGCCCGCCAAGGCGAAAACCATCGAGAAGTATCTGGGCCCCGGCTACCGCGTGCTCGCCTCCTACGGCCATGTCCGCGATCTCCCGCCCAAGGACGGCTCGGTCGATCCCGATGCCGGCTTCGCGATGGAATGGGAGACCTATGCGGACAAGGCGAAGCAGCTGAAGGCGATCGCCGACGAGGCGAAGAATGCCGATTCGCTGATCCTCGCCACCGACCCCGATCGCGAGGGCGAGGCGATCAGCTGGCACGTCCAGGAGGTGCTGCGGAAGCGCAAGGCGCTGCCCGCCCATGTCGAGCGGGTCACCTTCAACGCGATCACCAGGTCCGCGGTGACCGAGGCGATGGGCCGGCCGCGCCAGCTCGACGAGGATCTGATCGACGCCTATCGCGCCCGTCGCGCGCTCGATTATCTGGTCGGCTTCACGCTCTCGCCGGTGCTCTGGCGCAAACTGCCCGGCGCCAAGTCGGCCGGCCGGGTCCAGTCGGTGGCGCTCCGTCTGATCGTCGATCGCGAGCGCGAGATCGAACTGTTCCGCGCGCAGGAATATTGGTCGGTTGCCGCGGTCATGGAGGCGGACGGCACCGAATTCCTCGCCCGCCTCGTCCGCTACAATGGCGAGAAGATCGACCGGCTGACGATCGGCGAGGAAGGCACCGCGCTGGCCGCGAAGCGGGCGGTCGAGGAGGGGCGCTTCACCGTCACCTCGGTCGAGACCAAGCCGCTCACCCGCAATCCGCCGCCGCCCTTCACCACCTCGACCCTGCAGCAGGAGGCAGCGCGCAAGCTCGGCTTCGCCGCCAGCATCACCATGCGGCTCGCCCAGAATCTCTACGAGGACGGCGCGATCACCTACATGCGCACTGACGGCGTCCAGATGGCGCCGGAGGCGATCAGCGCGGCGCGCAAGGCCGTCGCCGACCGCTACGACGCCGGCTACGTCCCCGATCGTCCACGCGTCTACGAAACCAAGGCCAAGAATGCGCAGGAAGCGCACGAGGCTATCCGGCCGACCGAATTCTCCCGCGAGCGCGCCGGCTCGGGCGATCATGCCCGGCTCTACGAGCTGATCTGGAAGCGCGCGCTGGCCAGCCAGATGGCCTCGGCCCGGCTCGAGCGGACCACCGCCGAGCTGAGCGACGGCACCGGGCGCCACGGTCTCCGCGCCACCGGCCAGGTCGTGCTCTTCCCCGGCTTTCTCGCGCTCTACGAGGAAGGCCGCGACGACGACCAGGACGAGGATTCGCGCCGCCTCCCGCGCCTTCGCGACGGCGACGTGCCCGCGAAGAAGCGGGTCGACGCCGAGCAGCATTTCACCCAGCCGCCGCCGCGTTATTCCGAGGCGAGCCTGGTCAAGAAGATGGAGGAGCTGGGCATCGGCCGCCCCTCCACCTACGCTTCGATCATCCAGACCCTGCGCGACCGCGACTATGTCCGCGTCGAGAAGAACCGCTTCATTCCCGAGGAGAGCGGGCGGCTCTTGACCGCCTTCCTCGAGCGCTTCTTCGAGCGCTACGTCTCCTACGATTTTACCGCCTATCTCGAGGAGGAGCTCGACGACATTTCGGGCGGGCGCCTCGGCTGGCAGGCGGTGCTCGCGGAGTTCTGGCGCGACTTCAAGCCGAAGACGGCCGAGGTGATGGAGCAGAAGCCGTCGGAGATCACCGCCGCGCTCGACGACTTTCTCGCGCCCTGGCTCTTCCCCGACAAGGGAGACGGGAGCGACCCGCGCCTCTGCCCCGCCTGCGGCGACGGTCGTTTAGGCCTTCGTGGAGGCCGCTTCGGCGCCTTCGTCGCCTGCTCCAACTATCCGGCCTGCAAAGATACCCGCCGCTTCGGCGCCGAGGGCGGCGAGGAGGATAGCGGGCCGGAGGTGCTCGGTCAGCATCCCGAAACGGGCGAGGATGTCGTCCGCAAGAGCGGCCGCTTCGGCCCCTATATCGAGACGGGGAGCGGCAAGGAGGCGAAGCGCTCGTCGATCCCGAAGGACGCGGGCGAGCTCGATTTCGAACTCGCGCTGCGGCTGCTCGCGCTGCCCCGTTCCATCGGCACCCATCCGGAGAGCGGCAAGGAAATCATCGCCAGCATCGGCCGCTACGGGCCGTATCTCGCCCATGACGGCAAATATGCGAAGCTCGCCTCGACCGCCGAGGTCTTCGAGGTCGGCATGAACGCGGCCGTCGCGAAGCTCGCCGATGCGGCCAAGGGCGGCGGCAGAGGCCGCGGCTCGCGCGAGCCGCTGAAAATGCTCGGCGCGCACCCGCGCACCGAGGCCGAGATCAAGCTGATGGAAGGGCGCTTCGGGCCCTATGTCACCGACGGCACGACCAACGCGACCCTGCCGAAGACGCTGGCGCCGGACCAGCTCACGCTCGAGGAAGCGGCGCAATTGATCGACGAGCGCGCCGCCAAGGGGCCGGCCAAGAAGGGGCGAGGCCGCAAGCCGCCGGCGCGCAAGAAAAATACGAAGGGGAAGAAGTGACGATGATGCTGAGCTTGATCGCCGCCGCCGCGCTCGCCGCGCAGGAGCCCACGCCCGCCGCTCCGGCGGCGAGCCCGAATGCCGACTGGCACTTCCAGTATCTCAACCGGCTCGATCCGGCCGAGGGCTGGCGGCGGACGCCGAGCGGGCTGCGCTACCGCAAGGTCAGCGGCACCGCCGCGGGGCCGCGGCCGAGCGCCACCGACACGGTGACGATCCACTATGTCGGCCGCTTCATCGACGGCAGCGAGTTTGATTCCTCGGTCGCCCGCAACGAGCCCGCGACCTTCCCGCTCCCCCGCCTGATCCGCGGCTGGCAGGAGGGCGTGCCGCTGATGGCCGTCGGCGATCGCTACGAATTCGCCATCCCCTACACGCTCGCTTACGGGTCGAACGGCCGCGGCCCGATCCCCGCCGGCGCCACCTTGCTCTTCACCATCGACCTGATCGCGATCGCCCCGCCCGGCGCCGAATAGGACCGCTCTTGGTTGACGGCCCGTTTACGCTGAATGGTCCGCTAATCTTTACAGGGGCGGAGCTAATCCGGCCGTATGCGTACGGGAAAGCTCGCCATCAGCCGCGGCCATCAACTGGCCGAGCCGGCCGACGTGCGGCCCGCTCAGCTCGCGATCGTCCCCTCGGCTCCGCCGCCGACGTCCGAGACCAATCGCGAAGCGGAGGCTCCGGCGGGGCTACCGGTGAACGAGCGGCTCGACGCGCTCGAGCGGCTCGTCCGGCTGGCGGAGCAGGGCGCCTTCACCGCCGAGGAATTCGCCGCCGAGAAAGCGCTGATCCTCGGCCGCGCTCCGGCCTCCCCCGAACTGCCCGTCGCTCCGGCGCGCGGGCCGTCGCTGCTCGGCCGCCTGCTCAACTGGAAGCTGATCCCCGTCGGCCTCGCCGCCGGAATCGGCCTGTCCTGGTTCGCTCAGTCCGCCGAGACCGCGCGTTTCTTCGCCGAGGCGCTGAGGCTGTTCGGCGCCTGAGCCGCGCCGCAGCCGCGGCAGGCGGGGTCCTTGGCGATCCGGATCGTTCGCATCGACGGCCCCAGCCCGCTGAAGATGTGTAGTCGTCCCGCCTGAGTCTCGCCGAAGCCGACGATCTCCCTGACCGCCTCCATCGCCGCCCAGCTCCCCGCGATCCCCGCCATCGCGCCGAGCACGCCCAGCTCCGCGCAGCTATCGCAATCGTCCGCGTCGAAGGCGTCGCCGACGAAGCAGCGGTAGCAGGGCCTGTCCGCCTCCCAGCCGCGAAACGTTCCGATCTGCGCCTGGAACTGGCCGATCGCCGCCGAGACGAGGGGCAAGCGGGCGCGGGTGCAATGGTCGGAAACCGTCAGCCGGGTCATGAAATTGTCGCTGCCGTCGAGGACGAGATCGACCGCGCCGAGCAGGTCCGCGACATTGTCCGCGTCCAGCCGCGCCTTGACCGGCTGAAACCTCACGTCCGGGTTGAGCGCGGCCACCCGTTCGCCCGCCACCTCGACCTTGTCGCGGCCGATGTCGTCGGTGCCGAACAGGACCTGGCGCTGAAGGTTGTCGAGGCTGACCTGATCGTCGTCGATCAGCCGGATCCGGCCCACCCCGGCGGCGGCGAGATATTGTAGCGCGGGCGCGCCGATTCCGCCGGCGCCGACCAAGGCGACCGCGGCGCGAAGCAGCTTACGCTGCCCCGCGCCGCCGATTTCCTTGAGGACGATATGCCGCGCGTAGCGGTCGAGCTGCGCGTCGCTCAGGCTCACGACAGGTTGAAGTTGATCCGGTTCGCGTAATAGGCCGGCTCGGCGGGCGGAGTCACCCGGACGTAGCCCTCCCGGACGATGTCCGCCGCGATCCGGCCGACCATCAGCTCGAGCGGCCGGCAGCCGACGTCCTCGACGACGATGCGCGTGGCGTTGCCCCGGGAATCGAGCATCACGGCATAATTGACGTCGATGCTGAAGCGGCGCGGGCGCTGGCCTTCGAAGCTGCACTCCCCGTTCTGCATCATCCGCTGCACGCGGGTGACCATCGCGCCGTTCGGCACGGCGAGATTCTCGGTCACGAGGCGGGGATAATTGTTCCAGTTCGCCTCGCCGACGTCGATCTGGTTTGGAATGGTCTGAACGAGGAGGAAGGCCGCAGCCAGGGTCGCGATCATCGTCGTCACCGTCCTGTCGATCCGAAGCCGCCCGCGCCCCGGGCGGTGGGGTCCAGCGAATCTACCACATTGAAGCCGGCCCGCAATACGCGTTGGGGGACAAGCTGGGCGATACGCTCACCGCGAACAACCTCGAACGGCTCGCTGCCGAGGTTGGCGAGGATCACCTTCACCTCGCCGCGATAGTCGGCGTCGATCGTGCCGGGCGTGTTGAGGCAGGTGACACCGTGCTTCAGCGCGAGCCCCGAGCGCGGCCGCACCTGGACCTCGTAACCTTCCGGAATCGCCAGCGCGAAGCCGGTCGCCACCGCCTGGCGTTCGCCCGGCGCCAGCGTCAGGCTCTCGGCGGAGACGACGTCCATTCCGGCGGCATCGGTGCTGGCATAAGCGGGTAGCGGCAGGCCCTCGCCGTGCGGCAGGCGCTTTAGCGCGATCTCGATCATGCGTTCCTTTTGGGCTCGAACCTTGTATCGAGCGCGTAGCGCCCGCCGCCCAGCGTCGCAAACAGGATTCCGAGGAAGACGAGGATCAAAGCCGGCCACCAGCCCGGGAAATCCTGCGGCCAGTGCACCATCCAGACCGCGACGATGAAGACGAAGGTCGTCACGATCCCGGCCCAGCGCGTGAGCAGGCCGAGGATGAACGCGATGCCGCAGAGAAATTGCGCCCAGACGCAGAGCGGCGCCATTAGCTCCGGCAGCGGAAAATGGAACTGCCCGAGAAAGCCGACGAATTCCTCCATCCGCGCGGCGCTGAAGATATTGTCGTGGCTCTGCCAGACGAGGAAGGCCCCGGTCACCCAGCGCAGCGGCAGCAAGCCCAGATCGCCGGCTTTCGCCAGCGGCGTCAGAAACAGCCAGTTGCGCATTTCACCCCTCCAGTGCGGCGGCGATTCGGTCCGCGAGCCTGTGGGCGATCTCGGTCTTGGGGGCGGCTTCCCAATCCTCGACGCCGTCGGCGGTGACGAGATGGACGCGATTGTCGCTCCCGCCCATCACATCTCCCGAGACGTCGTTCGCCACGATCCAGTCGGCCCCCTTGCGCACGCGCTTCGCCTTCGCGTTCCCGACGACATTGTCGGTTTCCGCCGCGAAGCCGATCAGCAGTGCCGGGCGGCGCGGCGACAAAGCGAGTTCGGCGAGGATATCCGGATTTTCGACGAGCGACAGAGTTGGCGGGCCGCCGCCGTCTTTCTTGATCTTGAAGGCGCCCGGATCGACTCGCCAGTCGGCGACGGCGGCGACAAGGACCGCGGCCTCGGCCGGCAGCGCTTTCTCGACGGCTTCGGCCATCTCGCGCGCGGTTTCGACGTCCACCCGGTCGACGCCCGCCGGGGTTGCGAGCTGCACCGGCCCCGAGATGAGGGTCACCCGTGCGCCGAGCGCGGCGAGCGCCCCGGCGATCGCGAAGCCCTGCCTGCCGGAAGAGCGGTTGGCGAGATAGCGGACCGGGTCGATCGGCTCATGCGTCGGCCCCGCCGTGACGAGGACATGTCGGCCGACGAGCATCCTAGCCGCCGAGCCTTTCCCTGATCGCCGCCAGGATCGCCTCGGGCTCGGGCAGCCGCCCCGGCCCATATTCGCCGCACGCCATCTCGCCCTCGTCGGGATCGACGATCGCGATGCCGTCCTCGCGCAACCGCGCGACGTTGCGCCGCGTCGCGGGATGCTCCCACATCCGCACGTTCATCGCCGGGCAGGCGAGCACCGGCTTGTCCGTCGCGAGCAGCAGGGTGGTGGCAAGATCGTCGGCGATCCCCGCCGCCATCTTGGCGAGCAGATCCGCCGTCGCCGGTGCGACGACGACAAGGTCAGCCTCGCGCGACAATTGGATATGCCCCATCTCGACCTCGTCCTTGAGATCCCAGAGGATGGTATGCACCGGCTGCTCCGAGAGCGCGGCGAGCGTCATCGGCGTCACGAACTGCGCGCCGCCATCGGTGAGCACGCAGCGCACGCTCATCCCCGCCTTGCGGATCAGCCGAATCAGCTCGCACGCCTTGTAGGCCGCGATGCCGCCCCCGACGATCAACAGGATGCGTTTGCCGTCCATCGCCCTAAACTAGGTAATAGACGACCGCCGCGCCAGCCGCCGCTGCCAGTGCCGCAGTCAGTGCATAACGGAACCAGCCGAGCGGGCGGATGACGAGGACTTCGGGCAGCGGCGGTGCCGGCGGGGCGGCGCCGGGCGGCGGATAATAATGGTCGATGCGTCGGATGATGTCGGGAAGCCGGCGGAGCAGACGGACCCCTCGGATGATCTCGTCGGCAAGCCGCGCCTCAGGCCCGAGCTCGCTGCGCGCCCATTCGGTGAGGAAGGGCTCGGCCGTCTCCCACATGTTGATGTCGGGATCGAGCGCGGTGGCGACGCCTTCCTCCATCACCATCGTCTTCTGCAGCAGCAGCAGATGCGGCTGGGTCTGCATGTCGAAATCGCGGGTGATCTTGAACAGCCCGTCGAGCATGTGCCCGATCGAGACCTCCTTGGCGGGCAGGCCGCGCATCGGCTCGCCGACCGCGCGCAGCGCTGTCGCGAACTCGTCGATATTGTGATGCGGCGGCACATATTGCGCCTCGAAATGGATTTCGGCGACGCGCCGGTAATTCCCGGTCAGGAGCCCGTAGAGGATCTCGGCGAGCCAGACCCGCGCCTGCCGGTTGATCCGCCCCATGATCCCGAAATCGATCGCCGCCAGCCGCCCGTCGGGGAGCGCGAAGAGATTGCCCTGGTGAAGATCGGCATGGAAGAAGCCGTCGACCACCGCCTGGCGCAGGAAGGTGCGCACCAGCGTCGCGGCGAGCGCCTTGAGGTCGTGGCCCGCGGCGATCAGGCCCTCGCGATCGGTGAGCTTGATGCCCTCGATCCATTCCAGGGTCAGCACGCGGCGGGAGGTCCGGCTCCAGTCGATCTCGGGAACGAAGAAGCCGGTCTCGGCGACCAGATTGGCGCGCAGCTCGGAGGCCGAGGCCGCCTCCTGGCGCAGGTCGAGCTCGCGCTGGGTCCATTGCCGAAAGGTGGCGACGACGAGCCGGGGCCGCAGCCGCGCCGCCTCGCCGCCCATCGCCTCGACCTGCGCCGCCGCCCATTCGTAGGTCTCGATCGCGGCCGCGAAATCCTCCTCGATCCTGGGGCGGAGCACCTTGATCGCGACTTGCCGGCCCTCGGTCGTGACCGCGCGGTGGACCTGCGCGATCGAGGCGGCGCCGACCGGTTCGGGGTCGATCTCGGCGAAGGCCTGCTCGATCGGCCGCCCGAGCCCCTGCTCGATCGCGGCGCGGATCTTCTCGAACGGGGCGGGGGGCAAGCGGTCCTGCAGCAAGGCGAGGTCGCGCGCCGCTTCCTCGCCGACCAGATCGGGCCGTGTCGCCAGCGCCTGGCCGAATTTGATCGCGGCCGGGCCGATGTCCTGGAAGGCCTCGGCATAGGTCGGCACGGCGGGCACCCGCGCGCCGAAGCGGGCGAGGCGGCAAAGGCGGCGGACCGGAGGCGGCGTGTTGGGATCGCGCTCGATGCCGCGCAAGGCGCCGTGCCGCGCCAGCACCCGGCCCCATTTCAGCAGCCGCCAAACATGGACGACCGAGGCGGTCAAACTTTCCAGCCGCTATGAATGGCCACAAGGCCGCCCAGGATCGGCTCGGCCTTTGCATTGGCAAAGTCCGCTTGCTCGATCATCGCCTTGAAGGTCGGCATGTCGGGAAATCGCTCGATCGATTCGATCAGGTAGCGATAGCTGTCAGCGTCATTCGCCACCGCCTTGCCGATGTGCGGCACGACATGGCGCGAATAGGTCTCGTAGAGCGTCGCGAAGCCCGGCCACCGCGTCCGGGAGAATTCCAGGCAGAAAAACCGGCCGCCTGTCCTGAGCACCCGATAGGCCTCGGCGAGCGCGGCCGGCATGTCGGTCACGTTCCTGATGCCGAAGGCGATCGTGTAGGCGTCGAAGCTCTTGTCCGCGAAGCTCAGCGTCTCGGCATTTTCCTCGGCCCAGGCGAGGCCTTCGATTCCCCGCGCCTTCGCCCGCTCGATGCCGACGGCGAGCATGTCCGGATTGATGTCGGCGACAGTCACGGCGGCGCCATGCCGCGCTAGCCGGAAAGCGACGTCGCCGGTGCCGCCGGCCATGTCGAGGATCGCCTCGCCTAAGCGAGGCCGCACGCGGCGCACGAGCAGGTCCTTCCAAAGCCGGTGCTGTCCGCCCGACATCAGGTCGTTCATCAGATCGTAGCGCGACGCGACCGACGAGAAGACGCCGCGCACGCGGCGCGTCTTCTCCCGAGGCTCGACATCCTCGTGGCCGAATGAGACCTTGTTCATCGCGGCGGGCTCTAGCAGGGGAGGGGGCATGGTGAAACATGCCTGAGCTTCCCGAGGTCGAAACCACCGTGCGGGGGCTGACGCCCGTACTGAAAGGGCACCGGATCGGGTCGATCGAGCTGAGGCGCGGCGACCTGCGCCGGCCGTTCCCGCCGGACCTCCGCCAGCGCCTGACCGGCGCGCGTGTCACCGCGCTCGGCCGGCGCGCCAAATACGGGCTTATCGAAACCGACCGCGGCGACACGCTCGTCTTTCACCTCGGCATGTCGGGACATTGGCGCGTCGATCCCGAGGAGATCGGCAAGCACGACCATGTCGTGATCCGCACCGACGTGGGGCGGCGACTCGCGCTTAACGATCATCGCCGCTTCGGCTCGCTTGACCTCGTGCGGACCGAGGCGCTGGGCGATTACGCTCCGTTCGCGGTGATGGGCCCCGAGCCACTCGGCGAAGACTTCGACGGCGCCTATCTGCATCGCGCCCTTGCGAGCCGATCCGCACCGGTCAAGGCGCTGCTGCTCGACCAGCGGATCGTGGCGGGGCTCGGCAACATCTACGTTTGCGACGCGCTCAACCTCGCCGGGATCGCGCCCGGCCGCACGGCCGGCCGGATCTCGCGCCCGCGACTCGACCGGCTGGCCGAGTCGGTGAAGACGGTGCTGCGCGCGGCGATCGCCGCCGGGGGCTCGTCGCTGCGGGATTACGTCCAGCCCAATGGCGAGCTCGGCTACTTTTCGAGCGACTGGCGGGTCTACGGCCGCGAGGGCAAAGCCTGCCCCGCCTGCGGCGCCGCGATTCGTCGGCGAGTCGATTCGGGCCGCTCCACCTTCCACTGTCAGGCCTGCCAGCGCTGAAGCATTACCGGCGCCCCCGCCCCGCGTAGAGGGCGGCGCTTGAGCGGGTGCGGTCGAGCCGCGCCCTTTTCATTTATCGTTACGAGGCAAGAAGATGGCGAATACGCCGCAAGCAAAGAAACGCATCCGCCGCAATGCGCGCCGGACCGAGATCAACGGCGCGCGGGTCAGCCGCATCCGCACCTACGTCAAGCAGGCCGAGTCGGCGCTCGCCGCCGGCGACAAGGACCAGGCGAAGGCCGCCCTGCAGCGCGTGCAGCCGGAGTTGGCCCGGGGCGTGGCCAAGGGCGTGCTCCACAAGAATATGGCGGCGCGCAAGCTGTCCCGCCTGACGCGGCGTCTGATCGCGCTCGGCTAAGCGGTTGAAAGCTTGGGATTGACGCCCGCCGGTGCTGCGCCGGCGGGCTTTTTTATGCCCGAAGCGCGTCCCTTCCAAAACCTAGGACTTCCGCCGATTCGCGCCGACGCGTTCCGGCCATTTTCCGCTAAGTATATGAAATATAGTGGCTAATATTTGAGAATGGCGGACTTCCGCCGTTTTCCAACTGTCAACCCAGATTATTTTTCTGTGACGCTTTCTTTACCCTTGATCGTGCGCCGTTCCCGTTTCTAAAACAGCCTTTCCGGTTGGTCGAATCCGACCGGACGCAAACTGCAAAGTCTTGTCGAGTCGCGGCACGCCGGGGGTGATTCGCTGCACGAGGATTTGCGCCTGAAGAACAGCGCCGTCCGAAGAGGCGGCGAGGGAGAAGATCAAAAGGGGGTGCTCGCGTGATCCAGATGCCGGCGAGGAATGCGGTGCCGAGTTCAACTGACCAAACAGACCCGATCGGAGCGGCGTGGGATTCGATTCGTGCGGGGCTTCGGCGCGATTGCGGAGCGCGCACCTTCGACGGCTGGCTGCGGCCGATCGCGCTCGGCGGCTTCGATGCCGAGACCGGTTCGTTGCGGCTCGAGCTGCCCTCCCAGTTCATGGCCGACTGGGTCCAGACCCATTTTTCCGAGCGGCTCGCGCTCGCCTGGCGCGCACGCCTGCCCGACGTCCGGCAAATCCGGATCGGTGTCGGCCCGGCCGCGCCGAAGACCGCGGCGGCGGTCGAAATTCCCGCGCCGGCCGCGCCGAAGCAGCCGGCCGAAGGCGAGGATGACGAGTCGATCCCGGCCGTGGCGCTCGAACCTCGCTACCGGTTCGAGAACTTCGTCGTCGGCAAGGCGAACGAGGTTGCGTTCAACGCCGCGCGCACGCTGGCGATCGCCGACAAGGTCGCCTTCAACCCGCTCTTCATCCATGGTGGCACCGGTCGGGGCAAGACCCACCTCCTCCACGCGATCGGCCACGAATTCCATCGCCTGCGGCCGCGCGCCAAGATCATCTACATGTCGGCCGAGAAGTTCATGGTCGAGTTCGTCGCGGCGCTGCGCGCCAACGAGACGATCCGGTTCAAGCAGCAGTTGCGCTCCGCCGACCTGCTGATGATCGACGACGTCCAGTTCATCGCCGGCAAGGAATCGACCCAGGAAGAATTCTTCCACACGATGAACGAGATCATCTCGGCCGGGCGCCGCCTCGCGATCAGCTCGGACCGGGCGCCGCAGGATCTGGACGGGATCGAGCCCCGCATCCTCTCGCGCCTCTCCTGGGGCCTGGTCGCCGACATCAACGCCGCCGACCTCGAGCTTCGCCTCTCGATCATCCAGAAGAAGCTCGAGCAGCTTCCGGACGTCAGCGTGCCCGAGGACGTCGTGATGTTCCTCGCCAAACGGATCAGCTCGAACGTGCGCGAGCTGGAGGGCGCGCTCAATCGCATCGCCGCTTATGCCGCGATGCAGAACCGGACGATCGACCTCGAATTCGTCGGCGAGGTGCTCGCCAACATCCTGCGCGCCAACCAGCGGCGCATCTCGATCGACGAGATCCAGACCCGCGTCTCCGATCACTACCGGATCCGCAAGGCGGAGATGACCAGCGCCCGGCGCGCCCGCGAGGTCGCCCGGCCGCGCCAGGTCGCGATGTATCTCTCGAAGCAACTGACCCCGCGCTCGCTGCCCGAGATCGGCCGCCGCTTCGGCGGCCGCGACCACACCACCGTGATCCACGCCGTCCGCCAGATCGAGAAGCTGCGCGCGCAGGATCCCGAGCTCGATTCCGACATCCGCCTGCTGACCCGCCAGCTGGAAAGCTAGGCGCGGCCAGTCAGTAAGCCACGATAGGTGGCACCGGCTCGATTATTCCGGTTCCGAGAGGGCGATTGATGGTTAGGCGATGCCATGCCGCCGTCGGATGCCCAGCTCGCTGTGCCGCCTCAAATTGAAGGATCATGGCACCGCGCGCGACGCGGCTATCGACATCCGCCTCGCCGCTGCTTTCGAGCATCCTCACGTGCGAGACGCTCCCATCGGCCTCGATGCGGATGCATAGCTCGGGATTTGGGCCGACCGGCTCGATCCAAGAAAAAGGGGCCTGTGGGCCAGACAGAGCAAACCGTGCCTGAGCTTCGCGATCCAGAGTCGTTTGCCAGGGGCAATACGGCCCCGCAATACGCGGGCCGTAATCGAAAGCCGAGGTGTGCAGTGCGTACCCGGCAATGAGAATCCGGGGGATAGGAAGCATAAATAATTGGGGATGGCTGGCGCGTGTCCTGCAGCTGCCTCCTCCGGCTCCGACGCCACTCTTGCCGTAGGTCGTATTGCCGGCTGGCATCGGATAAAAAGCGAGCATCGCGGTTGCCGCGTGCACCGCGAAGGAGGAAAACAGCGCCGCCCAGTTCATTCCGTAACAACATATCATCTAGAGCGCAGCTGCAAATGCCTGAGCGCGTGAGCGACCATGAGAAAAGGGAGAGCGGCGCCGCTCTCCCTTTCCTTTGTCCGGCGTCATCGCGCCTGCTGGAGCCGTTCGACGAGCCTGGTCAGCTCGTCCGGCGGGCGCTCCGGAGGGCCGAATGCACGTCGGAACGCCGCTTCAATCCACGCCGTCGCGCCGGGCGCGGCGGCAATCACGAAACGCCGGGGATGCACGGTCGACATGACCACTCTCCTCGGCTGCTTTGCCGACCCAACGAAAAGATGCGCGATTCGTTGCCGCGCGGCCAGCGTCAGGCCTGGGCCGCGACCCAATCCTCGATCACGCGCTCCAGCACCGCGAGCGGCATCCCGCCGGCGGCGAGCGCCGTGTCGTGGAAGCCCTTGATATCGAAGCGGTCGCCGAGCTGCTGCCGCGCGCTCTCGCGCAGCGCGCTCCAGCGGGTCTGGCCGACCTTGTAGCTGGTCGCCTGGCCCGGCCAGACGCAATAGCGCTCGACCTCGGTCGCTACCGAGCTTTCCGGATCGCCGAGCGATTCGACCATATATTGGATGCCCCGCTCGCGGCTCCAGCGCATGTGATGAAGGCCGGTATCGACGACCAGCCGCGCGGCGCGGAACATGAAGGACTGGAGATAGCCGAGCCGCCCGAACGGGACGTCCTCATAGACGCCCATCTCGTCGGCGAGTTGCTCGGCATAAAGACCCCAGCCTTCCGAATAGGCCGAGAAGCCGAGCAGGCGGCGCAGCATTGGAATCCCTTCCGCCTCCAGCGCCAGCGCGATCTGGTGGTGATGGCCGGGCACCGCCTCGTGATAGGTGAGCGTCGGCAAAGTCCATTTCGGCCATTCGGCGGTGTCGCGCAGGTTGATGTAATAGGCGCCGGGGCGAGAGCCATCGAGCGCGGGCTGCTGGTAATAGCCGCCCGGCGCGCCGGCCTCGATCGTCTCGGGCACACGTCGAATCTCGCATTCCGCGCGCGGCAGCCGGCCGAAATATCGAGGCGTCAGCCGCCGGATTTCCGTCATCTGCGTGGTGAGGTCGGCGAGCAGCTGGGCCTTGCCCGCGTCGGTGTTCGGATAGAGTTGCGCCGGATCGCTGCCCAGCGCGCGCAGCCGCTCGGCGACCGTGCCCCGGGTCATGCCCTGGGTTTGCAGAATCTCCTCGGCGCGGGCGGTGAGCTCGGCCATCTGGTCGAGGCCGAGCCGGTGGATTTCCTCCGCGCTCATGTTCGTGGTGGTCGCGTAGCGCAGCCCGTAGGCATAATAATCCGGCCCCTCGGGCAGCCGCCAAACGCCGCCGTCATGGACCGCATTGGCGCGCTGGCCGCGAATCACTTCCGCCTGGCGATTCAGCGCCGGATATATTTCACCGCCGACGATCCGCTCCGCCCGCGCCGCCCAGTCGCCCGCGACATTGGCGGCGCCC
>NZ_JBQTJC010000117.1:0-1832 GCF_052387495.1 Sphingosinicella sp. | reverse complement strand
TTCGAAGGCGACCGGGTTTCCGATCGCCAAGGTCGCGGCCAAGCTCGCGGTCGGCTACACTTTGGACGAGATTCAGAACGACATCACCGGCGTGACGCCCGCCAGCTTCGAACCGACGATCGACTATATCGTCACCAAGATCCCCCGCTTCGCCTTCGAGAAGTTCAAGGAAAGCGAGGCCGTCCTCTCGACCGCGATGAAGTCGGTCGGCGAGGTGATGGCGATCGGCCGCTCAATTCACGAGAGCCTGCAGAAGGCGCTGCGCGGGCTCGAGACCGGGCTGATCGGGTTCGACGGGGTCAAGGAGCTGTACGGCGCCTCGAAGGAGACGATCCTCGCCGCTCTCGCGGTACCCTCGCCGGACCGGCTGCTCGTCGCCGCCCAGGCGCTGCGCGAAGGGCTCAGCGTCGCCGAGATTCATGACGTCACCAGATACGACCCCTGGTTCCTCGCGCGGATCGCCGAGATCGTCGAGGCGGAGGAGGCGGTCTGCCGCGATGGGCTGCCGGGCGACGCGGAGGGGCTCAGGCGCCTCAAGGCGATGGGCTTTTCCGACCGGCGGCTGGCCGAACTGAACCTCAAATCGGCGAACATCGCGGGCGAGGGGGTCAAGACGCGGGCGCGCAGCCACGGCCTGATCCACGACGCGGTCAAGGCGATGATCGGCGCCACCACCGAGGACGAGGTGCGGCGGCTGCGCCACCGGCTCGGCGTGCGGCCCGTATTCAAGCGGATCGACACCTGCGCTGCCGAGTTCGAGGCGAAGACGCCCTATATGTACTCGACCTACGAGGCGCCCAGCTTCGGCGCGCCCGAGGACGAAAGCCAGCCCAGCGACCGGCGCAAGGTCGTCATCCTCGGCGGCGGGCCGAACCGGATCGGGCAGGGGATTGAGTTCGACTATTGCTGCGTCCATGCCGCTTATGCGCTCAAGGAAGCCGGGTTCGAGACCGTGATGGTCAATTGCAACCCGGAGACGGTCTCGACCGATTACGACACCTCCGACCGGCTCTATTTCGAGCCGCTCACCGTCGAGGACGTGCTCGAAATCCTCCATGTCGAGCAATCGAACGGCACGCTTCATGGCGTCATCGTCCAGTTCGGCGGGCAGACCCCGCTGAAGCTCGCCGCGGCGCTGGAGAAAGAGGGGATTCCGATCCTCGGCACCTCGCCCGACGCGATCGACCTCGCCGAGGACCGCGAGCGCTTCGCGGCCCTGGTCGACAAGCTCGGCCTCAAACAGCCCCGGAACGGCATCGCGCGCAGCCGCGAGGAGGCGCTCAATGTCGCCGAGCGGATCGGCTATCCGGTGCTGACCCGGCCGAGCTACGTGCTCGGCGGGCGGGCGATGGAGATCGTCGATTCCCCAGGCCAGCTCGAAGACTATATCGAGACCGCGGTGCAGGTCTCCGGCGACAGCCCGGTGCTGATCGACCAGTATCTGCGCGACGCGATCGAGGTCGACGTCGACGCGATCTCCGACGGGACAGACGTCGCCATCGCCGGCGTCATGCAACATATCGAGGAGGCCGGGGTGCATTCGGGCGACAGCGCCTGCTCGCTGCCGCCCTACAGCCTGGAGCCGGCGATCGTCGCCGAGATCGAACGGCAGGCCCGCCTGCTCGCCGAAGGGCTGAGCGTGGTCGGGCTGATGAACGTCCAGTTCGCCGTCAAGCAGGGCGAGGTGTACCTGATCGAGGTCAATCCGCGCGCCAGCCGCACCGTGCCCTTCGTCGCCAAGGCGATCGGCACGCACATCGCCAAGATCGCCGCGCGGGTGATGGCGGGGGAGAAGCTGATCGATTTCCTGCCGCTGAAGCGCGACATCAAGC
>NZ_JBQTJC010000116.1:0-13235 GCF_052387495.1 Sphingosinicella sp. | reverse complement strand
GGGACCGCTCGAAGAGCGGTGGAGGGGCTCTTCCTGACCATAAGGCCCCCTCCACCAGGCTTCGCCTGGTCCCCCTCCCCTCGAAATCGAGGGGAGGAACTTGACCTCCGAATCCGCCTTCATCGACACGCTTCGCGCGCTGGCTACGGATCCGGCGGCGCGCGATCTGGTCGACGACGCGGCGGTGCTGGAGATGGGGGATGGGGCTTTGGTCCTCACCCACGACATGATCGTCGAGGGCGTCCATTATCTTCCCACCGATCCGCCCGAGGACGTGGCCTGGAAGCTGGTCGCGGTGAATCTCTCGGATCTCGCCGCCAAGGGCGCGCGGCCGATGGGCGTGCTGCTCGGCTATGCGCTGGGCGAGAGCGACTGGGACCAGGCCTTCGCCAAGGGGCTCGGCACCGCGCTCGGCGCCTTCGCCATCCCGCTGCTCGGCGGGGACACGGTGGCGATGCCGGAGGGCGCGCCGCGCGCGCTCGGCCTAACCGCGCTCGGCCGCTCGGCGATCGTGCCGCCGGCACGCAGCGGCGCCCGGCCCGGCCACCAGCTGTGGGTCCGCGGCACGATCGGCGATGCCGGGGCGGGGCTGGGGGCGCTGAACCAGGGGCGGCATGAGCCCGCCTTCCTGATCGAGCGCTATCGCAATCCGCGCCCGCGGCTGGAGGCGGGCGAGCGGCTTGCGCCTTTGGTTGCGGCGATGATGGACGTTTCGGACGGGCTGCTGATCGACGCTCGCCGGATGGCGGCCGCGAGCGGCTGCGCGGCGCGGATCGAGCTGGAAACGCTTCCCCTCTCCGCCGATTATCTCGCCGAGTGCGGCGAGGATCGCGCCGCTCGCCTCGCCGCCGCGATCGCCGGGGACGATTACGAGCTGCTCTTCGCCGCGCCGCCGGAGCGGGGCACCGAGATCCTCGCGCTCGCCGACGAGCTCGGCCTCCCCTTGTCGCGGATCGGCGCGATCGAGGCGGGCGCCGGCCTTGTCCTGACCCACGAAAGTGAGCCCATGGCGTTGCCCGAACGGCTCGGCTTCGAGCACCGCCGATGACCGTCCCAATGCGACTAGCCGGACGGTTGCAACCTTCCGCCTTCCCACTTAAAGGACGCGCCACACTCGGGCGTGCCGCGGGCGTCGGCGCTCGCCCTATCTGCTTGAAATCAGGGGAAGGACTTTCATGAACGTCGTGCTCATTGCCATCGCCTGCGGCCTGGTCGCGGTGCTCTACGGCATCCTCACCTCGGTCCAGGTGCTGCGCGCGCCCGCCGGCAACGAGCGGATGCAGGCGGTCGCCGAAGCGATCCAGGAAGGCGCCAAGGCCTATCTCGGCCGCCAGTACACGACCATCGCCGTCGTCGGCGTGGTGGTCGCGGTGATCGTCGGGCTGTTCCTCGGCGTCGCCGCCGCAATCGGCTTCACGGTGGGCGCGCTGCTTTCGGGCGCGGCGGGTTATATCGGCATGAACATCTCGGTCCGCGCCAACGTGCGCACGGCGGAAGCCGCGCGCACCAGCCTGCAGAGCGCCCTCACCGTCGCCTTTCGCGCCGGCGCGATCACCGGCATGCTGGTCGCGGGCCTCGCCTTGCTCGCCATCGCCACCTTCTTCTACGTCCTCGTCGCGATCCAGGGCCACGCGCCCAACGACCGCGAGGTGATCGACGCGCTCGTGGCGCTCGCCTTCGGCGCCTCCCTGATCTCGATCTTCGCGCGGCTCGGCGGCGGCATCTTCACCAAGGCGGCCGACGTCGGCGCCGATCTGGTCGGCAAGGTCGAGGCCGGCATCCCCGAGGACGATCCCCGTAACCCGGCCGTGATCGCCGATAACGTCGGCGACAATGTCGGGGACTGCGCCGGTATGGCCGCCGACCTGTTCGAAACCTATGTCGTCACGGTCGGCGCGACGATGGTGCTGATCGCCCTGCTCGTCACCGCCGCGCCGGCGCAGATGCTCGCGCTGATGAGCCTGCCGCTGATCATCGGCGGGGTCTGCATCCTGACCTCGATCGCCGGCACCTATGCGGTCCGCCTGGGCCGCAAGCAGTCGATCATGGGCGCGCTCTACAAGGGCTTCTGGCTGACCGCTCTGCTCTCGATCCCGGCGATCCTCTACGTCACCATGCAGACGCTGGGCGACATGAACGCGGTGATCGGCGGCCCGGCCGAGGCGGCCGGGCTCGACGTCGATCCGGCGGTCGCCACGACCTCGGTCACCGGCGGCTTCACCGGCTGGGACCTGTTCTATTCGATGCTGGTCGGCCTCGGCGTCACCGGCCTGATCGTCTGGATCACCGAATATTATACCGGCACCAATTATCGTCCCGTCAGGTCGATCGCCAAGGCGTCCGTCACCGGCCACGGCACCAACGTCATCCAGGGCCTCGCGATCAGCCTCGAATCGACCGCGCTGCCGACATTGGTCATCTGCGTCGGCATCATCGTCTCCTATCAGTTCGCCGGCCTGATCGGGATCGCCTTCGCGGCGACCGCGATGCTGGCGCTGGCCGGCATGGTCGTCGCGCTCGACGCCTACGGCCCGGTCACCGACAATGCCGGCGGCATCGCCGAAATGGCGGGGCTGGAGGACGAGGTGCGCACCCGCACCGACGCGCTCGACGCGGTCGGCAACACCACCAAGGCGGTGACCAAGGGCTATGCGATCGGCTCGGCGGGCCTTGCCGCGCTCGTCCTGTTCAGCGCCTATACCTCCGACCTGCGCCTGTTCGCGGGCGAGCTCGGCGTCGCTTATGCCGACATCGATTTCACCCTCGCGAACCCTTACGTCATCGTCGGCCTGCTGCTCGGCGCGCTGCTCCCCTATCTCTTCGGCGCGATGGGGATGACCGCGGTCGGGCGTGCGGCGGGCAACGTGGTGATCGACGTGCGCGATCAGTTCCGCGACAATCCCGGGATCATGGACGGTACCTCGCGGCCCAATTACGCGCGCACCGTCGATCTCGTGACCAAAGCGGCGATCAAGGAGATGGTGATCCCCTCGCTGCTCCCGGTCTTCGCGCCGATCGTCGTCTATTTCGCGATCAGCTTCATCGCCGGCCGCGAGCAGGGCTTCGCGGCTTTGGGCGCGCTGCTCATCGGCGTGATCGTCTCGGGCCTGTTCGTCGCCATCTCGATGACCTCGGGCGGCGGCGCCTGGGACAATGCCAAGAAATATATCGAGGACGGCAATCATGGCGGCAAGGGCTCGGAGGCCCACAAGGCCGCGGTCACCGGCGACACTGTCGGCGATCCCTACAAGGACACCGCCGGCCCCGCCGTGAACCCGATGATCAAGATCACCAACATCGTCGCCCTGCTCTTGCTCGCCGCGCTGGCGGCGCAGGGCGCGGCCTGATCGTCCGATCGTCCCGTTGGGAAACCCCGTCCGGATCGGCTCCGGGCGGGGTTTCATTTTTCGGGGCTTGCCGCTAAGGCCGCCCGGCATTTTTTGGACGCACGGATCTGAATGGCCAAGGAAGAACTTCTCGAGAGGCGCGGGCAGGTGGTGGAACTGCTGCCCAACGCCATGTTCCGCGTGAAGCTGGAGAACGGCCACGAGATCCTTGGTCACACCGCCGGCAAGATGCGCAAGAACCGCATCCGCGTGCTCACCGGCGACGAAGTGCTGGTCGAGCTCACCCCCTACGACCTCACCAAGGGTCGGATCACATACCGCTTCAAATAGGATAAGGCCGCCCGATGCGGCTCATCCTCGCCTCCGCGTCCCCGAGACGGCTCGATCTGCTGGCGCGGATCGGCGTCACCCCGGACGCGATCGTTCCCGCCGAGATCGACGAGACGCCGCGCCGGGGCGAGCTGCCCATCCCCTATGCGCGGCGGATGGCCGCGGCGAAGGCGGCGGCGGTGGTCGAGCCGGGCGCGCTCGTCCTCGCCGCGGACACGGTGGTGGCGGTGGGCCGGCGGACTCTGCCGAAGGCCGAGACCGAGGCGGAGGCGCGCGCGGCGCTCGGCCTGCTGTCCGGACGGCGGCACCGGGTCCATTCGGCGGTGACTTTGATCGACGGCGCGGGCACGGCCCGCCACCGGCTCTCGACCTCGATCGTCGCCTTCAAGCATCTCTCGGATGACGAGCTCGCCGCCTATCTCGCTGCGGGCGAATGGCGCGGCAAGGCGGGCGGCTATGCGATCCAGGGGCGGGCGGAGGCGCTGGTGCGGATGATCTCGGGCTCGCACTCGGGCGTGGTCGGCCTGCCGCTGTTCGAGACTCGCGCCCTGCTCCGCGCCGCAGGGTATTCGCTTGGCTGAGTGGCTACATGCGGAAGGGATCGGCGAGGATCGCGCGATCCTCGTCGAAAATGGCGAGATCGTCGAAGCCGCGGTCGAGCTGCCGGGGCGGGTGAAGGCCGGGGCGGTGCTTCCCGCGCGCCTCGTCAAGGTGCTGGTTCCGGGCCGCAGCGGGATTACCGCACTGGGTGATGAGGAAGCCCTGCTCGAGCCGATCGCCGCCGGACTCAGCGAAGGCGCGGACTTCCATGCGGAGGTCGTGCGCGAAGCGATTCCGGAGGCCGGCAAGACCAAGCTCGCCAAGGTGCGAGCCACGGATGGCCCCCTCGGCAATGCCCCGACACTGGCGGAGCGAACGGGCGCGGTCGCTGTCTCGATCTCCGACCCGGACCTCTTCGAACAGGCGGGCTGGTCCGAGTTGCTCGAGGAAGCGGCAACAGGCGAGATCGCATTTCCCGGCGGCGCGCTCCGGATGAGCCTGACCCCGGCGATGACCTTGTTCGACGTCGACGGCCAGCTCCCGCCGGCCGAGCTGGCCGAGGCGGGCGCGGCCGCAGCCGCGCGGGCGATCCGGCGCTTCGGCATCGCGGGCTCGATCGGCATCGACCTGCCGACCGTGGGCGACCGCGCGGCGCGGCAGCGCGCGGCTGCGGCCGTCGACGCGATTCTGCCCCAGCCGTTCGAGCGCACTGCGGTCAACGGCTTCGGCTTCCTGCAGATCGTCCGCCGCCGCGAGCGCCCCTCGCTTCCCGAGACCGTTCAGGCGGACCCCGTCGGCGCCGCCGCCCGGGCGCTGCTGCGCCGTGCCGAGCGGGCCGGGCCGGGCCCGCTGACGCTGCACGCCGCGCCCGCCGTGGTCGCCCGGATCGAGGCGGTGCCGGCTTGGCTCGCGCTGCTGGAGCGCCGGGCGGGGGCCGCGGTCGCCTTGCGGGGGGAGGCCGGCCTCGCCATATCGGCCGGGCATGTCCAGAGCCGCCAAAACTGACGCCTGCCCGCTGTGCGGCAAGCCCGCGAGCGCGGCGCACAAGCCGTTCTGCGGCCAGGGCTGCCGCGACCGCGACCTTCTGAACTGGCTCGGCAACGGCTATCGCGTGCCCGGCGAACCCGCCGGTCCCGAGGCCTTCGGGGGCGGCGAAGACGGGCTGGACAGCGAACGTTAGGCCCCTCTATAGGCGCTTTTCTTCCGCGCCTCGCCGGAAATGCCCAGGTAGCTCAGTTGGTAGAGCACGTGACTGAAAATCACGGTGTCGGTGGTTCGATCCCGCCCCTGGGCACCATCCCCGCCTGATCCGCCGGGGCGCCGGACTTCGGAGGCGCGCTCATGTTCGTCGCGGTCTATTGGTGGCGGGTCCATCCGGGCAAGGAAGAGCAGTTCCGCGCGGCCTGGCGGCGGGGCACCGAGCATATCACGCGCATCTACGGCAGCCACGGCTCGCGCCTCCATCGCGAGCGCGACGGCCGTTTCGTCGCTTATGCCGAATGGCCGGACGAGGCGACGTGGCAGAAGGCGTTCGAGGCGAAGATGGTCTAGGACGATCCCGAGACCCGCGCCGCCTTCGTCGACGCGATCGCCGAGACGCCGCCGGGCAACAAGCCCGCCTTCACGATGACCGTGACCGACGATTTGCTCACGCTCCGGGAGCGCGCCGCTCAGTAATCCCGATTGTAGCGCAGGTTGACGTTGGTCCCGCTTTGCGAGCCGAATGCCGAGAGCAGGCTGAGCGTCCGCGACAGCGAGATTTCGATCTGGGTCGCGGTGAAGCCCTTGGCGTCGGTGATCAGCTCCACATAGATGTCGTCGGAAAGGTACATGCCGGCGGCGACGGCGGTGCCGCGGCCGGTGGTCTCGTCGGCGCCGAGGATGCGGATGCGGCTGAAGCCGGTCGCCGAGCGCAGCCGCCCGAGCGGGTTGAGCCCGCCGCCGCCGCCGCGCAGCGAGTTCAGCGAGGTCGCGAGCTGGATCGCCTGCAGCGCCGAAATCTCGGTCACCGAGCTGCCGAACAGGATGCGCGAGACGACCTCGTCCTGCGGCAGGCTCGGGCTGGAGGTGAAGGCGATTTGCGGGTTGGTCGAGCTGCCGCTGACGTTGATGCCGACCTCGACGCCTTCGATGTCGCTGGTCGCCTCGAGGTCGATGCGCGGATTGGGCGGCCGCGCGCCGGTAAAGGAGATATGGCCGCGCCGGACCTCAAAGCGCCGCCCCGCGAGGCTCAGATCGCCGCGGATCAGATCGAGCTCGCCGAGGATGCGCGGCGTCGCCGTCGTGCCCTCGACGCGCAAATCCGCCGACCATTCGGATTCGAGGCCCATCCCGCCAACATAGACCTGGTTGTCGGCCCGCAGGCGCAGATCGAGCTGCCAGATGCTCGGCACACCCGCGTCCGCGATCTCCGCGTTCGGCGGCCGGATCGGCTCGCCGCGGCGGCGGACCCCGGCGAGCTGGCGGACCTCGGCGGCGGCCTGGCGGACGAACTGGTAGCGGACCTCGCCGAGCGCCAGCTCGCCGCTGATCCGGGCGCCCTGCGCGCCGTTGATGATGGCGAGCGTGCCCGTCGCGGTCGCGCCGATATCGTCGCTGCGCGCGAGCTGGGCGTTCTCGAACTGGAGGCGCAGGTCGATCGGGAAACTCTGCGCGGAAGCGAGGCCGATCGAGCCCTGGCCGCTCACCGTGCCTTCGCCTGCGCGGCCGGAGAGGCGAACGATCTCGAGCCGCGACGAGCTGAACCTGCCCTGGAGCGCGAGATTGGTGATCCGCGTCCCATATTGCTCGTTGGTGTAGGTGAGGTTGTCGGCGCGGGCGAGGCCGGTGAATTGCGGATTCTGCAGCCGGCCGCTGAAATCGGCGCCGAGCGCGATCGGGCCGGTCAGGTGGTGGCCCGGGAAGTTGGCGAAGGACAGGGGCACATCGGCCGGGCCGTTATAGCGGATGCCACCCGCGAGCGGCGCCGCGAACAGCCGCTCGGTCCACGAGCCGGCTTGCGGCCCGAGCGGCTGCAACCGCGCCTGCAGGCGGCCGATGATGGTGCCGCCGCGCCGGATCACGGCCGCCATCTGGCCGCCCTCGGGCCGGAGCGCGCCGGCGAAGGCCATGTTTACCGGCACCGAGCGGGTCGCGATGCCGGTGCGGGTGAAATTCTCGATGTTGAGCCGAGCTTCGGCGCGCGGGAACGAGCTGCCGCTCGGCTGGGCGAAATCGAGGCTGCCGGTGGCGCGGCCGCCGATGCCGAGCCCGGGCGAGAAGGCGTTGAGGATCGACAAATCGAGGCTATCCAGCCGCGACTGGACGATCAGGCCGTCGCCATAGCGCCCGGCGAGCCGCACCCGACCCTCGCGCAGCGCGACGGTGACCGGCTCCAGCCGCCAGCCGGTGCCTTCGCGCCGGATCATGGCGGGCTCGGCGAAGCGGAACGGGATGTTGTTGACCTGGCCCTGCATCGCGGCGCGGATCGCGTCGGGGGCGAGCGCGGCGTTGGCGGCGACGCGGAAGGAGACGCCGCGCCGGCCCTCGGCGAGCAACTGCGCCTGGCCGCTGCCGCCGCGATAGTTGATCCGGAGCCGGGCGCGATCGATGAAGAGGTCGCCGCTGGCGAGCCCGGCGAGCTGGGCGTCGCCGACGATCTCGGGCGCGTCGGGATAGAGGATGATCCGGGCCTGGACGAGGCCGCGCTGGATGATGATCGGGACCTCGCCCGGGGTGCGCGCGCCGTTGGCGGTCGCGGCGATGTCGATCCGCTGGTAGCGGCCCGCCGCGCTCAACCGGACCGAGCCGTCGAAGCCCTGGCCGACCATGGTCAGGGTGCCCACGAACGGCCCGGCGGGCGAACGCACGACGCGGCCGGCGAAGTCGATCCCGGCGAAGGTCAGCCGGTTGATCGCGATGGTGAGCGGGCCGCGGTTGGAGAGGATGACGACATCGGCGGTGAACGGCCCGTAGGCGGATTGCCCGCTCGCCTGGATCGCCCAGCCGGCCGCGGTCGCGCGGACGGTCGCCTCGACGTCCCGCAAGCCCACGCCGAAGCCGGGATTGGCCGCGTTCAGCTGGATCCGGGGCGCGCTCGCGCTCCCCGTGACGCGCACCGTGAGCGCGCCGTAGCTGGAGCTGACTCCGGTCAGCCTCAGGTCGAGCGCGCCGTTCGGCGCATAGGTGCCGCCGCCCGAGGTCACGCGGAGCAGCGGTGCGGCGACGCGGACGTCGCCGATCCGGACCAGCCCGGACGGCTCCATCGCGATATTGGCGGTGATCGTCGCCGGGCCGCCGAGCAGGTCGGCGATCGTCGTGTTGGTGATCCGCCGGCTGCGCGCCGCGACCCGTCCGCTGAGGCCGAAACCTTGCGCCGTGGCCGTCATGTCGAGATCGGTGCGGACGTCGAACAGGCCGACGCCGTCGACCAGATAATTGTCCACCCGCCCGTTGATCGCGGCGAGATAGCGGCCCTCGGCAAGATCGAAGGCGAGCGCGAGCGTGGCGTCGATCCGGTCGGAGCGGAGGCGGAGATTGTCGGAGACGAGCCGGGTGCCCGTGATGCCGAGCTGGCCGTCGAGCCGGACATTGGTGACGGTGCCGCCCGCCACCGCGTCGAAGCCGAGAATCCGCCGGGCATTCGCCGAGACGGGAATCACGATCTCGTCCGCGTCGACCCGCGCGCTGCCCACCGCGCGCAGCCCCTCAATCGTGGTCGCGTCGAAGCTGAGGCTGGCGGCGCGCAGATCGTAGGCGACGCTCGGCGTGGCGAAGGCGCCGTTGAGCAGCAGGGCGATCTGGACGCCGCGCCCGGAGAGATTGGGCGCGATCGCCCCCGGCTGGAGCAGCCGCGCGGCGACCTGCACGCCTTCGAAGCGGTTTTGGCCGAGATCGACCAGCCCCCGGGCGGCGATCGCGGCGGCGCGGCTCTGCATGCGAAGCCGCATGTCGGCGCGGCGATTCTCGAAGGTGCTGACGAGGTGGACGAGCGTGATCGGCCCGGCGAGCCGCTCGACCGGCCCTGCCATGATCAGCCCGGGGCGGAGCGGCCCCTCGACGGTGAAGGTGCCGTCGCGGCCGGAAATCCTCAGATCGGCGATGCCGCGGCCGCCGAGCCCGGCGCGGGCGCGGCCCTGCCAGCGTGCCCAGTCGCCCTGTCCCTCGATCCGCGCGACGATCGCCTGGTCGACGCCCATCAGTCCGGCGAGGAAGCCGCCCTGCGGGCCATTGAGGCCGAGGTCGATGTCGAGCCGGTTCTCCGCCGGCACCGCGTCGAGCCGCAGGGAGAGCCGGTCGCCGCCCGGGAAGCCCGGCGCCGCGACCGCGCCGAGACCGAGGCCGAGCTCGGCGCGGCCCTCGTCGATCCGGATGCGGCTGTCGATCGAGAGGATATGGCGGCGGCCGGTCACCGCGGGATCGACGATGAGTTGCTCGATGCGCAGCCGCCCGACGTCGATCTCGATGTCCGGCAGCAGCGGCGCGTCGGGATCGCCCGGGCGCAGCTCGGGCAGGCGATGAAGCCGCGCCGAAGGGATGGTCAGTGCGCGGATGTCGATATGATTGCGCAGGTAGGCGAAGGGCCGGTAGTCGAGCTCCGCCGTCGGCGCGCGCAGGAACACGCCTTGAGGATCGCTGAGCGCGAGCCCGTGCAGCGTCATCTCGCCGAACACCGAGCCGCTGATCCGGTCGACATGGACTTGGAGGCCCGAGGCCGCTTCGAAATTGTTGATCTGGTGGACGATGAAGCGCCGGCCCGGATCGGTGTTGAGCCAGGCGGCGAAGGCACCGAGCAGCAGCAGGATCACGAGCAGGCCGATACCCGCCCATTTGGCGACGCTCACCGCCGGATGGCGGCGCCGGACGACGACCTCGGTGTCCGCCGCGCTCGCCATCAGAAGGCCTGTCCGATTGAGACGTAGATCGAAATTCGCGATTCGCCCTGGCGGCGGTCGATCGGGGTCGCGACGTCGAGCCGGATCGGACCGAAATTGGTGTAGAGCCGCCCCCCGACCCCGACGCCGAAGCGCATCGACGAGAAGGTCGGATATTCGGCCTCATAGACCTGGCCCGCGTCGACGAAGGCGACGACGCCGTAGTTGCCGAAGCGGTAGCGGCCCTCGAGGGCGAACTCGGCGAGGCTGCGCCCGCCGAGCGGCACCGCGATCGTCGCCGGTTCGGCGTCGGGGTCGGCCGGATCGAAATCCGGGTTGGGCAGGATCTCGCGCGGCCCCAGCTCCTGAAAGCCGAAGCCGCGCACGGAGCCGCCGCCGCCCGCATAGAAGCGCCGCGAGGGCGCCAGCGCATCGCGCGGCACGCCGGTTATCGAGCCGAAGCGAACCCGCCCGGCGAGGACGAAATCGCCCATCGGATAATAAGCGCTGCCCTCGATCAGGCTGCGGAAATAGAAATCCGCGCCGTCGCGCAGCGACACCTCCGGGTTGACCCGGGCGAGCAGCCGGAAGCCGCTGGTCGGATCGAGCAGGCTGTTCGAGCGGTCGTAGCCGAGCTGGCCAATCAGACCGCCGATGAAATAGGCGTCGCTGAGCGAAAGGCGGGCCCGGCCGACGCGGCTCTCGTTGGTCGCCAGTATCTCGGCACCGACCGCATAGGTCCAGCGCTTCTGCCAGATCGGCGTCGATTCGCGGCTGATCAGCCCGTAGAGCCGCGTCGTGTAACCCTGAAACGCCTCGTAATCGCGCTGCCCGGCCTCGAACTGGAAGAGCAAAGCGCGGTCGCGCCGTCCCCAATTGTTGCGGCGGAAGCGGATCGCGAGCTGCTGCTCGGCGGTGCCGCCGATCGCCGCGATGCGCAGCGAGCCTTCCGGCGGGAACAGGGTGCGATGCTCCCAGGCCGCCTCGGCGCGCAGCCCCTCGCCGGTCGAATAGCCGACGCTGGCGTCGAGCGAGCGTGCCGGCCCGGCATCCTGGCGGACGAGGATGTCGACATATTCGGTGCCGTCGGGCCCCGGCTCGCCGGTCCGCACCGGCTCGGCCGAGACGGTGTCGAACAGGCGGGTGGAGACCATCGCCTCGCGCACGTCGTCGACCAGGCGGCGATCGTAGAGCTCGCCGGCCTCGAAGCGGGCGAGCAGTTCGACATGCTCCTGGCCGAAGGCGAGCTCGCCCTCGGTAATGATGTTTCGGAAGGTGGCGCGCGGCCCGGGCGCGACCGGCAGGGAATAAGCGCCGAGCCGGGTCTCGGGATCGAGTTCGATGTCCCTGAGGCCGACCTCGGCGAAGGGATAGCCCTGCTGCGGCAGGCGCAGTAGCACGTTCGCTTCCGCCGCCTCGACGTCGGCGGCGACGATCGGCTGGCCGTTCTCCAGCGCCAGCGCCTCGCGCGCAAGCCCCGGCGGCACCGTCCCGGGCCCGGTGATCTGGATGTCGCCGAGACTATAGCGGTTGCCCGGCGCGGCGGTGACGGTGACGCGCAGCCGCCCGGGCTGATCGGGCAGCTGCTCGATCGCCGAGGTGGCGACCGCGTCATAATAGCCCTCCGAGCGGAGCAGGCGGACGGCAAGCGCCTCGTCCTCCTCGGCGCGTAGGGCGATCATCGCCCCGTTGACCGCCTCGCCGTCAGCATCCTCCAGCGCGGAGAGCGAGCGGAAGCGGCCGGCGAGATCGACCTCGTCGAGGCCGTTGACGACGAACTCGTAGCGGACCGCCGGCGGCGCCTCGCTCTCCCCGGCGGCGGCGACATCCTGGACCGGCTCGGCGTCGAAGGTGGCGAGCGGCGGCAGCGGCTCGGTCAGTGCCGGGTCGCCGAGCGGCGCGTCCTCGACCGGGCCGGGCACGGGCGGGAAGGGCGGCGGGGGAGGGGCGTTAGGATCGGCGGGCTCGAGCCGCTCCAGCGGTTCGTAGAGTTCGGGATCGAGCGGCGGCAGCGCCTCTTCGAACTGGCTGTCGGAAACGATCGGCTCGTCGGGCTGCGGTGCCTGTCCCGGTTGCGCGACAACCGGCAGCGCCAGAGCGCCACCGGCAATTGCCGCGAACACCAATCGGGTCTCGATCAATTAGCCCCCGCTCCGTCGCCAAAGGGACCGGCGACCCCCGCTCAACGAAGCAGGCGCCCTAAGGTTCACTCGGCACTGGCAGTTTGCACCGGCGCGGCGCGGACGACCGGCGCGGCGCCGTCGCCGATCACCGCGAAGCCCGCCCAATAATAAGGATGGGAGGTATCGGCTTCGTCCATCAGCTGCCGTTCGGCGATGCCGAGCGCGCCGGCGACGCCGGTGCCCGGAGGGGCGCCGAACATGCCCGAGATCAGCCGCTGGGTGGCGTTGTAATCGTCGGGGACGGGCCAGTGGCTGGCGACGACCATCCGCCCCCCGGCGCCGATGAAGGCGCGAACGAGGCCGTCCAGCGCGAAGTCACCGCCGCTGGTCAGGCCCGCCGCCTCGGTCACGGCGAGGCCGGCGCGCCCGGCGGTGTCGCAGGCGGAGAGAACGATCAGGTCGGCGTCCAGCCGAAGGTCGAAAATCTCCGAGAAGGTGAGGAGGCCGTCCGATTCGCCGCTGCCGAAGCTGGTCAGCAAGGCCGGCTCGGCGGGGCATTCGGGCCGTGGCGCCGTGACCAGGCCATGCGTGGCGAAATGGAGGATGCGATATTGGTTGAGATCGTCGCGCCCCTGGATCGCGGTGTCGGTGAAGGCCTCGCCGGTGACGATGTCCGCCTCTCCGGGCGCCTCGGCGCCGATCGCGCGGCGGGCGCTGAACAGCTCCGCGGCCGAGATCGGCCGGCCCCAGGCGGCGAGCGACCAGGCGCAATCGTCGCGGCCGGCGCCGCGCGTGCCGCCGCCGGCCTGCAAATAGCCTTGGGCCGGCGTGTTCTGGCCGAAGCCGAGATATTCGCCGCGCGCCCGCGAGGGCGGCGCCGTGCGGACGTCGCGGAAGGCGTTGGCGGAGACGGCGGTGCTGACGTCGCGCTGTCGCCCGAGCCAGGCGATGCCGCGGAAATCGAACTCGTTGTCGACCGACTGCGCGGCGCGCGCGCGATAAGCTTCGACCCCGGCCTGGTCCATGACCAGCAGATTGGGCGG